>CAZWZH010000137.1:0-39332 GCA_964638775.1 uncultured Pseudomonadales bacterium
CGTCGGGAACTTCAGGTCCGCATACTGCACGTTGGGTGCGGCCGGCACACGGAGCGCAGCGGCGCCGCCCCGGGCGAGGAGGCCGTCGAAGGTGATGCCCCGCATGGCGGGGTCGGTCGAACCGTCGATCTGTGCGCGCACGATATCTTCGCCCGACGCCTTGAAATGGTCGCCGAGCCCGAGACGTTCGGCCAGCGCCCGCTCGATCTCACTGTCGGGGCGGGAATCGCCCACGGGCGGGATTACGGGCCTGCGCAGCATCACGCTGTTGCCGGCGATGACCACATCGCGCACCCGTTCCCGGCCTTCCAGGAAGGTCGAGGCGGGCAGCACGATGTCGGACCAGTCGGCTGTTGTCTGCCAGAAATGATCCACCGTCACCACGAACTCGAGGCCCGCAAGGTAGTCACGGGCGCGGTCCATGTGCGCCATGCGCTGGTTCAGCCAGTCGCCCTGGCAGAACAGCGCGCGCACCGGCAGGTCCCGGGAACAGACTTCGATGTTGGGGATCGACTCGGTCCCGGCCCAGTCGGGCAGCGGCGGCGTGGGGCCGAGCGTGGCCATGCGGCTGCCGATGCCATGGCTTTGCACGCCGACGCCGCTGCCCGGTTTGCCGATGTTGCCGGTGAGCACCGCCATGGTGGCGGCGGCGCGGGTGAGCACCTCGGCGTGCAGGTAGCGGTCGACGCCATAGCCGAAGCCGATGGTAGAGGGGCCGTTGGCGTGCGTTCGGGCGAGTTCGCGGATATCGGCGGCCTCGACTCCCGTAACGTTGGCGACACGATCCGGCGGATAGTCGGCCACCATCTCGGCAAGCAGTGAAAACGCTGTCGCCACCGCGTGGCCGTCGATATCGAAATGCCCGCGCAAGCGCGGGACCGCTACCGATGAGGAACGACCCGAATGGCCGGTGGTGTCCATCACCAAGTATTCGCTGTCGGAACCGGTTGCCGACACATCGCACGCTCGAAGAAAGGTTCCGGTGTCCTTGCGCACCAGCAACGGGCCGACGGTGTGTTTCCTCGTGAACGCCTCGTCGACCAGGCCCTCGTCGATGAGCACGTGCAGCATTCCCAGCGCCAGTGCGAGATCGGTGCCCGGGCGCGGCGCGATCCACCAGGTGGCGTGCATGGCGGTCGCGGAGTAACGCGAATCGATGACGATGACTTCGGTGCCGGCCTCCCGCGCATCGAGCAGAAAGCGCATGGAGGTCATGGACGTTTCCGCCGGGTTGTTCCCCCACACGAGGTAGTTCCGGGCGTTGGGCCGGTCTGTCCACTCGTTGGCGGCCTGGCCGAACATGCCCTTGAAGCCCAGGACGTTGTTCAGGCCCATGTGTACGGCCATGTCCACGCCGCCGAAGAAATTCGCGCTGCCGCCGCCGCCGATCAGCGCGGCCAGGCGGCTGTAGTTGGCCAGTTGCGACGAGCCCGAGGTGCGCGAAAAGGCGATGCTCCGCGCGCCGTGGGCATCGATCAGTTCCGAAAAACGCCCGGCAATCTCGTCCAGCGCATCGTCCCAGCTCACCGGCTCGAATCCGCCGCTGCCGCGCTCGCCCGTGCGCCGCATCGGCGTAGCAATGCGTTCTTCGGCGTACACCCATTGCGGCAGGGTCAGGCAGCGCACGCACAGGCCCTGATAGCGGACGTCCGGGTGATCGGCGGGGGCAACACGCACCAATCGGCCGTCTCGCACGGTGCAGGCCAGCGGTGAGCGTCCGCCGCAGTTGTGGGCGCAGACCGTGTTGACGAGGATTTCGTCACTCATTGGGTACGGCGCAGGGGGCATCTCGAACGTTGACCGGGACGATACTAGTCGCGAAAGCCAGCGAGGTGCAATTCTCCAGCGAGCCGCACCTGTTCATGACTGAACGACCGCGGCCAGGCGGCCTCAGGCCGGTCCGCGTGGGACATCTGTGCTTTAATCGCGCCGCAGGGAGGGCTCTCGGTTCAAGCGCACGATGCGGGGCGATGAGTTGATCACTGCAAACCTGGAGAACCGGCGGACCGGGCTCCCACCGGCCGATGACGAGGGATTGAGGGGCGTGATCCAGACCTCCTGTTCGCGGATCAGGTGAACGAATGAGTCAACAGTCAAGCCCCCAACCGCCGACTCGCTAGCCCGACCTATTCGTGAATGAACGTAGCGAGGCTGGCAAGAGTAGTGAATCAGAACACCTCGCCTGCCGCTGCGGAGCCCGCCTGGAGCCGGAGCAAGCGTCACTATACGTTCGCGCTTCTGTGCGCAGTGTGGCTGATGAGCCTGGTCGACAGACAGATCATCGCCATCGTACTGGAACCGATCAAGCACGAATTCCAGGCCAGCGATACGGCGATGGGGCTGCTCACGGGCCTGGTGTTCGCAGGGTTTTACGTGATTGCGTCGGTACCCCTGGGACGTTGGGCCGATGTTGGCGTGCGGCGCTCAATCGTCGCCCTGATACTGGGATTCTGGAGTGTGATGACCTGCCTGGGCAGTGTCGCCCAGTCGTATTTCCAACTGGCGCTGACCCGGATCGGCGTCGCAATCGGCGAAGCGGGGGCAAGCCCGGCAACACAGTCGATGGTTGCGGATCTTTATCCTCTTGCCCAGCGCGGCAGGGCGCTTTCCATAATGAGCGCCTTCGGGTCCACGGGCATCTTTTTCAGCCTGTTCCTGGGGGGCTGGCTCAGCGACACGGTGGGCTGGCGCATGGCCTTCGTGCTGGTGGGGTTGCCGGGGCTGCTCGTGGCGGTGCTCATCCGCCTCACCGTCGACGAACCGCCCCGCGGCATGTCCGATGCGGTGCGGCAAGACGCCGCGGCGCCGCCGTTCAGGGCAACCCTGGCTTACCTCTGGAGCATGAAGAGCTATCGCCTGATTGTGGTCACCGTGGCATTCGGCGGCCTTGTCGGATTCGGCACACTGGGATGGGCGCCGGCGTTTTTCATGCGTGTGCACCAGATGTCGGCCACCGAAGCCGGCTTGTGGTTCGGCCTGTCGGTGCTGTTCGGACTGATCGGCGGCAACCTGTTCGTGGGCTGGCTGTCGGACCGGCTCGGCAAGCGGGACATTCGCTGGTACATGCGGGTCAGCGGCGGGGGCGCGCTGTGCGCCACCCCGTTCGGGATTCTCGCGGCCTGGTGGCCGACGTCCCTGGGTTCGGTAGCGATGTTCGCGCTATACCTGTTTTTCCTGGTCTTTCACCTGCCGCCGGCGCAGGCCATGGTGCAGAGCCTGGTCCGCTCGCGCATGCGCGGCATGGCCGTCACAGGCCTGGTATTCTGTCAGAACCTGGTGGGCGCCGGGCTCGGCCCGCTGTTCATCGGTGTGCTGAACGATGTGTTTGCGGCGCGATACGGCGCCTACGCAACCCGCTATTCCCTGTCCGTAACCCTGGCCCTGGTGGTCGTGACGGGCATTGCCGGCCTGACGGCGAATCGCTGGTTGACCCGGGACCATTGGAGAACCTGGAAGTCCGGCTAGGGCGACGGGTATCCCGCCATGTACGGCCCTCTGCGGCCTGGCTCACCATGCGCTCATCGACATCCCCCGACTCGTTGCGCCGTCTCTGAAAGCTCCCGCCCGATGAAGTAAAGTCACCCGAACCCCTCCCTACCGAGGAGCCTGTGGCAAACGCACTATCGCCGGTCAAGCGAAAACTGTCCTATGACGTGGCCCATCGCATTGCCCGCGACATCATCGACAACGGTTGGGAGGAAGGCCATCTCATCGGCCGCGAACCGAAGCTGCTGGAGCGGTACTCGATCAGCCGCGATACATTTCGCGAAGCGCTGCGCGTTCTGGAATGGCAGGGGCTCATAAGAACCCGCCGGGGGCGCAGTGGCGGCCTCATGGTGGCCAAGCCGTCCAAGGACGCCATCCTCAATATCCTGAGAACGTACCTCGCCCTCACCGACATCACGTTCTCGGAAGTGATGGAAGTTCGGCGCAGGCTCGAGCGCCTGGCGGTCCGGTTGGCGACGATCCGCCTCACCGATGAAGTGGTGCCCCGTCTCCAGGCTCTGCTGGAGGAGTCGGTCGCTCCGAGTGAAAGTACGGTCGAGGAGATTGTCAGGCACCTGCGCCTGATCCACGAAATCGGGCGCGTCAGCGGCAACTCCGTGCTGGGGTTGTTCATCGCGCCGCTGGACTATGTGGCGGTGGATTTTGTCGATCTGGACAAGCTCTCCGAAGACCTGTTGGAGCGTACCCGGGCGTCCGGGCGAAAGATCCTGCGCAAGCTGGTTGCCGCCATCGTCGACAACGAGGAAGAAGTCGCCATCGAAAACGTGAACGACTACATCCAGCTTACGGAAAATGTCGCGCGAACTGCGAGCAGGAGCATCGATGGCGAGCCGTCGACCTATCCGCAATGGCTTGACTTCGGGCGCAATAAATTCGCCCATACCCTGATTTACCGCATTCGCCACGACATTCGCCGGCAGGGCCTCGCTGCGGGAGACCGGCTCGGCTCGGAAACCGACCTGATCAGGAATTACGACGTCAGCCGTTCGATACTTCGGGAAGCCTTGAGAATACTCGAGCTGATCGGCATTACCGAAAGCCGGACGGGCCCCTATGGCGGCGTTTTCGTCGACCGGGCCGATCCCGACAATACCGTCGAGGCAGCGGGCCAGTTTCTGGAACAGTCCGACCTGCCCTACGAGCAGATCTACGAGGTGCGTCTCGAGCTGGATACGTTTGCCACGGAGTTGGCGGCCGAGCGGCGCACCGAGGCTCAGACTCAGAATCTGGACAGGGCGCTCGCGGCGGAGTCGGGCGCCCGGTCGGCCGAGGAGTTCGCGGCCGCCGCGGGCCATTTGCACAACGCGATCTGTGCGGCGGCGCACAATCGGGTGATCGGCCTGTACGTCAACGTCCTGATCAGCAGCAAGCTGTTCCGATTCGTGCACGAGCAGCAGTTACGCAAGCTGATGGACAACAGGACGATCCTGGTGCGCAGTCACGAACGCATCATTCGAGCCATCAAGGCAAGGGATGCCGAACAGGCGAGCCGCCACATGCTCGACCATCGCGCCCAGGTGGGGCGTCTGCTACGGCTGTAGGGAGCACGGCCGCGCTTACGCGAGTGCATCGGCGTCCGCTGCATGAGCCTCCCAACCAAGCGGCAGGGCATTGAGGCCCCAGATGCCCAGGTGGAATTCGAGTTCGTCCGGGCGCTTCACGAAAAATTCCGGGACAGCATCCAACCACTCTTCCACCAGGATACGCATCTCGAGCCGCGCCAGATGCATGCCGACGCACATGTGGGGCCCCCAGCCAAACCCCAGGTGCCGATTCGGCTTGCGCGCCAGGTCCGGTTCAGAGGGATTTTCAAACGCTTCTCCGTCGAGGTTGCCGGCGGCCATGAACAGTTCGATGCTGTCGCCCTTTTTGAAGGTGACGCCGTGAAATTCCAGGTCACGGGTCACGAATCGCCGGGTGGTGAGCACCGAGTTCAGGCGCATGATCTCCTCGAGAGCGCTTGCGATCGCATCCGGCTTGCCGCGCAGTTCCCGCTGCAACCCGGGACGCTCGCCAATGTACTTGAATACCCAGGTAAGCTGATTCATCACGGTATCCAGGCCCCCGACGAAGAGGTTGAATCCCAACCCGAGGCGTAGCTCCTCCGACACATCGGCCTTGACCAGCAGCGTGAGAAAGTCATCCCCCGGTTCCTGCCGACGCTCATCGAAGCCCTTGCGCACACGCGCCACGATCTTGCGGATCGCATCGCGCGTCTTCTCCAGATCGTTCGGATCGGGCTGCAGCAGCGCGGCCTCCCACGCCAGAAACTCGTCCGCCTCCTCCATGGGCAGGCCCATCAGCAACAGAAAGATCTGCGTCGGGTAGATGGACGCGACATCCCTGACGAATTCGCAGTCGCCCTGATCGACGCAGCGGCGCACCAGGTCCCGGGCCAGGTCGCGAATGCCGCCGGAGAGCTTCTCGATGTTGGCGGGCAGCAGGTGTTCGCGAATGATGCTGCGCACGCGCGCGTGCAGGGGCGGGTCGGTGTCGATGGGAATCATGAGTTCGTAACCCATCTGGATCAGTTCGTTGAATCCGGAGATGCCCACGCTGGAGAAGTCCGCGGGGGTGCGCATGATTTCGCGAATCAGGTCCATGGACGTCACCTGCCAGGCGCCGCGGGTGAATGTCCGGTCCATCTGGGGGGTTGTGTTGTAGAAAATCGGGGGTTTCGTTTCGTGCAAGGCGCCGATCTCGGTGAAGATGTCCGCCCTCGGGTCCATGGTGAATACGTTGAAGGAGTCGACGAGTTCCTTCGGTACATGGTCGGGTACGGTTACGTTGAACATGATTGCTCCGTTGCGGAGCCGACCCGGGCCATCGTTCCGATTCGGCCCACCCAGGGCAGCGTCCGGGCCAACCGGCCGGATGATTCACCGCTTGATTTTCACGTGAAAATAGCCTACTAATTGTGCCGATCCACAGAACTCATGGCAAGGCGGTTACCGGGCCTGTCGAGGTTGTGACCAGCGCACAAGCGGGGGCAAAGAACCGCACCCGGGATCGATGGGCGATGCGATCCGAGCCATGAGAGACCACGCAGGACTTGACACGGCGGATTGGCTCCATGAGCAACAAGGAATACTGGAACCCCGAAAACCCCTGGGGGCATGAACTGATCGTGAATCGACTTCTCGAAGAGGGTGTCGAATACATCTTCGCGCTCACCGGAGGTCACATTCTCGCCGTACTCAATGCAGCTCACGAAAAAGGGATCAACGTTGTATCCACGAGGACCGAGGACGGCGCCGTTCTGGCCGCCACGGGATATGCCCTGGCGACGGGCAAGGTCGGTGTGGCGGCGTTTGGCGCGGGCATGATCCCGATGGCGATCAACGGCGCCTGCAATGCGGCCATGGGGCAGGTTCCAGTGGTGATCATCTCGGGAGCCGAACGGTCCGATGCCGACGACAGGAAGATGGTTCAGGGCAGCGACGTACTGCCTTTCGCCCGCGCTTCCTATTGCAAGTCGGCCTACCACGTCACCAAGTGGGCCCGCATCCCCGACATGATCTCCCGGGCGTTCCAGGATGCGACCACCGGAACGCCGGGCTGCACGTTCATCGATATTCCGAAAGACATCATGGTGTCCAGGGGTGACCCCGCCGAGTTCGAGACCTATCCGTTTACCCGTACATCGGCACGCTCCGCCGGCGACCCCGAGGACATTGCGAGGGCGGTCGAGCTGCTCGCGGACGCCGCGCGACCGGCCGTGCTGGTCGACCGCCAGGCCCATGCAGCGGATGTCGGCGATGAAATCAAGCGGTTCGTCGAGTTGACCGGCATACCGGTCGAGAAGGATTTCGGAACGCTCGGCGAATCGCCCTGCAACCTGGGCGCGGTCGGCCTTTTCCCCATGGCCGCCGATGCGGATGTCGTGCTGGTGCTCGGCAGGGTGGCCCAGAGCCTGAAAGGCTCTGCGACGGCTTTGCCCTATACCGGAAAGCTCATCTACGTGTACACGGAGCCGGAGGATATCGGCCGCTGCAACGACGTGGAAGTCGCCATCGCCGGCAACACGAAGCTGGTGCTCCAACAACTGATATCGGGCCTTGAGGAACTCGACTTGCCGGACCATTCGGGCTGGGTTCAGGAATTGATCGGCCGACGCGAAAAAGCCGCGGAACAGTTTCGCGGGATGGGGGAGCAGTTCCGCACGCATGCGCCGGTGCACCCGGCCTTCATCGCCGGTGAATCGGTGCAGTGGATGGTCGACCACAACCTCCACAAGGAAGCGAATCGTGTCGAGGACGGCGGCGATTCCCTGATCTGGTGGTGGAATGCCCTGAGCAACTCCGGCATTCCCCAGCAGCGGCCCGCACAGGCCATCAGCATCGGCTCGCTTGCCTACTCCTTCGGCGCCGTGGGCAGCGGGCCCGCCCTTGCGGTGGGCATGGTCTGCGCACGGCCCGGCGAGTTTCTGCTCATGCCCTCCATGGGGGACGGCTCCATCGGCTACCACATGGCGGAACTCGAAACCATCGGCAGGCTGGGCGCGCACGGTGTAATGATCATGTACAACAACAGTTGCTGGGCCATGGTCTACAGCAACCAGCGCAATATCTGGGGAAGGGAGGCGACGCCCGGGTCGTTTTTCGCGCCGGGGGTGCGCTACGACAGGATGGCCGAGGGCCTGGGCTGGGCGAAGGGCGAGCACGTCGCCGAACCCGGTGAGCTGAGACCCGCGCTGGACAGGGCCTACGAGCGCGCCATGCAAGAAAAGAAGATGGTGATGGTGAACGTCGAAACGGAAGCCAACGCCTTTTTGCTCGGCATGACGATGAAAATGCCGCAGACCGAAGCGGGTGAAGACTACCTGCCGGGGACCTGATGGCAGGGCGCTCGGAACGGGTTGCAGGCGGGCTTCTGCCACACGGTGGTTCCCCGGTTACCGCGGTTGTGCAGCCGATGGATGTTCGGAAAGATTCGAACTGCCGCGAATTGACCCTTTTCCCTTAAAAAGTATACTATAAAGCTCCGCTTGTCCTGGCGGCATGCACAGGGAGGAGCGTCGAAATCAGGGAGACGGGTGCGGCGCGCGCGGATGCAAGTTCCGGCCGGCTCCCGTCAACACCGGACGAGGAGAGAGGCTATGACGTGTTTGTTTCTGGCGCGCCGTATTGCGCATTCCATGGCCGCCGTCGCGGCGGTTTTCACCATCGGGTCCATGGCGGCGATGCCGGCTCTTGCCGAGGATGCAAGTTCGGCAACCGCATCTGCCGATTCGGCGCCGATCGAAGAAATCGTTGTCATGGCGCGGCGAAGGGAGGAGAACGTCCAGGATGTGCCGCTGGCGATCACTGCCCTGACCAGCGAGGCGCTGGAGATTCGCGGCATCGACGACATGATGGAACTGGAGGGAGCCGTGCCCAACCTGACTTTCAGGGCGGGGCGGGTCAGCGAGCTAGTTTTTTCGCCGGCCCTGCGAGGCCGTCGGGTCGGCAGCGACTTTCTTTCCCTCGACCAGGCGGTGAGCCTCTACTCCGACGGCGTCAATCTACCCCGGGCGATGGCGGTCTCCGCGATCATGGTGGACCTGGACCGCGTGGAGGTGCTGAGGGGGCCGCAGGGTACGTTGTACGGGCGCAATTCAACGGGCGGGGCGATCAGTGTCTATGCCAACGACCCGACCGACGAATTGAGCGGCAGCGTGCGGGTGGAGTACGGGAATTACCAATTCCTGTCGACCGAAGGCATTTTCAACATCCCCATGGGAGACCGGGCGGGTCTGCGTGTGGTTGCGCAAATCCGGGAACGGGACGGGTTCGGCCGGAACCTGGACGGACACGACCTGGCGGATATCGACCAGAGTGAGTTCTACCGGGCCGTTTTTCGTGCCGAACTCAGCGACCAATTCTCCGTGCGGGCCATGGTCGCCAGTTTCGACTCCGAGGGCGCCGGGCCCATACACCGAATGGTCGCGTTCAATCCGGAGTCGGGCGCGGCCGTTCAGGGGGCCTGCGAACTCGTTCAGCGGCCGTTCTGCGATATCCCCGCCGACTTTGCGACGGTGCCGGGGCTGTTTCCGGCGCTGGGACAGGCGGCCGGAATGCTGTTCGAGGCCGCCGGCAATCCGGACCCCTACAGGCCGTCGTCCACGCTTGGCGATACGGAACCCTACTCCAACGGCGACAGCCTGCAATTCTCGCTGCAGTTGGACTACGACATCAGCGACTCGCTGCTTCTGCGCTCAATCACGGGATACAACGAACTCAGCCGCGACGCCTTCGCCGATGTGGACGGTTCGCCGTTCAGCCTCATCCACGTGGCTTGGGACTCGGAAAGCGAATTTTTCAGTCAGGAACTCAAGCTGCTCGGCTCGAACGAGAACCTGGACTGGGTGTTCGGGGTGTATTACGGAAAGGAAGAGGGCCAGGAACAGAACCCGACCTTTGTCGTGTCCCAGTTGAACCCCCTGAGTCCGTTCAACTTCAGAACCGACGGCATCGAGAACGAGACCCAGGCGGCGTTCGCTCAAGCCGACTGGCGCTTCTCGGATGGCTGGACGCTGACCGGGGGTTACCGCTACACGGTCGACAAGCGCTCCACGGACGCATCCACGGCGCTCGCGTTCTTCGAACTCTGCGCCATACCGTCCCCGACCGCCCCCGGCGGCCTCTGGCTCCCGTTCGATCCCTCCACGGCACAGTGCCCCAGAACGTTCAAGGACAAGTTCAAGGACGACTCCTGGATCGTTTCGCTGCAGCGCCGGCTGTCGGATAACGCGATGGTTTACGGCAAGGTGTCGAAAGGTTACCGCACCGGCGGGTTCAACCTGCGCGTGGCGTTCGACGTTCAATCCGGGCAGGCGGTGGACCCGGAAACGGTCATCGAATACGAAATCGGCGCCAAGGCGAACTTCGCCGACGGCCGGGTTCGGCTCAATGGGGCGGTTTTCTTCGACGATTATGACGACATGCACGTGGTCTCCGTGGTCGACACCATAATCGGCCTTCCCGCCACGATTACCGAGAACGCCGCATCGGCGGAGATCTTCGGTGTCGAGGGAGAGGCCCGGCTACTGCTTGCCGATTCGTTCGAGTTGGATTTGAACTTCGGATACCTGGACGCTGAGAACAAGGAACGCATCCGCGAGGACGGCGTAGACCTTTCCGGGACGCCCATGTCCGGTATTCCGGACTGGACTTTCGGTGTGGGCGCCCAGTATGGGAACAGCCTGCCGTTCGGCGATGTGCTGGTTCGGATCGGCTACCAGGTGCGGGACAAGATCGACTACGAGGGAAGCACGCCCGCCAACGACCTGGTGCCCGGAATCGGGGTGCGGGGCTCCGTCGGCCTGCTCAATGCGAAAGTCTCCGTCGATTTCCAGGCGTGGAACGCAACCCTGTCGCTGTGGGGCAAGAACCTCACCGACGAGGCCTACGAAAACGACGTCATCGTCACCTACGACTCCCTTGGCGGCGTATCCGAGATTGTCGGCCCGCCGCGAACCTACGGAGTCTCCCTGACCAAACGCTTCGGGAACTTCTAGGAATCGGCGGAGGCCGGTTCTCGAGAGGAAAAGTTCAACGAGGGGCAGGTCCGGCCCCTCGTTTCCCCTCGATTTCGGTCAGTCGGACCAGCATCCCCGCCTGCGCTCAAAGCTCCCCGGTATCGTAGACCACCTGACCGCCGACCACGGTTCGCAGGACCTGCAATTTGTCGATGGATGCCGCATCGATTTCAAGATAGTCGCCATCGAGCACCACGAAATCCGCGAGGAATCCCGGGCGGATCTGGCCTAGTGAATTGCCCCTGAAAACCATCTGCGCGTTGTTTCTGGTATGGGCGATGAGTGCCTCCTCCCGGGTAAGCAACTGGTCTTCGTCGAGTACGCGCTCGCCATTCATCGCGCGGCCCGTCACGGCCCACTCCAGGCTGACCAGGGGATCGATCTGCGCTGCCTTGGACCCGTCGGTACCGATGCCCCAGTTCACGCCGCTGTCCTGAACCATGCGCAGGGGCGGAACGGACGTCGCCGCGTCGCCGTACTGCTCGATCAGGGAACCCGGGCGACGCACTACCGACATGCTGCGCAACATCAGGGAAATGCCGAGGTCGCGGATGCGGGCAAGCTGTTCGCGGGTCACCAGTTCGGCGTGGGTGAAGGTGACTTGAGCCGGATACAGCGTATAGCGTTGCGAGAGTTCCTCAAGAAGGCGCAGGTGGAATTCGATTGCTTCGGAGCGCACGACGTGGATCTGTGCCGCCAGACCCCGTTTCAGCAGGCTCTCGAGCAACAGCCGCACCGGCTCGGCATGTTCGTCG
This sequence comes from uncultured Pseudomonadales bacterium, assembly GCA_964638775.1. Lineage (GTDB taxonomy): Bacteria > Pseudomonadota > Gammaproteobacteria > Pseudomonadales > Azotimanducaceae > Azophilus. The sequence continues at coordinate 11,782 of CAZWZH010000137.1, forward strand.
GCTATGGGTCTCCGGTCATCGAGGCCGTCCACGATCTGCACCGGAATGTAGAACGCTTCACCGATCGCCATGGTGTCGTAGTAGTGGTCCCCATTGAGCACGGGCGGCATCTGGGCGATCTGCCGGGCCGCCCGTTCGGCGTGCTCCGGGTTGGCCAGCATGAACTGGCGGGTGCGAAAAACCCGGATCGTCAACTCGTTCGCCGCGTGCAGTGCCTCCACCGACCGGTACGCTTCCTCGGTAATCAGGCCCCCGGCCGGGTCGTAGGTGGTGGTCAGGCCCAGGGAGTTGTAATACGCCTGAGCCTTGCGCACGCCATCGATGAGTTCCGCTTCGGTCAGGGCGGGCAGGACGCCCGTGACCGCAAGCACCATTCGCATGCCCCCCGACAGATACCCGGTTGCAGCACCGTTCGGACCCCGCTCCACGTTCGGCTCGAGAAGGCCAGCCAGCGCGGCGGCCCCGGGCCTTAACGGCGGGCCCGGTTGCGCAAGCGCTTCCGGGTCGAGTTCGGCGTCTACTGCGCCGGTGACGCCCTGGGGCGCGGCCGGGTCAATCCCGAAATGCTCCAGGAAAGCGGAGTTCACGAACGCGTGGTCGTACTGGGCCTGCAGGAACGCCGGGCGGCCGCTGGCGACGGCATCAAGCTCCGAGAGCGTAAAGCGCGGCTCGGGGTCTCTGAACTGCTCCTCGTTCCAGCCGCCCAAGGCAATCAGCCACTGGTCACCGGCCAGCCGGTCAGCGACGCCCCGCAGCCGTTCCAGGGCGGCACCCTTGCTCGTGACGCCCTCCAGCCGGACCAGGTGGCTCCAGTGCTGCGCCCCGCGCACGAAATGATTGTGGTTGTCGATCAACCCCGGCACCACGGTGCGCCCCTCGAGATCCACCACCTGCGTGGCGTCGTCGGCCAGGGACAACATGTCTTTGCTCGTGCCCGCGGCGATGAACCGGTCGGCTGCTGTCGCGAACCCTTCGACGATCGAGAACTGGTCGTCGACGGTGACGACCTTGCCGTTGACGTAGACGACCTGGGGCGCCGCGGCAGCCCATGAAGCAAACAGGATTGGCGATAGCACGAGAATACGGAAACGACACAAAGGAATGTTCATGCACTTACTCCAGAGGAAAACGAAACGGACCCTGTCCGATCAACAGGAGGTCCGGTCGGAATTGCTTCACAAGAAGGTACCGCATACCTGCTCTCGGAGCCGAATCGAAGGAATTGGTCCGTATTCGATTGAATTGATTCCACTTTAATAAGTATACTCATTAACGAGGAAAAGCAAGGGAGGCCCCCATGGCTGTTGCAACGAGCGCGGCACCGCTGCCGATCGAGGGCGGGCGCACGGAACCCATCTACATCTGGGCCGCCATCGGCGTGTTTTTCTTCGCGTTGCAGGCATACGTCTTCGGAGGATGGATACTCTCCGACGACTTCGCCCCGTCGAATCCCGGCCCGGATGTCATGCCGGGCTACACCGCCTTCTTCGCCACGTTCTTCCAGATCTTCAACGTAGTGCTCGCGGCCGGCGTGATCGCCTACGCTGTGCGCACCTGTCGCCGGGAGGGCCGCGTCACCGTCGCGCTGCTGTTCGTGTTCGCGTGGCTCACCACGCTCTGGCTGGACCCGTTGGGAAACTACTTCCGTCTGGTTTACACCTACAACTCGCACATGATCAATTTCGGCTCCTGGGTCAACTTCATTCCCGGCTGGGTGTTGCCGCACGGCAATTTCATTGCCGAGCCGCTGGTGTTCAATGTCGGCGCCTTCATGTCGATCGTTCCGCTGCAGTGCTGGTTCATGGCATGGATGATGCGCCGGAGCAGGGCGCGCTGGCCCTGGATCTCAAGCTTCGGATTGATCGGCATCTGCTTCTTCTGGGGTTTTCTCACCGACCTGATCATTGAAGGATTGTGGGTGCGCATGGGGCTGTACGTATTCAGCGGCACCGTGCATTCCTGGTCGCTGTTTGGCGGTGAGTGGTATCAGTTCCCGCTCTATAACAGCATCTTCTGGGGCGGCGTGCTTACCCTGGCCACCTGCCTGTGGTACTTCCGCAACGACAAGGGGCAGACCTTCGCCGAGTTGGGCAGCGAGAAGATCGCCTCTCCCGCCACGCGCAACTTCCTGCGCTTCGCCGCCATCGCGGCGGTGCTCAATGTCGGCTGGGTGGTCTTTTCCGTCTGCATGGGCATCGTTTCCTTCCAGATGGATACCACGCCGGAACTGCCTAGCTACCTCACAAACGGCATCTGCGGCGAAGGCACGCCCTATCCATGCCCCGGCCCGGACGTGCATGTGCCTCTGCCGGAATCCGGACCGCTACAGTAACCCTGTGAGCCACCGTGCAGGCTCGCGTTGAGGCGTTGCGCGAAACCGATCCCGAAACCATCGTCTCTATCAGGGAATAGGTGCGGCCAGGGGGAGCTTCGGTCAGATGATGCCGTCGGCTCTGAGCGCGTCCAACTCGGTGGCGGACAGACCCAGCACGCTCGACAGCACTTCGTCGGTGTGCTCGCGGAGGCGGGGCGCACCCCTGGGGGTGGCCGGCATCTCGCCCAGCAGGCGGGGGTAGGGCGCCTGCTGGCGAACCGGCCCGACTACCGGATCCTGAACCGTGCAGATGTCGCCCCTGGCCAGGACGTGCTCGTCGGAGGTAAGGTCGGCCACGTCGTAGATCTTGCCTGCAGGCACGTCGCAGGCGATGCAGCGTGCCTCTATTTCGTCGGCGTCTCCCTCCGAGACCCATTGGGCCACGACCGCGTTGATCTCGGCCCCGTGGCGGGCTCGGGACGCGGCGGTGGCGAACCGCTCGTCGTCGGCCAGCTCGGGCCGGCCCATCGCCCGGCACAGCCGTTCAAAGAAGGTCTGACTGGCGCCGACGATGTACACGTAGCGCGAGTCGCGGCTGGCATAGTTGCCGATCGGCGCCAGGGTGTCGAGTCCGCTGGCCGAACGGTTGCGAACCATGCCCAGCCGGTCGTAGGCGGCGATTGTCCATTCCATGATGCGCAGCATGGAGCCGTACATGTACACGTCGATCACCCCGCCAATTCCGGTTCCGCGGGCGTCGCGGTCATAGAGCATGCTGGTGATCGCCTGCGCTGCAAACAGGGCGCTCAGATAGCCGGCGATGTTCACTCCGGGCCTTGCCGGGGGCCGGTCGGGATCCCCGGTGAGGTGCATCAGCCCGCTGAAGGCCAGCGCGTTCCCATTGAGTCCCGGGCGTAGCGACTTGGGGCCGTCCTGGCCGAATACGCTGAATCGGGCCGTCACCACCCGCGGCGGAAGGCGGGAGGGGTCGATCCCCCAGCGTTCGAGGGTGCCGGGGCGGAAACTCTCGCACACCACGTCGCTGGCGGCTGCCAGTGCACGGAAGAGCTCCTGGCCCTGGGGGCGGCGCAGGTCGATGGTCACCGACTTGCGTCCCCGGCCCTCCACCGACCAGTAGAGAGAGTACAGTTGGCCGTTGTCGTCGACGTAGGGGCCGAGTTCGCGCAACCTGTCGCCTCGAACGGGCTCCTCGATCTTGATGATTTCGGCACCCTGCTCGCCCAATATACCGGCGCAGAACGGTGCCGAGACCCGGGATCCCAGATCGATCACTCGCAAACCTTCAAGGGGGCGTCTCATAACAGTCTCCAATTCACGGCGGGCGTTGCTGGTTCACGGAGAACGGCCCTTCAGCGAGCTGTTCTCGAAATGAAGTGAGCGGCGGGACGAGCCAGGCCGGGCACGGGCCTCGGTTACCCCGCTCAGGGCGGACACCCGCCCCGTTGCCGGTATGACTCCCTGCGGACCCAATGCTCAGATCGCGTTGCGCTCTCGCAGAGCGGTGATCTGGTCTCCCGAGAGTTTCAGCACGCTCGAGAGCACCTCGTCGGTGTGCTTGCCCAGTCGGGGCGCGCCCGCCGGGACGGGAAGCGGGCCGTCATCGAAACGGGGGTAGGGGGCCTGCTGACGAACCGGGCCGATGACAGGATCGTCGATCGTGCAGACGTCTCCGCGGGCGCGCACATGGTCGTCGGCAACCAGGTGCGACACGTCATTGACGACGGCGACGGGCACGCCGTGACGAAGGCAGCGTTCTTCAATGGCGGCCGCGTCCAGCCCGGATGCCCACTCGGCAACGGCCTGGTTGACAACCTCCCGGTTGCGGCGCCGCGCCCTTGGCGTGGCGAATCGCTCGTCGGCCAGCAGTTCGGGCCGGCCCATCGCCTCGCAGAGGCGTTCGACCACAGCCTGGCGCACGGCCATGATGCACACATAGCGGCCGTCCCGGCTTCGGAAGTTGTCGAGCGGCGCAGCCTGGTCCGACCGGTTGCCCGTGCGCTGGCGCACCGAGCCCAGGCGGTCGTAGGCCGCGATTGTCCACTCCATGATCCGCAGCACCGACCCGTACAGGTAGGCGTCTACGACGCCTCCGGTTCCGGTGCCCCTGGCATCGCGCTCATAGAGCATGCTCGTCACGGCCTGGGCGGCGAATACCCCGGTCAGGTAGTCGGAAACGAAAAGGCCGGGCCGGGTCGGGGGCTGGTCTGCATGCCCGGTGAGGTGCGTCAGCCCGGCAAACGCGACTGCGTTGTTGTCGAAACCGTGGTACAGGGACTTGGGCCCGTGCTGGCCGTACAGGCTGATGCGGGCAGTTACCAGCTTCGGGTCGAGCCGGGACGGATCGATGTTCCAGCGCTCCAACGTGCCCGGTCGGAAGTTCTCGCAAACCACGTCCGATACCGAAGCCAGGCGCCGAAACAGGTCCTGGCCCTCGGGGAGCCGAAGGTTGACGGTCACCGATTTGCGTCCCCGGCCCTCCACCGACCAGAAGAGGGAGTAGAAGTTGCCGTCGTCGTCAGTAGTGAAAGGCCCGTTCGATCGGCTCCCGTCGCCGCGGCCGGGGTCCTCGATCTTGATCACCTCCGCGCCCTGCTCACCGAGGATGCCGGCGCAGAACGGGGCAGCGATCCGGGTGCCTGCATCGAGCACCCTGATACCGGCCAAAGGCTGCCTCACCGGGGCTGCCGATCGCGGTGCGGGAAGAAGACCTCCCTCATGAAGCTTTTCTGCATGCCTCGCTCCAGTACGCCCGGGGTGGGGCGGTGTTGTGTATCCAGCACTTCGGCAGCCGGCCGAACCGGTGAGCCACCCGCCTGGCCATCTTGAGCCCCAGGGTGCCGATCGGAAGGGATGCGGTAAAGATCATGCGTACCCCCAGGTCACGCGATTTCCCAGGTTGCTTCGGGTTTGGAACAATTGCAGGGCACCGGCAGCATTCGCGTCAGTTTGATTGTCGCCATCGGACGCGTCAACACCGTACGCATCTACGCCGCGTGCCTCCGCGGCGGCCTGTTCGAGCGCCACCGCACTTGCATGGAAAAATTCTCAACTCGTTGATTTAAATATATTTTCTATTTGACATACTATCGGTGACTCGGCACCGAGAGCAGGTATGCGGTACGGGTATCCGGCACGCCAAGCGGACGCGTTGTCGTGGAATTCGACAGTGCAGATTGTTCAACACCCGGCCCCGCAACCAGTTGCGGGGCGTCGCCACCTGCCGAAGCGATGCTTCGGCTCGGGCTGCGCCCGACCGGTGGCGACCCCGCACCGCACACCTACTCTCTCCCAGCGGGTTTCTGTTCCTTGCGCGTCAGCGTCCCGGCGGGCCGGGTTGGGAACTTTCATGCAGCAGAATGATCAAGCCTGTTCCCGGGGATGCACCGCCAAGGGAATTTGATGTAGCTTAGCCGCGAACCGGACAACTGCGCCGGCAGGGCATCCGTCGCGGGTTTTCAGGAGGCTGGCAATGAACGACGCTGTGGGAACGGGGCTTTCCCTGCTCGAGATGGGCGAAGACTTCGAGGCGATAACCGCTGTCCGCCAGCATTACCTCTACGCGCGACCGGCAAGCGAAGTGGCGGAATTTCGCCTGCGGCTCCTGCGGGCGCGGTTCGACGCGCTGAAAGAGCGCGTGGGCGCATTGCGAAAACTCGCCGGGATCCAGGGAGTCTCCGCGATCCGGGACCTTGACGACGCGGTGCCGGTGCTGTTTCAACATACCGTTTACAAGTCCTACCCCATGTCCCTGCTGGAACGGGGCCGCTTCTCCGCCATGACCCGATGGCTGGATCAGCTCACGGTCCACGACCTGTCGGCCGTCGACACCAGCGCCTGTACGCTGATCGAACACTGGCTGGAGGCGCTGGACGGGCAGACGCCCCTGCGCTGCAACCACACCACCGGGACCACGGGAAAACTCTCCTTTCTGCCGAGAACGGCGAGGGAATGGCGGATGCAGACCCGCATCCTGTTGAGCGGGTTCCAGGGGGTGGCAGGTGAGAGGGATTTCAGTTTCGACCTTGACCGGCCGGGATTTCGAGTGCCGATCATCCAGCCGAGCTATCGGTACGGCTTCTACATGGCGCACCGGAACATGGAGGAACAGATCCGGCTGCTCGGCGACCCGGAAAAGGTCGAGTGCCTTTACGGGGAAGAGATGCTGAGCCCGGACGTGCTTTCCCTGGCGGGCCGCGTCGCCTCGGCGGACGCCCGGGGCGAACTCGACAGGCTCGATGTGCAGCCCGAATTGCTCAAGCGTTTCAAGGACAGCCAGGAGAAGATGGCGGACGGCGCAGACCGGCAGGCCCGGTTCTTCGACCGCATTTTCTCGAACTACCGCGGGCAGCAGGTACTCATGGGCAATGCGGTGCCCCAGTTGTATCAAATGTCGGTGGAATTGCGGGAGAGGGGCGTCGAGAAGGTGTTTTCCGAGGACAGCATGGTCCTATCCGGGGGCGGACTGAAGGGATTGGACATTCCCCCCGACTGGCGCGAGGTCATCGAACGGGCGCTGGGGGCAAAGCTGCTGCTGCAGTACGGCATGTCGGAACTCTGCGTTTCGGCGCCCATGTGCCCGCGCGGCAACTATCATGTGCCGCCCTACATGATCCTCTACCTGCTCGACGAACAGACCGGCGAACCCCTGCCGCGCAATGGCCGTGCCACCGGCAGGGCCGCCATGTTCGACCCGGTTCCCGACACCTATTGGGGCGGGTTCGTCACCGGAGACGAGATTACCGTGAATTGGGATGGCGGCTGCGACTGCGGCCGCAACGGCGAATACATCCTGCCCGACATCCGCCGCTTCAGCGACAGGACCGGGCAGGAAGACAAGATCTCCTGTGCGGGCGCCCAGGACGCCCAGGAGCGCGCGATGGAATTCCTGGCCAACGAAGCGGCGCGGGTGTAGGCGGTACAGGCCTCCCCAACCACCGGTGCGAACTCCGTCAGACGGCGCTTTCGTCCACCGCGCCGGCGTGCCTTGATAAGCCGGAATCAATGGGCTACATTCGGCCTAATTTGGTATACCAATAACTGGGTAGGAGTCGACCCGAAGGGAAGCGAACATGGCCATAGCGACAACTGCCGCACCGCTGCCGATCGAAGGCAGGCGCACCGAACCGATCTACATCTGGTCGGCTATCGGCATCTTTTTCCTGCTCCTGCAGATCTACGTGTATGGCGGCTGGATCCTGTCCGAGGACTTCAAGCCTTCGAATCCGGGAACCGACGTCATGCCGGCCTACACCGCATTCCTGGCGGTCTTCTTCCAGTTCTCCAACGTGGCCCTTGCCATCGGGGTGCTCGCCTACGCCGTGCGCACCTGCCGCCGGGAAGGCCGCGTCACCATCGCGCTGCTGTTCGTGCTGGCCTGGCTGACCACGCTGTGGGTTGATCCGCTGGCCAACTACTTCCGCCTGGTCTACACCTACAACTCGCACATGATCAATTTCGGCTCCTGGGCCAACTTCGTGCCCGGCTGGATAATGCCGCGCGGCAACCTGATCGCCGAACCCATCGTTTTCCTGGTCGGCGCCTATGTCTCGATCATCCCGCTGCAGTGCTGGTTCATGGCCTGGACCATGCGCCTCGCGAAGGCCCGCTGGCCGGGCATCACAACCCTCGGCCTGGTAGGCATCTGCTTCATGGGGGGCTTCACCACCGACCTGATCATCGAGGGCGCCTGGGTGCGCATGGGCCTTTACGTGTTCAGCGGCACCGTGCACTCCTGGTCGCTGTTCGGCGGCGAGTGGTACCAGTTCCCGCTGTACAACAGCATCTTCTGGGGCGGCGTGCTGACCATGGGAGCATGTCTGTGGTATTTCCGGGACGACAAGGGGCAGACATTCGTCGAAGTCGGCATGGACCGGATCAGCTCGCCCGTCACGCGCAACTTCCTGCGTTTCGCGGCCATAGCCGCGGTTTTGAACATCGGCTACCTGCTGTTCGCCATCGCCATGGGCATCGTCTCGTTCCAGATGGATGCCACCCCGGCCCTGCCGAGCTACCTCACCAACGAGATCTGCGGCGCGGGAACGCCGTATCCCTGTCCGGGCCCCGAGGTGCATGTGCCGCTACCGGAATCCGGCCCACTGCAGTAGCGTCGAGGCTGAGGAACCTCCCCGGGAATCGATCGGGATGCGCCCATGCTCGAGAATGTAAAGGCACCGTACCGAATCGGCGTGATGGTCGACCTGCCCGGGTTTCCTGGGCTCACGGACATGTTTCCCCTGGCGGTGAAATTCGCGCTCCAGGAGGCCCATGAGACCGGCCTCATCGACCGTCCCGCGGAAGTGATCGAGAACGAGCATACCGGCCAGCCCTGGGGCGACGGCCACGTATCCCGGAACGCTTATCTCGAAATGGTCGACAAATACCAGGTGCTGGCCATCGCGGGCCCCATGACCACCGACAACGCGCTGGCGGTGCTCGACCTGGTGGAGGAGCGCCGGGTACCGGCCATCACCATCTGCGGAACCCAGGAGTACGTCGGCCGTTACGCCTTCAACCTGTCCAACGGCAACCTGGCTGACGAACCCGCCTACATGGCCGCCTGGCTGAAGAGCCGCGGGCACCGGCGCGTGGCGGTGCTGCGCGACTATCCCTCGCGGATCGGCCTGGAATACCACCGGTTTTTCGAGTACGCCTGCCAGCAGTTCGACCTGGACATCATCGCCGTCGGCAACGTGTTTCCAAACGCGCCGGAAGACGAGCTGACGGAAATCATGGGGCGGCTCAAGGCCACCGATGCCCAGGCGCTGGTCTACCTCGGCTTCGGCGGGATCACCCCTTTTCTCAACAAGGGGCTGCGCAACAACGACTGGGATCCGGACCGCATCATGTGCACGGCGTTCGTCCAGGCAACCTACAACGAGCCGTTCGCGCGCAACATCGAGGGATGGCACGGCGTCGACCAGTACGACGAGCGCAACACCAGGTTTCGCGACATGCTGGCCCGCTGCGAGCAGGCCACCGGGCAGGTACTGGTGCCCAACAGCGCGACGAGCAGCGGCTACGACATCGGCAAATGCATCGCCATAGCGCTTTCGCGCATGGAGGTCGCGACGCCGGAGGCGGTCGCCGCGGCTCTGGAGAGTATCCGCATGCTGCCGGCGATGACCGGGGGGCCGGGTACCTACATCACCTTCGGGCCCCACGACCACCGCGGCTTCAAGGGGCTCGACTACCTGAACGTGCGCGTATCCAAAGACGGAAAGAGCCTGCTCGCGCCTTTCGAGTTCGGGGGCGCACCCATCTCCTGAGCGTAGCGGTTTCCGCCGCGGCGGCCGGCAAGCTCCCGCGGCCTATTCGATATATTCCCGCGCCGTCTCTTCGGACCAGGACCATAGGCGCTCAACCAGCTCCGCATTGTCCGCCAAACGGTTGTGACGCCCGGGCCGGCACTTGGAAAAATACTGCCCGTTGGCTCCCTCCAACTCGGGACTCGTGGCTACATAACAGATGGTCGCGGCTCCTTGGGGAATGGTGAAGCTGATCGGTCTGGACAGGAAGTACGCAACGCTGTTGGCAAACCCGGCTTCCCGGCCGAGGCCGGTTCTGATCACCCCGGGATTCAGCGCATTCGCGGTGGCAGCGCCGCCTTCCAGTCGCGCCGCCAACCCCTTGGCGTGCAGAACATTGGCCAGCTTGGACTGACCGTAGAACCTGAAGGGGCGGTTGCCTCTCGAGCCATCGAGGGTGTCGAACTCGATGCCGGCCTTCGATGTCGCGAGCACCTTGTGGGCATCGCTCGAAACCAGCACGATGCGTCCGCCCTCCGCCCGCCGTACCTGTTCGAGCAGGTGGTGCACCAGCACGAAGTGCCCCATGTGGTTGATGGCGAACTGCGCTTCCAGGCCGTGGTGCAGCACGAGTTCTTTTGGCGCCATGACCCCGGCATTGGCAATCAACATGTCGATGGGCATCCCGGCCGCCTTGATCGACTCGGCACAGTCCCTGACCGATTGCCAGTCCCCCAGTTCGCATTCCAGTGCGGTCGCGTTTCCCGGCAGCGCGGCGCACGCACTTCTGGCTTTCTCCAAGGTGCGGGCAAGCCCGAATACATGTGCGCTCCTGAGCGCCAGAACGCGCATGGTCTCGGCGCCGAGGCCCGAGTTGACGCCGGTAATCACCACCGTCTTGCCGGACAGGTCGATCCCTTCGGTGACTTCCTCGGCGGTGGGCGGGCGACGGAAAATCATCTTCGCAAAGCGGCGCTCGGCCTTTCAGTCCCCGAGTTCAGCCCAACTGTCGGCGGCGTAGGCTTCGGCGATGGTCTTCGCAATCTCGCCCATGGTGGGTACTTTCCCTTCCCGGCCGGTCTGAATCACGCCTTCGGAGTCCAGGAAGCTCAGGTCCAGATGTTCCGCCCTGGCGCGCAGCGCACCAACGGTGGATTCCTCCCTGGGCATGTGCGTGAACGGGTCGAACCCGTACAGTTTCATGGCGTTGCGATGCGTGATCTTGTCGATCTCCTCGTCCGTACAGCCCTCGAAGTCGGGAAACACGGTTTCGGGGGAACGCGGCCAGGTGCTGTCGGAGTGGGGGTAGTCGCACTCCCAGGTCATGCGGTCGATGCCGGTCGCCTCGCGATTCTGGATCGCCACCCGGTCCTTGATGAAGCAGGTATGGAAATTCCGCTCGAACACCTCGCTCGGCAACATGTCGCCGAAATCCTGGTGCGTCCAGGCGCTGTGGTGACGGTAGGTGAAGTCGGCGCGCTCCTTCCAGTGGGGCACCCAGCCGGCGCCACCTTCCGACAGGGCGAACCTTATCTTCGGAAACTTCCGGCAGATTGGCGACCAGACGAGGTCGGATGCGGTATTGAACAGGGTGACCGGCATGTTCGTGACGAAGACGTCAACGGGGGACTCCGGCGACGGCGTCGCCAGCGTTGCATCGTTGATATGCAGGTTGATCACCACTTCGTGTTCCTCGCATACCTGAAGCAGCGGGTCCCACCAGCCGGTGTTCCAGCTCGGCAGGCCTTCACGATTGGGAACGGGCAGGAGATTGACGGCATTGCAGCCCTTGGCCTTGACGCGCCGGACCTCTGCCACGGAGGCCTCGACGTCCCAGATCGGAACGATGGCCGTCGGAATGAACCGGCCGGGATGGGCGCCCGCCCATTCATCGATGTGCCAGTCGTTGTAGGCTCGAATCGCCGTGCAGGAAAGGGCGTTGTCGTCGCATTTCAGGGCGAGGCCATTGTTCACGAACTGCGGGAAGTTCAGGCTGCCCAGCACGCCGTTGGCATTCATGTCGTCCACCCGCGCATTCACGTCGTAGCAACCCTTGCGAAGCTGGCTGAATGCGCAGGGTTCCACGCCGTATTCCTCCGGGCGGCGGCCGACCACCGCGTTGAGGCCGAGGTTGGGCATGCGCCGGCCGTTGAATTCCCAGGCATCGATCCCTTTGGCATCGGTTCTCACCCGGGGCATGCGGCTCTTGAACCTGCCGTTGTAGTTGTCGAACACCGTTGGCGGCTCGCAAATATGATCGTCGGTGCTGATCAGGATCAGGTCGTTCATTTCCATAAAGGTTTATTTCCCCCGGCTTGCGCCATCGAATCCGCCGTTGCTCCGGCTGCACGGGGACTGCCGGCCGCACCCGGTCCCGCGCTACCCTGCGATTTCACTGCTCTTGCGATTCTTGCAATCCTCGCTCCGTTCGTTCATGAATGGGTGCGGTAAACGGCCGTATTCGCTGTAGTATACTATTATATGGCGCGATCGCGCCGTTTCCCGGTTTGTTGCGAGCGATGTGGCCATGCCTGACGTGAATCAAGCCCCGGCCGGCGAACAGGACGGTGCGCCGGTGCGCCCTCACTACATTGCCGTCGGCGATGAGGAGGCGCTGTTCACGGCTGCCTACCGGCAACAACTGCCCGTATTGCTGAAAGGCCCCACGGGGGTCGGCAAGTCCCTTTTCGTGGAACACATGGCACGGCAACTCGGCCGCCCGCTGGTTACCGTCGCCTGCCATGAAGACCTCACGGCCGCCGACCTGGTGGGGCGCTACATTCTCAAGGGCAACGACACGGTGTGGCAGGACGGCCCGCTGACCCAGGCCGTCAAGCAGGGTGGCATCTGCTACCTTGACGAGGTGGTCGAGGCCCGTTCCGACACCGTGGTGGTTCTGCACCCGCTTGCCGACCACCGGCGCGAGCTCAACATAGAGCGCCTCGGCGAATGCCTGAAAGCACCGCCGGAATTCATGATCGTCCTGTCGTACAACCCGGGCTACCAGACGCTCCTGAAAGACCTGAAGGCATCGACGCGACAACGCATGGTGGCCATGGACTTCGACTTTCCGCCGGCGGATGTCGAGAATCGCGTGTTGCGGGAAATCTACAGCATCGAAGCCGATCTCGCGGACAAGCTGGTTCGGTTGGCGGGCGTCATGCGCCGGCTGGAGGCGCCGGGGCTTTCCGAGGTGGCGTCCACCCGCGCCCTGGTCGCCACCGGAAAGTTGGCGAAGGAGGGGATGACGCCCCGGGATGCGGGCGTTGCCGCCATGGCCAGCGCACTCAGCGACGATCCGGAAGTCATCCGCGGGTTGACCGAACTCATCGAAGAATACCTGGGTGCCTGAACCGGTCGCGAACCAGAAGGCTGCCGCGGGCGACGGCTGGCGCGAGCTTTTCGGCTTTCGCCAGGATTCCATCGGGGCCGGAACCGATGTCGGGCTGCGGTTTCTGGCTTCCGGCATTGCCGGGCAACCGATCGAGATCGAAACCCTGGCGCAGCCGGAACCGAGTTACAGCGATGGCTGGCGGATATTCCTTGACCCCGGCCTGACCTCTGCCCAAAGGCCGCTGGCGGCGGTTGCCCAGGCGGCGCTCCTGGGGGCGGGAAGCCTGGACAGGCAATGGCTCCGTGGAATCAGCTTGCGTCCCAGCGTTGCCGCGCGCTACTTCGCGATGGAGTTGCCCCGCGCGTTGCAGGCTTGTGAACCCATATTGCCCGGGGGATTTCTGCGCGAACTTCCCGTGCCGGACAATCGCAGCGACAGCGCCGGGGAATCGCTCAAGGCAGCCGCGGATCATCGCGTCCGCGTGGACCCGGCGGCGCCCTGGCTCGGGGTATTGCGCCCGCGCCGCATACTCAACCAGGACCGGGCCGGCGCCGGCGGCCGTTCTTCCAGGGCATTGAAGAGCTTTCGCATCAGTCCGATCGAAGAACACGATGAGGACGAAGAACTCGATGCCAGCGGCGCTTCCGTCCTAAAGGCGTTCAGTACCCCGCTGGGTGCGCCGGGCTGGCTTGCGGACCTGTTTCAGCAGATTCTCGGCCTTGGCCGCGGGTCCGGGGCCGACGATGACAGCGACGACGCCGGTGGCGCCCATGCCGGTGGCAGCGTGGCCCAGGGCGGGATGGGCGAGACGGGTGTCAGCGACAACATTCTCGCCGACAGCCTGATCGGTGAGCGGCTACCGCTGTTGCCGGTGAAAAGCGACTGGAAATACCCGGAGTGGGACGAAAGCAGCGGTCGATACCTGCCAGACTGGGTGAGCGTGCACGAGATCGCGGCGCCCGTGGAAGAGAGCTCGCCCCTGGAAAGCTGCGACGTTTCCATGCACTCGCTGGCGCAACAGCTATTCCAGGTGGGCGTCGAATTCGAACACCACCGCCGGCAACCGGTCGGGGACGATATAGACATCGATGCGCTGATCGATCACCAGGTCGATCGGGCAACCGGCCATTCCCACGAAGAACACATCTACTGCAATTCGCAACGCACGCGGCGCGACCTCTGTACCACGCTGCTGGTCGATGTCTCCCGCTCCACCGGCGATCGATTGCGCGATGGCCGCACCATATTCGGCCAGCAGGTACGCACCGCCCAGTTGATCTCGAAAGCGTTCAGCCACTTTGGTGACCGGGTGGCGGTCTACGCTTTCCATTCCTGGGGCCGTGCGATTACCCGCCTGTTGCGGGTGAAGGGGTTCGATGAAAACGAAGGCGCGGTCGTCGAGAAACGCTTCGCCGCGCTCCAGGCATCCGGGCTGACGCGCCTCGGAGCCGCGATCCGCCACGCCAGCTACCGGCTGCTCAGCGAGAAACACCATAGCCACCGGCTGCTGATGGTCTTGACCGACGGCCTCGCCTACGACGATGAATATGAAGGCCGACACGCCGAGGCGGATGTCGAGAAGGCGCTCGCCGAGGCGCGGGAGCAGGGCATCGCCTGCGTCTGTATCAGCATCGGCACCGACCGGGACGACGAATCGCTGGCGCGGACATTTGGGAGCGCTACTTACCTGCGCTGCCCGCGGGTTGCGGATCTGCCCGGCAGACTGCGCCGGCTGGTGCAGAAGGCTTTGCGCGCCACCGAATTCAGCGTACGAACCGCGCGTCCGTCGCAATAGCCTCAGGGCCCGCGCCCTTTCCGGCAGGGTGGGTGTCCCTTACCCGCTCCCGGAACCGGTTCCGGCCAGGCTGTCGAGCCCGGATGCAAGGCGAACGGCTTCGTACATCGCCGCCCAATCGCGACCTCCCAGGCCATTGGCAATCCCCAGGCGCATCTTGTCCTTGCCGGCCAGCATGGTCGCGGGATGAACGCCGGCGTCATCGAATGCCTTCTCGAAGATCAGGGCATCCTTGAACCCGCCGGTCATGTCGAACCCGGACTCGTCGAAATCCCGGTTCCTGATTCGGGTGGCGTATTCCTTCATGGGTCCCGCCCCGTACATCATGTGCAGCATCATCTCGACGAACATGGCGTTCAGGCCCGACTTTTCGGCGAAGGCGAACATTTCGCTCATCATGCTGAGCTGCACCAGGCCCATGTAATTGGCGACCACCTTCATGACATTGGCGACCGATGCGCTCTCTCCGAGGGGCACGAGCCGTTCGCTGTAGCTGTTGATGACCGGCGTTGCCCGTTCGACACCGGCGGGATCGCCGGCCACGAAAGATATCAATTCGCCAGCCTCGGCCGCGTCCGGCCGCCCGCCTACCGGCGCCGCAACATAGTGGGCACCGGCCGCCTGGTGCAATGCCTCGAACTCCCCGGAGGCGCCCGGTGAAATGGTGGCGCAGCAGACATGTACTCCGCCTTCAGACAGGCCTGCCAGAATACCGTCTTCTCCCTGAACGTTCTGCAGGACGGAAGCGTCATCGATCAGGCAGGACAGCACTAGGTCCGATCGCTCCGCCACCTCCCTCGGCGACCGGGAGGCGACCGCGCCGGCCTGCGTGAACCGTTCTGTCTTCGATGCAGTGCGGTTGTATACGGTCAAGGGAAAGCCGGCCTGCTGCACGTTCGCGCAAATGCCCGCGCCCATCTTGCCGAGCCCGATGAACCCGACCCGTACCTGTTGTTCGTCTGCCATGCTGCCTCCTTGCGGCCGAATGCCTTTTTAGTGTGTCTGACTGCGTGTATCTGAGAATCCGTCCGGCGACGCAACGGCCGGCCCCGTTCAGCCCCCCGCGACCCCGTCCTTGCGATCCCCCGCGACATCGTCCAGCACGTCCGCGGCCTGTTCGTCGGAGTGAATCGACGTTCCCTTGGCCAGGTGGGCCTGCATCTCCATGGCGAAAGCGCCGTCTAGGTCGTCGACGATGCGCTGCTTCCAGGGGCGGCGCAACACCTGGGCGGTCATCCGCCGGACCACCCGGGGCTGCTTCATGATGTGCGCCGCGATCTCCCGGGCACGGTCGAGCAGCCGCTCCCCGGGCACCACCTCGTTGACCATGCCCCAGTCCAATGCCTGCTGCGCATCGATCTTCTGGCCCATCAAGAGCGCGTAGGCCGCCCGCTTGACGCCGAGCAGCTCGATGAAGCAACTGTGGATGCCGTCGCCCGGTACCGCTCCCATCACGAAGTGCGGGTCGATCAGCACCGTTTCCGGGGTGCAGATCGTGATGTCGCACATCAGCAGCAACTCCGAGTGCACCGTGGGCCCGTTGATGGCGCCGATGGTCGGTATTTCCATGTCGTGAATCAGGGAAATCAGGTTGACCCGGCCGTCCTTGAAAGCGTGCTCGTAGCTCCAATAGGCGGGTTGCTCGCGCTCGATCCTGAAGCTCTCGGTGTCTGCGTTCATCATGAACGTGGGGCCGGTGCCGGTGAAAATCATGACTTCGTTCTTCGGGTCCGAGCCAAGCGTCCGGAATAGCTGCCCGAACGCCCGGTGCAGTTCGACACCCATCTGTACCGGCCCGCCCCGGGTGTGGGCTCGCGCAACGATCACGCCCGCTTCGTCGCGCTCGAGAACGAAGTGTTCGGCGAAAAGCTCCTTGTACTCCGCGAATTCGGGAGTAGGAACGAAGCTGGTCAATGACATGGCTGCTCCCGGTTCGCTGTCACGCGGTCACCCCGATGCCTCCGCCAGGGTCTGCAAATCTGCATCGTCACTATATTAGTATACTTTAACCAGGCTTCCCTCGAAAGAAAGCGGCCGGAGCCGGCGTCAGGCATGGTTCACATCGACCCAGGGGCCGGGCAGCGACTCGTTGCGGGACTGATCCACCAGCCACTTGCACATCCGGCGCTCCGGCTCCATGCCATCCACCGGCCCCGCCGTCTGGATGCGGGCCACATACCCGAGGCTGACGATGATCTGTGCCCCGCGCAGCGCCAGTTGATCCCTGATGGCTTTCTTGGTGGAGAGCGGGTACACGCCGACGGTCTGCGTGGCCGCATTGATGCGCCGGAGAATGTCGTCCATGGACTTGAGCGGCACGATGTTGGCGGTGCGGCAGCCGAGGATGGCGGCGAACTCAACCGGTTCCGCGGTCTGCGAGACGATCACCCCGCCGCTGGTTTCGTCGTCGCGATGCACCCTGTACCAGTCGTCCATCAGGAACAACCCGTCGATCTCGTCGTTCAGCGCCAGGTCCGAATACTTGGAACGCGTACTGAGCGTTTCCGGCAGGTTCTGCAGGGCCTCGTACACATGGACGCCAAACCGGTTCAGCTTTTCGAGTTCACGGGGGTCGTCATGGTCGCATTCAACGTAAAGCACTCGCGCGTTGGCACAAAGTTCCTGATTGAACGCGCCAATGTCGCAGGCGGCCCGCTGCGCCACCGCGCGCATGGTTTCGTCGTCGGCCAACGCCTGCCTGCCGATTATGGAAGCAGACTGTTTCGGGTCCATGGTGATCAGGTCGAGGCCGGGGCGCAGATACCCGACGATGTGCTGAATCGAATCGAAACCGCCCCAGGCGATGATCTTTTCGACGTGCTCCGGTCGATAGAGGCGGGATTCGAACGCCGCATCGCCACCCTTCCAGTAGGCGCTCGCCATGTGCCGCGTCACGGGGTGAGAAGCATCGAGTTCGATCATCGTGCGGAGTATCGCGCTGAAGGTCAGCGGATCGTTGGAAGGCACCTTGGCGATGCAGTCGGAGCGGGTTATGGCCGCGCGCACGACCGTCATGAAGGCGACGGCCGGGGAGTTGCCCGCAATGACGTGCACCGAGCGCGCGCCGAATGCCCGGGTCTCGCTGATGCTGCCGTCAAGCATCCGGTTGGGCACCCACCCCTCGAGATACTTGATACCTACCGTGGCTTCCGCATGATGCAGTACCGCGTCGCGACCGAAAAATTGGGGCCCCGCGTGCCGATACAGGGCCTCGAGCACGGGCGCCGAAATGCCTGAGGTGTGGCAACTGAGTTGGAAGGCCTCATGCAGGTAACGATTGCCATCGACACGGAGCATGGCGCCGAGTTCGTCGAGAAAGCGGGCGACCTCATCGATGCTCAACCCCTGATAGTCGCGCATCGACGTCAGGGAAACCGACACCAGCCGGTCGATGTAGTCGTTGATGTCCGGGGTGACGAACGAAACCCCGCCCTTGCGGCCCCCGAACTCCGGGCCGTAGTCCTCTATGAGTTCGCCGCGGATGACCAGGGGCACCTTGAACGAATCCATGGCTTTCACTCCGTCTGCACAACGCCCACCGCGCGTTTCGCCATCGCCGCGAACCTCGTAGACTAGTTTCTTGTGATTGAGTCTTCAACGAACGGGGCTAGCGTCGTTCCGGCGCGGTGAGCGTCGCCCGCTCGACGACTGGGGAATATGAGAAAGTGGCGCTGCATGACCTGCGGTTTCGTCTATGACGAGGCACAGGGGTTGCCGGACTTCGGGATACCGCCGGGCTACCCTTTCGAGGACCTTCCGGACGACTGGACCTGTCCTGAGTGCGGTTCGCCCAAAGACTACTTCGAGCCTTTTTGCTCCGATGGCGATGATGCCTGACAACCCTTTCGGACAGGCCTTCAGCCGGGCTCCAGATACGACTAAACCAGGGCCAGCAGCAACTGAAATCCGTCCGGAATGTCAAAGAACAACGAAAACGCCAACTGGGCAATAGCGATGGCGCACCAGGCGCCGTATCCCGACCGCTTGTCGATTCCGGGCCACGACTTCACCAGGACGACCAGGGCGGGGATCCACAGCCAGTGGCTCAGCGCCGGCAGATTCAACGACAACGCTTCCGTCGGGACGAGGGGAATCGTGGCGAAAACGAACAGATGGCTCACGATGATGGACAGGGCATAAATCTGCGCTTCCCGATGCCAGAGAACAAAGAGAAGCGAGGCGGCCATGATCATGTCCTGGAATTCCATCCACACCTTCACCCAGTTCGGCAACACTTCAAACTGGCCGCCGAGGTACGAGAATCGATCCGGCAGGGCCATTGCCGCCGACAGTTCCGGTGCCGGCCCGTCGCCGGTGGCCAGAAACGAAACCACTTCCAGAAAAACGAGCAGGGAAAGACAGAGCGCACCGATTACAGCGCCTGTGGTAGTGGACCCGAACCTCATGGATGTGGCCTGTCGTGGAACCTGGTCACAGTGTAGGTCGACGAATGCTCCGCGGCAAAGTTCGCCGATTCCGGATCGCCCCGGATTGTTCCCGTCGCCCGCGGTGGGAATCACATGACGATGGCCTCGGTTGCCAAAAGCTCGGCGAACTCGTCCGCATCGAGCTGCAGCCAGTCCTCCAATACCTCCACCGAGTTGGTGGCGTAGCGCGGCCCCGGTTCGAAGCGCGGCTTTGCGCTCGAGATGCGGAACGAATTGGCAACCATTAACGACGGCCCCAGTTTCGAGTGCTCGCGGAAGAAATAGTGTTCGCGGAAAGCGAGTTGGGGGTCGTCGAGCAGATTCTGGCCGTTGCAGACGAGATGGGCCCGCACTCCACGCGCCTGGAGCCTGTCTGCGAGTTTTTTCGGGTCGTAGCCTGCGATCCACCCGGCGAGTGCGGCGTCCAACTCTTCCCGGCGGGCGAGCCGTTTCGGGGTTGGCAGATCGGGGGGAAAACGCGTGCGCAGGGCATTTGGAAGGAGTTCGTGCAGAGCGCGCCACTCGGCATTGCCGGTCACGGCGATGGCGATCCAGCGTTCCGTGCCCTTGCCCGGATAGACGCCGTGCGGCGCGTGAATGGGCGAATGGTTGCCGCGCCGTTCCGGCGATTCACCGGTAATGCCGCATTCGATCAGCGCCGGTTGCAGATACAGCATGATCGCTTCGCGCTGGGAGATGTCGAGGTACTGGCCTTCCCCGGTTCGGCTGCGGTGCTCCAAGGCGGAGATCAGCGACGCGATGGCGATCCAGGGCCCGATGAAATCCGGTAGCACCTGGTTGGGCCCATGGGGCTTGCCATCGGGGAAGCCCGTCAGGTAATCGAGCCCGCTCATGGCTTGCAGGTGATTGCCGAGCCCGGGCTGGTCGGCGCGGGGCCCGGTCTGCCCCTGCATGGACAGGCTCATCATGATGATGTCTTCGCGGATGGCGCGGAAGTCCTTGTAACCGTAGCCGAGACGCGTCGCCGTTCCAGGGGTGAAATTCTCGCAGACGATGTCGGCCTGTTTGGCCATGCGATAGATCAACTCGCGTCCCTCGGGATGATTGATGTCGATTCCCAGGCTGCGCTTGCCGGCGTTGATGCTCACGTAAACCGAACTGCCGTCCATGGACGGGTGGCCCTGGGGATAGGGGCCGGTCATCCGCAGGGTGTCGGGCCGGCCGCGAAATTCCAGCTTGACCACATCGGCGCCGAATATCGACAGCATGCGGGTGGTGAGCGGGGAGACGATGGCCCAGCCGAAATCGAGCACGCGAACACCGGCGAACGGCAGCGAGTCGATTGCCCAGCCGGATGGTGCGGCGGGGGAGGTTGTGTGGGCGGGCCACTGCGTTCGCACGGCCTCGGTGTCTGCACCCCATTTCGGCGCCTGTCGGGCGATTTCGATCGTGTAGGCGGTCGAACGAGCCGGGCGGGAGACGATCGTTACCGACCGGCCACCGGGTAGATCGAAGGTGCCGAATGCCTCCCGGGCAAGTAGCTGGTCGCTGTTGGCCACTTCTTCGAGGCTTTGCACGACGAACAACAGAATACGGCGCTCAAGCGCCTCGCGGTCGATTTCTCGCTTGGTACGGCGTGCGAAAAAGTCTCCCATGATCTGATTGACCTGTTCGATCAACACCGGGGTCAGATCGTCGGTGCCCATCTTCTCCCAGGGCAGGCCCAGCAGTTTTTCGGCCTCGGGCACGCCCTCATCGCGCATCCATTCGAACACGGGCTCGTTCTTGCGCCCCATGCCCGGCCCGGTCCAGAGGTTCCAGGTCAGGTAGCCGTCGGCACAGCGCCAGAAGGTCTTGCGCTTGACTTCTTGTCCACTGAAAGTCAGCGGCACTTCACCCCGCTGCCCCGGCCGCTTGTCGATGTGCGCCATGTATTCGGTGAGGTAGAGCAGACAGGCGACGCTTTCCTGGCGCGAGGTGTCGATGCGCGCGCCGGCACCGGTGCGCCGCCGCTGGGCAAGCGCGATGAGCACGGCACACGCGGCCTGGGCGCCTGCCACGCCCCTGGCCAGCGGCACACCGATCTGCGCCGGGGGATGGTCCGCATCGCCCGAGAGAAACAGCAGGCCGCCGGCCGCCTGGGCAATGAGTTCGCTGTCGAGCCAGTCGGCATGCGGCCCCGCGAGGCCGAAGGGACTGACGGTGACATGGATCAGGCCCGGGGACACCGCGCGGGGGTCGAATCCGAGCGGATTGTCCGGGTCGCCGTCGATCACTACATCGGCGACGCGACACAGTTGCTCCAACACCTCAGCCGAACCGGTTTCATCCAGCGCCAGGCTGCGCTTGCCTGCATTTGCCGCCAGCCAGGCGAAGTCCGCGCGGCAGTTGCGGCTCGGCTCGCGCTCGGCAAGCACCACCTCCGCGCCGAATAGGGAGAGCACCTGTCCGCAAACGGGGGCGGACTCCCCCGACAGGTCCAGTACGCGGATGCCGGCAAGCGGAAGGGGACGGTTGTCTGGCTGTGGCATGACGTTCTACTTCGAGTGCCCGCCGCTCGAAATCAGTCGGGTTACAGACACTATCAAACCCGCGCCCGTAATGGGCATCTGGCGTGAACTCGCATTAAAGTATAAATTATCTAAACAAGTTGGGATTGGAGCAAACTCGGGCGCGGGATGGCATGAGTGGCCCGAACGACAGGAAACGCGGGTGACATGAAAACGGCGATCGCCATCGGCGGCGTGGACGCTGACCGGAAAGGCGGATTCACGCGCTCCGTCGACTACGCGGTGGAGTGCGAAAAACTCGGTGTCGACGTAGTGTGGTCGGCGGAAGCCTGGGGAACCGATGCGTTCACTCCGCTTGCCTATCTTGCCGCGAAGACCACAAGGATGCGCCTGGCCTCGGGCATCGCGCAGGTGAGCGCACGGGCGCCGGGAAACCTGGCGATGACCGCCCTGTCCATGGCGGCGATGAGCGAAAACCGGTTCATGCTCGGCTTGGGCGTAAGCGGGCCCCAAGTCGTCGAGGGTCTGCACGGCGTGCCTTTCGCACACCCGTTGGGACGCATGAAAGAGTTGGTGGCCATATTGAAGCTCGCTTTCGCGGGCGAAAAGCTCCGCTACGAAGGCAATCACCATGTGTTGCCCCTGCCCGGCGGTGAAGGGAAGGCCTTGCGGCTGGCTCATCGGCCGAATCCGGACATCCCGATCTTTCTCGCGACGCTTGGGCCGAAAGCGCTGGAGTACACCGGGGAAGCGGCGGACGGGTGGATCGGCACATCGTTCACGCCGGCGACGGCGGCGTCGTATCTGGAGCCCATGCGCCGCGGCGCCGAGCGGGCCGGCCGCAACTTCGACGACATCGAGCTGGCGGTGGGCGCGGTGGTCGGATTGGGCGACAACGTCGAGGAGATGGTCGCCAGGCGCAAACCGGCGCTCGCCTTTCAGCTCGGCGGCATGGGGTCTCCGAAAACCAATTTCTACAACCAGGCGTACCGCCGGATCGGCTACGAGGACGTGGCCGTGGAGGTTCAGCGGCTCTGGGTGGCGGGCAGGCGCGACGAGGCGGTTGCCCGGATTCCGGACGAGATGGCCCTGCAGGCCAGCGTCATCGGCACCACGGACATGGTGCGGGAGCGCTTGCGGGAGTATGCACGGAGCGGCATCGACATCCTGCAGCTTCAGGTCATGGGGCGGGGCGCCGACGCCAAGCTCGAGACCATCGACGTCATCCATCGGTTGATCGAGGAAAACCAGGCGGCGTAGCCCGACCTGACAGGTCGGGCTGGAAACCGGTCCATCCGGAATGGAGATCAACGAACGAATCGAGGAGCTGTTCCGGAACGAGCCCGACGCCCCGGCGGTGTTCTACGAGAGTGAAACCTGGACCTGGGGGGATCTTGCCCGCATGGGCGACGCGTTGCGACGGGCGCTCACCGCCGCAGCCGTTCCCGGCCGGGATGGCGTAGGCCTGGTGCTCAGGCAGCGTCCTCATTGCTTTGGGGCCTATCTGTCCGTGCTCGCCATGCGCTGTTGCGCCGTGCTGGTCACGCCCATCCAGCCGGATGCGGCGATGCGTGAAGACCTGTCAGACCTGCGCCCGGCCGTGTTGGTGGCGGATTCGGAAGACTGGCGGCGTGCCGGTTTTCGGGAAGTGCTGAAAGCAACGGGCTCCCTGGGTATCGAACTGACCGCAGACCGGCGGCGGCCGCTGCGCGTGGTGCCGGGACTCGAGCGCGTGGGCCCCGGTTCCCACTACGAGCCGTTAGAAGACTCGGCGGTGACGATCCTGACCAGCGGCACCACGGGCCCGCCCAAGCGCGTGCCGGTGCCGTACCGGCATTTCAAGGGCGAGATGCCGTCAAATCCGCGCCCGCCGGGCCAGCGCGGCACGGCCATTTCCGCCGTGCCGCTGGTGAGCATGGGCGGCGTCATGGGTGCCGCGGCGGCGGTCTGGCGGGGCCGCCCAACCGCGCTCATGGAGCGTTTCGACATCTGGCGCTGGGCGGAGCTGGTGCGAAAATACCGGCCCCGGCAGTTGGCCGCGCCACCGGCGGTGATACGCATGCTGCTCGACAGCGGCGTACCCCGGGAGTACCTGGCCAGTGCATCGGTGTTCCGAGCGGCGTCCGCCCCGCTGGACCCTGCCACGGCGGAAGAGTTCGAGGCCGCCTACGGCATACCGGTGATCACCGCCTACGGCGCAACCGAGTTTCTTGGTGCCGTAACGGGTTTCGTCGGCGAAGACCTTTCTCTGGTGAAGAAAAAACGCGGCAGTGTCGGGCGTGCGCTGCCGGGCAACAAGGTGCGCATCGTGGAGGCCGAAACGGGCACGGAGTTGCCGCGGGGCGAAGTCGGCCTGCTCGAAGCGGACCCGCCACAGCGGCCGGCCGATGCGCCGGCCGGCTGGATAGGCACCAACGACCGGGCGCGCATGGACGAGGACGGATTCGTCTGGATCGAGGGCCGTGCCGACGATGTTCTGGTGCGCGGCGGCTTCAAGATTGCCGCCAACGAGGTGGCCGAGGTGCTGCGCCTGCACCCGGAGGTTGCCGATGCGGCGGTGGTGGGGCTCCCGGACGACCGGCTCGGCCAGGTACCCGCCGCGGCCGTGGTAATGCGTGAGCACGCCTCGGTGTCGTCAGACGAACTGAAGGCGTGGGTCGCGGAGCGCGAACCGGGTTACTGCGTGCCGGTACAGGTGGCGTTCGTGGACGCCCTGCCGCGCAACGCCATGTTCAAGATTCTTGTGAACGAGGTGCGTACGCTGATCGAGTCCGAAGCGGGATCGGCGAACCCATGAATTCCGGATTCACCGAAAAACAGGCGCTTCTGCGGTATCGGGCGCGTTGTCTTGTCGACGGGCGGCTCGTGGTACCTTTGCCACCAATAACCAGATGCGGGGAACGGCGATGGAACTCGGAGTAAAAGGCAACACCTACATCATCGTGGGCGGCACGCGCGGCATGGGCTGGGAGACGGCCCGCCGCCTGGCGGGCGACGGTGCCGAGCTTGCCATCGTCGGGCGCACGGAGGCCACAGCCCGGGAGCGTGCGGCTGAATTGCAGGCCGAGTCCGGTGCAAAGGTGATCGGCTTCGGCGCCGACGCGAGCCGGCCCGGTGAAGTGGAGCGGGCGGTAGAGCGCGCCATCGATGAACTCGGAACCGTTCGGGGCCTGCTCACCACGCCCGGTTCCACCGAACGCAACGGCACCCTGCTGGAGATGAGCGATGAGGACTGGGAGGCCAACTTCCAGGACGTGCTCATGAGCCAGGTGCGCAGTTGCCGGGCGATCGTGCCGCACCTGCTGGAACACGGCGGGGGCCAACTGGTCACCACGGCCGCCTATTCGTCGCGCGCGGCCAAGTCGTTTCTCTTTGCCTACGCGGCATTTAAGGCGGCGCTGGTGAATTTCACGAAGAACCTGTGCAAGACCTATGGCGCCCAGGGCATCCGCGCCAATTGCGTGTGCCCCGGCGCCATCGAGACAGACGTGCTCATACGGCGCCGGCACCTGGCGGCCAAGGAGTATGGCCTGCCCCTGGACCAGGCCCTGGAGCACGTGATGATCGAGGACTGGAAACTGCCGGTGGCCACCAAATCGATCGGTAAACCGGGAGACGTCGGCGACCTGATGGCGTTCCTGCTGTCGGAACGGGCGGCGTACATGACCGGCGCCACGGTCAATATCGACGGTGGCACGGACTTCTGATGCCCTGGCTCCATGTTGGTCAAATGCATTGGGCTCGCAGCGCTATCGACAAAACTCGCACGTCGAATGTCCGTTGACCTCGCGATAGGCATATTGCCCGGGTCCGATACGACCATAGAGCTGACGGCAGGCAGCATATGAAAAATGAACCGGCGCCTGACGCGCCCGTGATCCTCACCGAGGTCAACGAGCGCATCGGCCTTATCACGCTCAACCGCCCTCATCGCCTGAACGCGCTGAATGGCGAACTCATCGACGCGCTGGATGTGGCCGTGCGGGAAATGGCCGCCGATGACGGCGTGAAGGTGGTGGTGCTCACCGGAGCGCCCAAGGGCGATGCGCCGGGGGGATTCTGCTCCGGCGGCGACATCAAGGATGGCGGCGGGCCGAGGAGAGGCCCAATGGGGGCGGACCCCGATGCTGCCGAGGACGATCTCACACGCTACGACATGCACGCGCCGATGCTGCTGCACACCATGCCCAAGCCGGCGATCGCCATGATCGGCGGCCCCGCCGTCGGGGCGGGCTGCAGCCTGGCGGCGGCGTGCGACCTGCGCTATGCGTCGGACGATGCGGTATTCGCAACCAACTTCTCGGCCAATGGCCTCTCCGGCGACTACGGGGGGTCGTTGTTCTGGACCCGCGTCATGGGCACGGCACGGACCCGCGAGTTCTACTACCTCAACGAACGGCTGACGGCACGGCGGGCTTACGTATGGGGCATGCTGAACCGGGTATTGCCGCCCGCCGAATTGCGCGACTACACGATGTCGGTGGTGCAGAAATTGCTGCGGGTGCCGGCAACGCTCCTGGCGCTGCTCAAGAACAACCTGACCGAGGCGGAGGAGGAGGCGAACCGGCGCCGTTTCCTGTTCGACCTCGAAGCGCGCAACCAGCGTCGGGCCGCGAAAGAAATCGTCGAGCGGATGCGCAGGAAAGCGCGGGCAGAATCATCTAGATAAGTTGAACGTTAGATGGATTGCTCTACAATCTGACGGGTTGTGGCGCGGGACGCGTGCGCCTGGCAACAGCCGATTCGGGAGGCCGACATGGATCTCAGCTATGGCGTGGAATACGAGGCGTTCCGCGAGGAGGTGCGCGCGTTCATCGCCGGCAACTGGTCACGCCGGGATGCCCGCTACCCGCAGCGGGTGACGGCGTTCCGGCTGAAGGCCACCGAAGCCGGCTACCTGTACCGCAACATCCCGCGCCGTTTCGGGGGCAGCGAGCAGCCCACTGACGTGCTGCGCGCCCAGGTCATCCACGAGGAGTTCTCCGGTGCGCGGGCGCCCATGGAAATAGCGGGCAACGGCGTGCGCATGCTGGTGCCGACGCTGCTCGAGTGCGGCGCCTCCTGGCAGCAGGAAAAATTCATACCGCCCACGGTGCGTGGCGAAGTCGATTGGGCCCAGGGTTACAGCGAGCCCGGGTCCGGCAGCGACCTGGCTTCGGTGCGCACCCGCGGCGAGCTGGCGGGCGATGAGTGGATCGTCAACGGGCAGAAGATCTGGACCAGCCGCGCCCAGCTTTGCCGTTACATGTTCGCGCTGGTGCGAACCGAGCCGGATGCCCCCAAGCACCAGGGCATTTCTTACCTGCTGCTCGACCTGCACCAGCCCGGCGTCACCATTCGCCCCCTGAAGCAGATTACCGGCCAGAGCACGTTCAACGAGGTGTTCTTCGACGACGTGCGCACGCCCGCCGACTGGATCGTCGGCCGGCGGGGCGAAGGCTGGCAGGTTTCCCGGGCCACCCTCAAGCACGAGCGGACGGGGATCGGCAACGCGGAAACCTACCTGGAGCAGTTTGCCAAGCTTCTGAACATCGCCAGGGGCACGGCCAGAAACGGCCGGCCCGCCATCGAAGACCCGATCGTCAGGGACCGGCTCGCCGAGATAGAGGGCTACCTTCAAGCGCACAGGTACTCCACGTTTCGCCAGCTCAGCATGAACCTTGCCGGCAGGGACCCGGGACCGGTGACCACCATGAACAAGCTCGTGGTCACCAACCTGGGGCACCTGATCGCCGCGCTTGCGCAGGAGCTGATCGGCGATGCGAGCCTGCTGCTGCCGGTCTACGAGCCTGGCCACACGGTGGGCAACGAGCGCTGGATGAACCAGTTCTTCGGTTCGCTGGGCATCGCCATTGCCGGCGGCACCTCGAACATTCAGCGCAACATCATCGGCGAGCGTGGCCTCGGCCTGCCCCGCGACAGGACCGGGGACGCCTCGTGAACTT
>CAZWZH010000138.1:0-4815 GCA_964638775.1 uncultured Pseudomonadales bacterium
GCCGTGGAACGGGTGGTCACTTTCGCGTGGAATGGGTGGTCAACTTCCCGTGGAACAGGTGGTCACTTTCGCGTGGAATGACTGGTCAATTTGCCGTGGAATAATCAATCAGCGTGCCGAGCGCATGAAAGCCGGCCACGAGGTTCAGCACGACAAGGGCAAGAAATGTGAAATGCGCCGTGGCGCTGAGCCCGCTCACCGAGCGCAGGAACTGCGGATCCGCGCATTCGAGCACGAGCGGCCGGAAGAGGACCGCGAGCGCGAAGACCGAAACACTCGTGATGGAACAGAGCAGAACCAGTGCGGCATCGTCGAGCGCGAGCACGGTCCCGAAGAGCACATGCATCAGGTCGACGTTGCTGCCCCGGGTGGATACGATCAGCACACCTACCGCCAATGAGATCAGGTAGAAGGCCGCGAGGCTCGTGTCCTCGCGCAGCGCCGTGATCCGGGTGACGAAGCCCGCGAGAAGCGCCACGGTCATACCCGCAATCAGCCCGCCGATGGTCATCGCCCCGAGCGAGAGGCCCGCGATCAGATAGCCAACGGCCGCGCCCGGCAGGATCGCATGGGCCATCGCATCACCCGTCAGGCTCATGCGGCGCAGCATCAGGAATACCCCGACCGGCGTCGCGCCGACCGAAATTGCAATGCAACCCATCAGCGCCCGCCGCATGAACCCGTATTCGGCGAAGGGCTGGGCCAGGAACTCCCAAATCATGCAGCGTTACGCCCGCATGTATGCGGTGGGCCGACGCAGGCCTCGCACATCTGGCGCGCGCGGAACTGGTTCTCGGCCGTCAGAACCTGCGCCGTGGGTCCGTGGGCGACGAGTTCGCGGGCAAGCATCAACGTGCGGGGGAAGTGATCCCGCACCGTGTCGAAGTCGTGCAAAACGGCGAGCACCGTGCGGCCTTCGCCGTGCCAGCGCCGCACCACACCGATCAGATCCGCCATCGTTTTCGCGTCCACCGCGGTAAAGGGCTCATCCAGCAGGACGAGCCGAGCGTCCTGCAGCAGAAGCCGCGCGAAGAGCGCACGCTGTATCTGCCCGCCCGACAGCGATCCGATCGGCCGCTTTTCGAACCCTTCGAGCCCGACTGCGGCTATCGCTTCGGCAACGCGTGCGTGGTGAGCAGCCCGCAAGCCGGCAAAGCCGCCGATTTCTCGCCACAGGCCCATCGTCACGAGGTCGGCGACTACGATCGGGAACGACCGGTCGACGTCCGATTGCTGCGGCAGGTAAGCGATCTCGCTGCGCGTGAGCCCGCCGAAGGCGATCCGGCCTTCCAGCGGACGGAGCGTACCGATCACCCCCTTCAACATCGTGGATTTGCCAGCCCCGTTGGGCCCCACGATGGCTGTCAGGCTGCCCTCAGCAATCTCGCCGCGCAGACGATGCACGGCCGGATGCCGGTCGTAGCCGAGAGTCAGGCCCTGAAACTGGAGTGCGTAGGTCATAATCCCCCCGGCGTGGACGTCGCCCAGAAGAAGGCGCCCCACAGCACGGCAACGATCAGGGCCGCGCCGGCCAGCCGGGGTCCAATGCCGAGCGGCAGCAGCCGGAATGTAAAGGTACGCCGCATCCTCATGCCAGCGCCCGCTGTCGAATGGCGGCGCTCATGTCCAGGCGCCGCGAAGGTTTACCAGCATGCCGGCTCCTCTGGTAGCAGTTTTCCGTTCACGTCTACGTCGCGTCGGCTTCGGCGCACCGTGCGCACATGCCCTCGACCTCAACCGTTCGACGCGACGCCACGAACCCGAGGGCGGCGGCATCCTCGGCAAGCAATCCTCCGATCCTCGAATCCTCGAGCTCCACCGATGACCGGCAGCCGTTGCAAATGAAGAAAAGGCAATCGTGGTCACGCTCGGGATGGACGCACGGGACGTAGGCGTTCAGGCTTTCGATCCTGGAAACCAGGCCCTGCTCCATCAGGAAGTAAAGCGCCCGGTACACGGTCGGCGGTCCGACTGGACGTGAATCCCTGCCCTTGACCGCTTCGATCAACTCGTAGGCGCTCGTCGGCCCACCGCTGGCCCACAGCAGTTCCAGCACCCGCCTGCGGAGCTGCGTCATTTGTACGCCGCGCTTCTCGCAAATCGATACCGCCAGCGCGACCCGTTCGCGGGGCGAATGCTGCCCGCGGCAATCCGGATCGGCGCAGGGGCGGGGTTGGGTCGACGGTTTCGGCATCTCTTGGTTTCGCCTTGCGGAGTAAAAATGTTATAACATTTCGTTTCTCATCACAAGCTCCGGCGTTGCAGGAAACGCTCTCCCGCAGATTGTACAGGTGCCTGTTGGAGATCTTCGCCAGACATTCGTAGCGGGCATCCCCGACGATCATCCGGACACGCTCGCAGGGCCTCCTGGTGGCCGGCCCCGAGAGATTCCCGTCAGGGTTCAGGTCTCCGCCAGGACTGGCAGGAAAGCTCTTGCCGCAGTGGTGAACCCGGAGATTGCACGCCGGAACGGCTCGGCATCACGGGAAGCACCGGGAACCGCGCAACCATGCGCGATGATTCCCGACGAGGAAATCGCTGCGCCCGCCGTAAAACGGGATTGCTCCATTCAACGACCCGCGCGACACGGACCGGACAGTGTCCGTCAGGGCCGCCGGTCCCAAACACCGGTCAGGCGTCGGCCACTTCGAAATGACGGATGTTCGACGATTCGGCAAGGCCTTCCTTGAGCCGGTCGCTGTCGCCCCTCCCCCGCCGCCCGGCGAGATACTTCTCATAATGCCCGCGGGTTTCCCACGTTTCCACCAGCACCAGATTGTCCGAATCGTCGCTGTTCTGCAGCGTGTCGGCGCCCAGGCAGCCCCCATAACCGCGCGCGTCTCCGGCAGGATTGACCTGAAGTATGCAACCAACTCGTTCCCGGTGCCGGGTTTCGCCTGGACTTCGAGTAGTACTCTAACGGCCATCTTGAATCTCCAGTAGCAGGACCCAAAGGAAAGCAGGGTTGCCTCATCCATTGCGCGCGGCTCCGCCGCCAGAGGGGTCCCGCATCGGCTTGCAACGCTCCCCGGATGTGGAGGACTGCTGCGATCTTTCCCTTCTTATGGGCATTCATCTACCCCGGATTTCCGATCAGAGCGCGGAAGCGTGCCGGTGGCGGGCGGTCATGCAAGATGCCGGGACCGGGGCGCTGTTCACTGTCATGATTAACCAATACCATAGGCGAACCATTGAATCAGCCGCGACGGAAACACCATGAATGAAAGCACGAACCCCCCGGTGATGGTGGTCACGGGGGGGAGCCGGGGAATCGGCGCCGCCGTATGCCTGCTGGCGGCGCAGCGGGGCTATCGCGTGGTGCTGGGCTACCGTGAGAGCCGGCAGGAGGCAAAGGAGGTGGCGGCAAGGGCCTCCGCGGACGGTGGAACGGTTCTGCCAGTCCGGGCGGATGTCAGCGCCGAGGCCGATGTCGTCCGGCTGTTCGATACCGCGTCGGAAGATGCCGGCCCGGTCACGGCACTGGTCAACAACGCCGGCATCCTGGAGAGGCAGATGGACCTGGTGGACATGACCCCGGATCGCATCGACCGGGTGTTCGCGGTCAACGTGCGCGGAAGCTTTCTCTGTGCCCGGGAGGCAATCCGGCGCATGGCCAGGAGCCGGGGCGGCAACGGCGGGGCCATCGTCAACGTGTCCTCCGCCGCGTCCCGTATCGGCGCCCCCCACGAATACATCGACTACGCCGCCTCCAAGGGCGCCATAGACACCATGACCCTGGGGCTCTCGAAGGAGGTCGCGGCCGAGGGGATCCGGGTGAATGCCGTGCGCCCGGGCATCATCGAAACCGGGATCCACGCCAGCGGCGGCGAGCCCGGACGGGTGGAACGGGTGGCGCCCATGGTGCCGATGCAGCGCGCCGGCAGTCCGGAGGAGGTGGCGCATACCATCCTGTGGCTGCTTTCGGACGAGGCGTCCTACCTGACCGGCACCCTGGTGGATGTCAGCGGGGGCCGGTGAGCGGCCCGGCGGGAACGGAGGAAACGGGATGACGGGAAAGGCGACGCTGTACTACGCCCACGACCCGATGTGCTCCTGGTGCTGGGCGTTCGCGCCGGCCTGGGAGGCGCTCAGGGAGTCGTTCGGGCCGGACTGTCCGGACCGGCTGCAGATCCGCACGCTACTGGGCGGGCTCGCCCCCGACAGCGACGAGCCCATGCCGGAACCGATGCAGCACCACCTGCAGCAGACCTGGTCGGCGATCCGGCTGCGGGTGCCGGGCACCCGGTTCAATTTCGATTTCTGGACCCGCTGCCGGCCCCGCCGCTCGACCTGGCCGGCCTGCCGGGCCGTGATCGCCGCGCGCGGACAGGGCGGGGCCTGTGACGACGCCATGGTCCGGGCGGTCCAGCGGGCCTATTACCTGGACGCGCGCAACCCTTCCGACCGGGACACCCTGGTGGCGCTGGCGGAAGAAATCGGTCTGGACGCGGGCCGGTTCGGGGCCGACCTCGACTCGGCGGAAACCCGCGCCGCCCACGATGCGGAAATGGGCCTGGTGCAGCGCCTGGGCATCCGGGGATTTCCCTCCCTGGTCCTGGCGGGCGACGGCCGGGCCCAGGAAATCGAGGTGAGTTTCACGGAACCCGACAGGATGCGGGAACAGGTGCTGGCCCTGTTGCGGCCCCGCTGAACACGGAGCCGGCGGCGGCCCGTCAGGCGGGCCGCTTGGCCTGGAGGATCTCCCCGAAAGTGGCGTACTCGCCGGCGCCCAGGCGGGCCAGGGGCTCGACGCAGTCGGCGTGGATCTTGATGCGGCCCTTCTCATTGACCTCCACGCAGTCGTCCGCCACGTAC
>CAZWZH010000139.1:0-3563 GCA_964638775.1 uncultured Pseudomonadales bacterium
ACCAAGGAGATGATCCTCACCGCCAAGGTGATGAATGCCAATGAAGCGGTCGCCACCGGCTTCGCCACGGCCAGCTACCCCTCGGAGGACCTGTACGGGCAGGCGCTTGACATGGCCGGGACGATGGCGGGCATGAATCCCGACGGGGTCAGCCAGGCGCTGGCCCACATCCAGCAGTCCGGCGCCCGCGAGCGCGACCACTCGCTGTCGCTGGCCACCCAGGTCAGGCAATGGTTCGGCAGCACCGAAACCTTCGGCGAGCGCGCCAGGAAGGTGATGGCCGAACGCCGGAGCCGCCACGGCGCGCAACAGCCGGAACCCGAGTGAGGGTCTCATGAACGACGATGCACAAGCCCGGACGCCACCCGCGGAAGAACCCGTGCTGTACCGCGTCGAGGACGGGGTCGCGGTGATCTCTTTCAATCGGCCAAAGCGGCACAACGCAATGAATGCCGCCATGCGCGAGGCCTATCAGGCGGTCTGGCAGGAAGCCCTTGCCGACCCCGCCGTGCGCGCCATCGTGATCCGCGGCCAGGGCCCATCCTTCAGCTCGGGCATCGACCTGGCGGAGCTGGGCCGGCGCGCCGAGGGCGAAAGCGACTACGCACGCATTAGCGCATCGCTCGAGCGCAAGCGTGCGGTGCTGGAAAGCCCGAAGCCGGTGATCGCCGCGGTGCGCGGCTACGCCATCGGCGGCGGCTGCGAAACCGCACTGCACGCCGACATCCGGGTAGCGGGCGAAAGCGCCAGGCTCGGCCTGACGGAAATCAACCACGGGCTCATCACCGACGGCGGCGGCACCTGCATAACGGCAGCCATCGCCGGCCCCTCGCGCGCCAAGTACATGGTAATGACCGGCGAACTGGTGGATGCGCAACAGGCTCTCGAGTGGGGCCTCATCGACTTCCTGGTTCCCGACGAAGAGGTCGATGCACTGGCGTTGCAGATCGCCGGCAAGATCGCCGCGCAACCGCCCGTACACGTGGCCGTCGCCAAGCAACTGTGCGACGGCGTCCATGGCCAGCAGATCCGTCAGGGCATGAAAAACGAACTGCTCGCCATTTCAATGCTCTACAAGACGGAAGACCGGCAGGAGGCGCGTGCGGCACGCAAGGAAGGGCGAAAGCCGACATTCACCGGCCTGTGAGCGCAAAACTTACTTGAAGACTTCGGCGAGTTCCGTCATGACCCGCAGTTGTTTCTCGAACGTCTTGCTCCTGGCGACTTCATTCGGGTCGACGAACAGGCCACCGGCATCATCGATCTGCACTGAAACTTCGCCTTCCGGTGTGGCACTTGGGCTCCAGGGGAAGGTCCAGATGGTTTGGGACTCTTCGGAATTCGGCATGGTCTGATACTGCTAAACGAACCGCGTCAAAGAGGCTAGCAACCCGGGATTTCGCGGTCAAGGCAAGCGTGCGGACCTGGCGCCGCTTGCGGATCTCAGGTCACGTCGTCAACGAGAACGCGCCCCTGGTTCTGCACCCAGCGACCCTCGGGATCGCGCACCCAGCCGCTCGATGCCCAGGTGCCGCCGTCGACGTTGAGGGTCACCCCGGTGACGTATTCGGACATTTCCGATGCCAGATACACCGCTGCGTTGCCGCACTCGTCCACGTGGCCCTCGCGGCCCAGGGGAATGAGGCGGTTGGTGGAATCGAGTTGCTCCGGGGTCGGCACCGTCCACTGGCTTTCATCCACCGGGCCGGTGCGGTTGCCCCGGTTGCCGGGGGTCACGGTATGGTCCGGCGCGATGGCGTTCACCCGGATGCCGTGGGACGACAGCTCCAGCGCCATGCTGCGCGTGAAGCTCAGCATGCCCGCCTTGCAGGCCCCGTACACGGCGAAGTACGGCGCCGCGCGCTGGCCCTCGATGCTTGACACGTTGACGATGGCGCCACCACGCCCCTCGCGGATCATGATTTTCGCCACCTCGGAGGTGGCCGCCAGCATGCTCACCAGGTTGATCTCGATGTGCCGCCGCCAACTGCGCTCGCTCTGCTTGAGAAACGGGCGGCCGTTTACGCCGCCGGCGTTGTTGACCAGGATGTCGATGCGGCCGAAGCGCTCGTCCGCCCCGGCGATGGCGCCGCGCAACTGCTCCGTTTCCATCACGTTGGCCACCAGGGGCAGCGCCTGGCGGCCCAACGCCTCGACCTGGCCGGCCACCTGGCGTGCGCGCACCGGCTCGATGTCCAGCACCGCCACATGGGCGCCGTGGCGCGCCAGCGCCAGGGCGATGCCGGCCCCGATACCTCCGCCGCCGCCCGTCACCAGAGCAACCTGATCCGTCACCAAATAGTCGTTGTCGCTCATGCTTTGCCTCCCGTGAACCTGTCAAGAACGGCTTTCAGCCCGCCGCCGCCCAACCCGACAAGTCCGCCACCCGCGCCCGGTGCACGCTGGACGATCCCATGTACATGCGGTCGAAGACCGCGCGCTTGAGCCAGACGTGCAAAGGAAACTCCCAGGTGTAGGCGATTCCTCCGTGCGCCTGGGTGGTCTCCCGGGCGGCGTGTAGGAAGCGCTCGGCCACATGCGCCTTCGCCAGGGCCGCCATGCGTTCCGCATCATCCGGCACCGCATCGAAGGCGTGCGCCGCGTACCAGTACAGGCCCCGGGCCGGCTCCACGTCGGCGGCCACGTTGGCGAGCTGGTGCTTCAGCCCCTGGAACGCCCCGATCACCTGGCCGAACTGTTCCCTGGTTAGCGCATAGTCGACGGCCATGTCGAGGCAACGCCGGGCTCCGCCGAAGGCATCGGCCGCAAGCAGCACCAGGAGCGCATCCCTGAGCCTTCCGGCCGACCCCCCGAGCGGCACGGCGGGCGTGTCCCGGAATGCGACATGCGCGATACGCCGGGTTGCATCCAGGCAGGGCAGCGGGGTCACCTCGATGGTCTGCGCCGGGTTCTCCACCAGCATCAGCCCGCCGCCGGCCACGCCGACCACCATCAGGTCGGCCTGCGCTGGATAGAGCACGTTGCGCTTGGCGCCGTTCAGTGCGGGCTGTCCCGGCAACTGCCATTCGCCGGGCTGCCAAGCATCGTCGCTCTCGGCCAGGGCAACCGTGCCCACGCAGTCGCCGCCGGCCAGCCGCGGCAACCAGCGCTCCTTCTGAGCGTCGCTGCCGCCCCGGGAAATGGCCAGGGCCGCCGCGACATGGCCAAGGTAGGGCCCCGGCGTCCCGTGATAGCCGAGGATTTCGGCCACTACCGCGGCATCGAGCATCTGCAGGCCCGTCCCCCCATGCCGTTCGCCGATCATGAGGCCCAGCGCGCCCAGCCTGCCGAGCGCCTGCCACAGCCGCTCATCGTGCCCGTCTTCGCTGTCGAAGATTTCCAGGAGCCGGGTCTGTTCGAGTTCGTTGTGCAGCAATCGGCCGACGGAGTCCTGGAGCGCTGACTGCTCTTCCGAGAGATCGAAGTTCACGAGGCGTCCCCGGTCCTGTCGCGGGGCAGGCCGAGGCCACGCTCGCCGATGATGTTGCGCTGAATGTTCGAGGTGCCGCCGGCAATGGCGATGCCCAGCGAACCGAAGAACTGGTTCATCCAGCGCTCGTTGC
>CAZWZH010000140.1:0-6555 GCA_964638775.1 uncultured Pseudomonadales bacterium
GGATATCAGTGTCGAACCTGCAGAGTGTCGTGCAACCAAGGATCGGTCCTGGGGCGTTCGCCCGGTGGGTCTACCCGAATCGCCGGGTGCGCCCGTGGTTCCCGCCGGGATATTTTTCCTTTGGGCGCCGCTGTTCTGGGACGACCATGTCAGCCATGCCATTTTCTTTGACGGGCCTGGTGGCGAGGCGCTGTTTCGGGAGGCGCTGACGGCGCCGCTCCATGCATCGGCAAAAGAGGTTCTGGATGCGGCCGACTCGGCCGTGGAACCCATGGCGGGCGCGACCCACAGAGTGGCTTTCCACGCCAATTCCCGGCTTGCCAAACGAGCGGAAATTGAACTGCATGGGCTTGCCGGGGAACCGCGCGAGATTTCGCTAACGCCGATGTTGAGATTCCAGATGAAGGGTCTTGGCTATGGGCACCCGGAATGGCGGCATGGCCTGTGGCACGACGAACTTGCGCTGGGCCAGGAGTCCTTCGACCCGGCGGAACTCGATCTGCTTGCTCCCGAGAACGTGCACGTGCAGCAGGTGGTGCGGGCGCGGGATGGTAGCGGCGAGGGTATAGGTGTGCTCGAACAGGTGTCGATTGGCCCGTATGCGCCGGCTGGATTCAAGAGCTATTTCGATGGGGCGGAGATGTAGTGACCGGCGACTCGGGTCTCGAATTGTCAACAAAACGAATATCGTCAGACATTGAAATCTGGACTGAGTTTCTTGGCACAGTAAAGGGTAGTTTTAGGTGTCAGACATGGTAGGGTTCTCCGAATCCGAGGCATCTCGCCGCGCTTCCGCGCTTGGAAATCGTCCTTCTCGATCCCCGGGTCACCGAGCATCTTGGCGAGCAGCCCCTTGCCGATCTCCTTACCCTAACGAATCAGCCTCCGGCAAACCCGGGGTGATTCAACTCCTGTCTGGGCGGCCTATCGGGAGGGCGTCTACAACGTTTTCTCCGCTGGCGATGCGGGCAAGGTGAAGCGTATTCGCAACAGCAGTCGGGCGAGGCTTGCCAAGTGCGACGTGCGCGGAAATCTGCTTGGCGAGTGGCACGAAGCCCGGGCGGAACTGCTCCGGGAAAGCGGGCAGATCGAAATCGCCCTCGATGCCCTGCGGGCGAAGTATGGGCTGGCGATGCGGCTCGTAGACATTGGCGCCAGGCTCACTGGCCGCTTTCACAAGCGAGCTTACATTAGCGTCAGGCTAACCGAAGAGGTTGGGGCGGGTTAGGCGAACCTCGGTCTGTGCCTTCATCGCAAACGCGATGAGATTTGCCCGTCACAGCTCCCGCACGACCCGAAAACCGATCGTGACGTCCCGCGTGCCGGTATTGAGCAGGCGCCGCATCTTTGTCGGGGCCGGACCCGGGCCGCGGCTGGCCGCGCGCAGGGTCCGCGGCGTGATCTTCGTCCAGACACCCTCGGCGTCGCTGGCCCAGTGCCCGCCGCGTAGCACGCGCCGTTCGCAATTGCCGGCGAGCCAGGCGCTGCCGTCCGCGGGCGACCCGACGTAGTTCGCGCTCCAGCAGTCTTCGCACCACTCGGCCACGTTGCCGAGCATGTCGTGAAGCCCGAACGGGTTTGGCGCATAGCTGCCTACCGGCACCGGCCTGCCGACAAAGTAGCGGCCGTAGTTTGCCTGTTTCCGGGTCACGGCATGGCCCGTGTAGTAGGGGGTCTTCGTGCCGCCCCGTGCCGCGTACTCCCATTCGGCTTCGCTCGGCAGACGGTATCGCTCGCCGGTCTCCCTGGAGAGCCATGCCAGGTACGGTGTCGCGTCGTTCCAGCCGACGCGCATCGCCGGATGCCCCGGGCTGCCCCAGTTGCGCCCGAAGAACCGCCGCTTCGGTCGATAGCCTGCACAGCCGCCCGCCTCGACGCAGGCGTCCCATTCGCCGAACGTCACTTCGTAGACCCCCATCGCGAAGGGGCGTTCGATCGTCACCGCGTGTGCGGGGCCCTCGTTCCGTTGCCGTCCCGCTTCCGTTTCCGGCGATCCCATCATGAACGAGCCGACCGGCAGCACGACCATCTCGGGACACACCTGGCAATCCCTAAAGCGTGCGCCCGGGCTGCGACCGGCATTCGAGACGCCGTCTAGCGGCATCGGGTCCAGCTCCTCCACCGGGCTCGACCCCCCTGCGGCCGCTTTTTCCGCGAACGCGGAAGCTCCCCCTGTTAGAACCACCGCCAACGCGGCGCCACCGGCGTATCGACCCAAGCTCTGCAACAGAGGTACCACCACGCTCAGTTTCCGCACCACACGCGCCTTTTGCCATCGGTCGCCCTCGAGCATGGTGGAACCCCGCTTGACAAGTAATGGAAG
Source organism: uncultured Pseudomonadales bacterium (assembly GCA_964638775.1). GTDB lineage: Bacteria > Pseudomonadota > Gammaproteobacteria > Pseudomonadales > Azotimanducaceae > Azophilus. Next base: position 2,324 of record CAZWZH010000140.1, read on the forward strand.
GCCCGTGGAGATGCGAGGAAGGCATCGACGTCTCTAGACAACAATGCCGCCTTGCTGCGTTGCCGTCTCAGCTACCGCGCAGCCGTGGTCCCCAAGTGGCGGGCCCGCGGGTCGGGCTACTGTGAACGCAGCGCGTCGGCGACTCCACCTGCGGTCACGATGTCTATGTCGGGGCTTTCCATGGCGCGCCGCAAGATGAGTTCGAGGGTTTCAGTCCGTTCGGCGATCTGGCAGGAGGCGAACGGATGGAAAATGAAGGTGCAGAAGCCGCCGTTGGTTTCCAGGCGCGCAAGCGCTTCGAAATAATGGTCTGCAACGGCCGCGGGCGACCGCTCGCCGAGCGGGTGCATGTAGTAGTGATAGTAGTCGATGAACAACCACTTCCAGGGTATTGTCGGAAAGTCGCCATCCAGAAGCTGCGGGACGGCGTGGGGCGCGTTTTCTTCCGCATCGTCGTGCGCATGGTCGACGCTGCTGTCGTAACGCAGCCCCAGTTTTCTCAGTATCGGCAGCGTAAAAGCGCCTCTTTTGCCGCCGGGTGCGCGAAACCCCTCGGGCTCGATGCCCAGACTGTGGAATGCCGCGACGGCATCCGTCAGGACGCGCTCGACCTCGATAGCGCCCAGGGTGTGCAGCACTTCGTGAACCCATCCATGGACGGCCAGTTCGTGGCCCCGCTCGGCGACGTCGCGAACGGCCCGTGGATTGTGCAGCGCGTTCCATCCCTCGATGAAAAAGGTCGCTTTCAGGCCCAGCCTGTCGAGCAGCGCCAGGGCTTCGGGGTAGCCGACCGGCCCGACGTCGTCGGGCCCGGGGCCGGCCAACTGGCCCTGTCCGATGGATGCTGCGCTGCCCATGTTGTCGAATGTGAGGCACAAGGTTCCCCGATCGTTCGTCATGGCTTCGTTTCCTTTCAGTTCCGGGTTGGTGCGATGGGGGTTGATGCGATGGGTGTCACCAGTTCTCCGAGTCCTTCGATAGTGGCGCGGATGACATCGCCGGGATTCAGGAAGGTATCCGAGGCGAAGCCGACCCCGGAGGGGGTGCCGGTGAACAGCATGTCGCCCGCTTCGATGGCCATATGCTGGGTAACCTCTTCAATCAGCTCGGGAACGGACCAGACCATGAAGCGCGTACTCGAATTCTGCTTTATCTCGTCGTTGACCCACAACTTCAGTTTCAGGTCAGCGATGTCGATAAATTCAGCGGGCACGAACCAGGGGCCGACCGGGCTGCTGTCGTCGAATGCCTTGCCGCCGAACAGGTCCCATTTCCGCATGCTGCGCTCGTTCAATTGCCAGTCGCGGGCGGAAAGGTCGAGGCCGACCGCATAGCCCGCCACGTGCTCCATGGCGTCTTTGGCGGCAATGTGTCGGCCGCCGCTGCCGAAAATCACGACAAGCTCCACTTCCCAGTCGAATTTGCTGGTTTGTTGCGGATAGGGGATTTCCTGCCCCGCGGCCACGAGTGCGCCGCGCTGCTTGAGGAAGAAAAGGGGGTCGGCCCCACTCTTGTCGAACCCGGCGATTCCCGAGTCGACGGATATGTGTTCGTCATAGTTGAATCCGACAAACACCATTCTCGGTGGATAGGAGATCAGACGGCAGAACTCTGCCGTCTCCGGACCGGCTACCGGCGCGTGCCCATGCCCGGAGCCGGACAATGCGTCTGCAAGCTCGGCAAGTGCGGCACGTGAGGCGTTCCAATCCGAGAGAATCGGTAGCAGACCCGAATCCGCATTGCCGGACAAGGCCGGAATGAGCCCGGTCAGTGCGTAGTACTGTTCGCCGTGGTACATGACGGGTGTCTGCCGGTTATCGATCATGATGACGGCAAGGGAATACTGGCTCATGGCTGGTCCTTTTTCGATGGTGGCGCGGCCGTCGTTGACCCACCTTCGCGCCGTCGGCGACTCCGGGCCGCCCTGGTCTTACGCACCGGTCGATTGCCGGTGAATCAATTTCGAGTGGCCGCCGTACTGTACCCACCAATTGGTTCGACAGCAGACGCCAATGCCTCGCGCGGGAGCACCGTCGTGCGGCCGATTGTTTTGATCATTCCACTCCCCTGTGCTCTCATTGGTTGAAGGGTGTACGCCGTTGCTCGCGCGAACCGCGGTTTGTGCAGTTCAATCGATGCCAACGATAGCATCAAGAGATTGTATCTGCCGAAAAGGATTCGAGAGATGACAGAAGAAACAGCGTTGGCAGGCTATACCGCAAACGACCCGCAGATCATGGCCCGGCGGCGCGCCGGTACGCGCATAAAACAGCTTTCGCATTCCGCCGTGCGCATTGCGGATATGCGCAAGACCAGGGCATTTTACGAGGACCTGCTCGGCTTGACGCTCACCTCGACGCAGATCGCGGATTTCGACCCGGTTACCAACGAGCCATCGAACTACATACATTGCTTCTTCGAGGTTGGCGACGGTTCGATGATTGCCTTTTTCCAGTTCGAGGATGGCTTCCATGGTGAGATGGCCGAGCATACGGACGACGCCTTCGAACGCCACATCGCCTTTCGTACCGATCGAATCGAGTTTGTCGATGACCTCTACGAGCGGGCCAAGGCGGCCGGCATTGACTGTTTCACAGTGGATCACGACTGGTGCTATTCCGTGTATCTGACCGACCCCGACAGTGAAGTCGTGGAGGTGACGTTCCACCGGCCCTCCGCCGATGTCGTCCTCGATCAGCCCAAGGTCGCGCGGCAGCGCCTGGAACACTGGTTCGCCAATCCGGTCCGGAGCAAGCCACCCTCGGCGCCGAGTCGTTCGACAAACCGGGGGTAGCAGGTCGCGACGATCACGCTGACCCGCTTTCCCAGTTGGCGCAATGCGCGGTCTATTGTGCCCGCCTTTCGGCACCGAGCAGAATTGATGGTCCAGAAGAATTGATGTCAATGATGACTGGTTGAATCTCTCGCTGGCTCTGGTTTTGCTCCGAGAGCGGCCTGCAACTCGTTCTGATCGGTGACGATCGGCCCCCAGTCACCGGCCAGCAAGCGCCGGAACACGCCAAGATCGTTTGCGGTTGCCCGTGTCCGTTTCGCCATCAGTTCAGTCAGCGCGTTAAGTGCTTCGAGCGCCGCGGAGCGTATATCAGCGGAAGATTCGGTCAATCCGTACTGAATGCGCCGTGGATCGTCAGGGTGTTGCCGCTGTTCCACCAGTCCGGACTCGATGAGCAGCTTGGTCATCTGGTGGACGTTCTGCCGGGTGAGGCCCATCTCCCGGGCGATGTCGGCGGGCGAACGCACGCCGCTGGCGATGTACACCAGGATCAGCGACTGGGTGCGGTGCACCGGGGTGAAACCCTGCGAGGCCAGCACGTTCTGCAGGCTGTTGTCGAACCAGTCCAGGGCCTTTACCAGCCCGGCGATCAGGTGCCACTCAACGTTCTGCATCTGCGATTGCCGTCGCCCCTTGCGCTTGGACAGACCGGGCGCGTTGCGCGCGAGTCGCCGGCGTGCCCTCGTTCCCTTCCCGGATGGCGGGTTGAGCGGTCAATTTGATTGACGGGAGTGGGCGCTGTCAACCGGAAATTCAGATGGGAAACCAGCAGCATTTGACCAGGGTGTCGCGTGGAGCTTCCCTATGGCGAAGTGCGAACGATGAACAAGACCGTCGAACTGATTTCTCCGATCGACGGATCGGTCAATGTTGCCCGCGAGGTCCTGCCCCGAGACGCGGCGTTTGTAGCGGCGGAGCGCGCACGCAGGGCACGCCTTACTTCAGCTCCGTCAGCGCCTGGTACGTCAGCACCTTCATCTCGGAGCGTAGCGGCCAAGGCGAGTCCATGAGCTGGATCATGCCGATGGCGATCACCTCTTCCACGGGGTCGATCCAGAAAAGCGTGCCGGCGGCGCCGCCCCAGTTGTATTCGCCATTAGAGCCGATCACGCCGCTCTTCACGGCATCGTTCAACACACCGAAGCCCAGTCCGAAGCCGAAGCCTCTGCCCCAGATCGTGGCGGAAGGCCTCTCGCCGGCAGCGGAGGCCGACAGTGCACCGGGCAAGTGGTCGGTCGTCATGTATTCCACCGTCTTCGGGCTCAGTATGCGCACGCCGCCGAGTTCGCCGCCGCGGCGCAGCATCTCGCAGAAGCGCAGGTAGTCCATGGCCGTGGATACGAGCCCGCCGCCGCCGGAGAACAGGGTCACGTCCTCGTATTGGATGAATTCGTCGCTTTCCAGTTGCTCGAGTTGTTCGTTCTCCTCGTCCCAGGTG
>CAZWZH010000141.1:0-6183 GCA_964638775.1 uncultured Pseudomonadales bacterium
GTCGTGGGTGGTGAAAGCGCGCACGGCTTTCTGCAACTGCTGTTCCACCAGCCCGCCCATCGCCAGCAGGCGCAGGCGCAAATTCTCCAGCGCGCTGCCGTACCGCTCCGAAATGTGCCGGTTCATAGGTGCGGATCAACCGTAGCGTCCGGTGATGTAGTCCTCCGTCTGTTTGTCTGCCGGATTCGTGAACACCGTCTGTGTGGCATCGAATTCTACGAGTTTTCCGAGGTGGAGGAACGCCGTGCAGTCGGATACCCGGGCCGCCTGCTGCATGTTGGGCGTCACGATGACGATGGTGTAGTCGGATTTGAGGGCTTCGATCAGTTTCTCGATGCGGGCCGTGGAGATGGGGTCGAGGGCCGAGGCGGGCTCGTCGAGGAGCAGCACGTCGGGCTGCACGGCGAGCGCCCGGGCGATCACCAGGCGCTGCTGCTGTCCGCCGGACAACTCCAGCGCCGGGGCCTGCAGCCGGTCGAGCGCTTCGGCCCAGAGCCCGACGCTCTTGAGGGCCCACTCCACCCGGTCGTCGAGTTCCATCTTCGACAGGCCGCCCTGGAGCCGGAGCCCGTAGGCCACGTTCTCGTAAATTGACTTCGGAAAGGGATTGGGTTTCTGGAAGACCATGCCCACCCGGCGCCGCAAACTGGCAACGTCGACCTGCGGGCCGTGGATATCTTCGCCGTTCAGGAGAATCTTGCCGGTCATGCGGGCATTGTCGATCAGGTCGGTCATGCGGTTGAAACAGCGCAACAGGGTCGACTTGCCGCATCCGGAGGGCCCGATGAACGCGGTGACCCGGCGGCGCGGGATGCGCATCCTTATGCCGGACAGTGCCTGCCGCTCGCCGTAATAGACCGAGACGTCTTCGACTTGGATACAGGTCGCGTCCATGCTGCGTTCAATTTTCCACGGTTCGGTAGCGGGCTTCCAGGCGGTTGCGCAGCAGCGTGGCGGCCAGGTTGAGCACCACGACGATCACGATCAAGAGCAGTGCCGTGGCGAATGCCAGCGGACGGGCGGCCGCCGGGTTGGGGCTCTGAAAGCCCAGGTCGTAGATGTGGAACCCCAGGTGCATGAACTGCCGCTCCAGGTGAACGAAGGGAAAGCTGCCGTCCACGGGCAGGGCCGGCGCGAGCTTTACCACCCCCACCAGCATCAGCGGCGCGACCTCGCCGGCCGCCCGGGCCACCGCCAGGATCACGCCGGTGAGTATCGAGGGGCTGGCCATGGGAATGATCATTCTGAAGATCGTCTCCGCCTTGGTGGCGCCGAGCGCCAGGCTGCCCTCGCGCACCCGTTGCGGAACCCGCGCCAGGCCCTCCTCGGTGGAAACGATCACCACGGGAACCGTGAGCAGCGCCAGGGTCAGGGAAGCCCACAGCAACCCCGGCGTCCCGAACGTGGGCGCCGGCCGCGCTTCCCGGAAGAACAGGTCGTCCAGCGTACCGCCCACCGCATAGACGAAGAAGCCGAGGCCAAAGACGCCGTAGACGATGGAAGGAACGCCCGCCAGATTGTGCACGGCGATGCGGATCGTGCGCACCACGCCGCCCTGGGGCGCATACTCGCGAAGATAGAGGGCCGCGATCACCCCGAACGGCGCGACCAGAACCGACATCAACAGCACCATCATCACGGTTCCGAATATCGCGGGGAACACGCCGCCCTCGGTATTGGCTTCCCGGGGAGGCTCGCTCAGAAATCCCCAGAGGCCTTGCAGGTAGTGCCCGAGTTTTTCCCGGGCACTCATGCGATTCGGCCGCCAGGCGCGGATGATCGTGCCGAGCGGGACGGTGGCTTCGGCGCCGTCCATCAACCGTATCGTTACGTGGTCGCGGCCGAGCGCTTCGGACAGTTCGGCCCGCCGGATGGCCGCGCTGCGATACGCCGCCTGGAGCCGCGCTTCCGCCGCCTCGATGTCATCGACCCGCCCGACGCCTTCCAGGGCCCGCCGCCGGCGCTCGAGCCGCCCTCGTTCGAGCTGGCGATCGATCTCGTGGATCTCCGAGTGCTGCAGCTTCTTGATTTCGGAGCGCAGCCGTCCGGCCCGCTCGATGCGCTCGGCAAGTGCGGCCCAGGTGGGTCCGCCGGAAACGGGCACACCGTTTTCGGCGATTCCAACCGGGAAACCGTACGCATCTCCCCATTCGGTGCGCTCGAAGACAACGATATCCCGTGGAGCGGCCAGGTTCGTTACCCGGTGCGCGAAGACCCAGCGAAAGTCCGGCGCCGCCTCGCGCCGATTGCCGGTCTTGACGAGCCAGCGTTCCACGGGGTCCGGAACGGCGCCGGGTTCTTCGGCGGCGGCTTCGAGGTACTGATCCCTGGAAATCGTCTCCCGTCCCGCGAGTTCGCCGACGATGCGCAGCCCGCCGGCCCCGGTTCGATAGTCGAAGGCGATCACTTCGCCCGGCCAGAAATGGCCGAGCCCGCGAACGGCAAGCAGTACGAAGAGGCCGGCCACGGCCAGAATGCCGGTGCCGACCGCCGCGGCGTTCAACCAGATCCAGGGCGCGCCCGACTTCCACCAGGCACCGGGCCCGGGCGATGCTTCAGAGCCTGGCATAGCGGTTTCTCAGGCGCTCGCGCACGACCTCCGCGGCTGTATTGAAGGCAAAGGTCATCGCGAAGAGCAGCAGGGCGATGAGGAAGAGAATGCGGTAATGCGATGAAGCGACCTCGGCTTCCGGCAGTTCCACGGCGATGTTCGCGGCGAAGGTGCGCATGCCCTGGAAGATGTTGAGGTCCAGAATCGGCGTGTTTCCGGACGCCATCAGCACAATCATCGTCTCGCCGACGGCGCGCCCGAGACCGATCGTCACCGCCGAGAAAATTCCGGGGCCGGCGGTGAGGATCACAATTCGGCTCACCGTCTGCCAGCGGGTCGCTCCCAGTGCCAGGGAACCCTGCACGAGGTGCGCGGGCACATCGGCCACGGCCTGTTCGGCAACGGAAAAGATCACCGGGATCACCGCGAGGCCCATGGCGAACCCGACGACGAGCGCGTTGCGCTGGTCGTAGCCGAGGCCGAGCTCGCCCTGCAGCCAGGATTGGGCGTCACCGCCGAACAGCGCCGCTTCCAGTTCCGTATCGAAAGAAAAGACGAGCCAGACGGTGAGCGCCAGAACGGGAATCGTCACGAGGGCCAGCCAGCCTTCCAGCCTCGCCGCCACGCGGCGGGGCAGCCATTGCCCGGCGAAGGCGCAGGCCAACACCCCCAACGGCAGCGCGGCCAGGGACAGGATCACGGCGCTCAGCATGTTCTCGACAAGCGGCGCCAGCCAGAGCCCGGCGAGGAATCCAAGAACGACGGTGGGCAACCCGGCCATCGTCTCGATCCAGGGCTTGACCCAGCGCCGCATGGCGCGGCTCATGAAACAGGCCGTGTACACGGCGCCCATCACCGCCAGGGGCACGGCGAACAGCAGGGCGTAGAAGGCCGCTTTCAGCGTTCCGAACAGCAGCGGGGTAAGCGAGAACTTGGGCTCGAAATCGGTGTCGGCCGAGGAACTCTGCCAGTTGTGAACCGGCTCGTCGTAGCCCTCGTAGAAGACCCGGCGCCACAGGGTCGACCAGGCGATCTCGGGATGGTTGTTGTGAACCGCGTAGGTGGCGAGGCGGCCGGGCCCGGCGAGCACCAGCCGGCCGGCGCCCGGCGAAAAGGCGGCCAGGGGCGGAGCCGGCCACGGTTCGACCGGGAACGACTCCAGCACCCGGTGCGACGTTGTGTGCACCAGGTGTGCGCGGTGGTCTCGCGAAAAGGCCACGAAGCCCTTGCGCCTCGGCTCGGCCTGCATGGCATCGATGGGGCTCGGAAAGCGGAACTGCCGTACCGGCGCCAGCGCCATGGTTGTACCGGTGCGTCGCAGGGACCACTGGGTCACGATGCCGGCCTCATCGGCCACCAGAACCGAATAGCGGCCCAGGAGCATTTCCAGGGCGGTCAATTTGACGTCCCTGCCCACCAGGCGCCCGAAACCCCCTTCGACAGGGGCCTCCGGACGGGCGATGTCGGTCAGCCGATAGGAGCCATCCTCCGAGAATCGGTACAGCCAGCGTCCGCCGGGCCCGAAAGCGACATCCGCCGCATCGGCTGCCGACTCGAGCCGGACGGTGCGCGGGTTGCCGAGCGGCCGGGCATCGTCCACGCCGGAATATTCCAGCAGGGTCGCTTCGCCGGTCTCCTCCAGAACCGCAACCAGCAATGTTTCGCCGTTCCGGAACACATCGTGGGCGATAACATTGTTTTCCACATGGGAGTCAAGGCGCAGGGGCGAACCGCCGAACAGGGAATCGAAGCGGCTTGCCGCGATCCTGGTGCCGCCGGCGAGTCCCGGCTCATGAACGATCCGGCGGAAATGAATCCGGTTTTCGGATGTGAGCAGCGCAAAGGCGTTGCCGGACGGAAACACCGGTTTCGCTCCCTTGACCGGCCGATCGGTCAGGGCAAACCTCCGGACGCCCGCGCCCGCGCCCGCGCCCGCGCCCGCGCCCGCGCCCGCGCCGGATGCGGACCTCATGTCCAGCAAGACGAGTTCGCCGTCCCGCGTGATGAGCGAGGCGACGTCGACAGTGTCGTTCGTGGCAAAAGCCACCGGGTCGTCGATTGCAGTATCCATGCCCGACAGGCGTTCGACGCTTGCCGGGGCGAAGATCGGCGCGACGACCCAAAGCAGGAACAGGAAGATGAGCGCGATCGCCGCCAGCACACTCCAGCCGCCGAATGCGACCAGCCGTCTTGTCAGCGAGTCGACCAGGCGATGGCGGTCAGTGCGCACGTTCCACCCGCAACGCGCGCCGGGCGCGATTGTTCCGGCACTTTGTCACCCTCATGCCCCGGATTGTCTGGACAAGAACGTCATTCTACGCCTGCGACGGCCCTGCAATGTTCCGTGCTGCCGATAACGTTGACTAATGCGGTCTCGGTGTTCTCAACCGGCTCCCGGGATGAGTTGTCTTGTGCGAGTCGGGAAATCCACGGCAAAACGACAGTACGTTGAATCAGTATTTCTTAAAATCAAGGACTTGCTATCCTGAATGCGCGGGGCCGCTGCGCCAACGGGCGGCTTGGGTCACAGCAGCTTGTCGAGTTCGAGTTCGGCGACAGCTACCGGAAGCGGGATGTAACCGTCCTTGGCAACGGATTGCTGTCCGTCTCTCGACAGCACGAATTTCAGAAACTCCGCCTCCAGGGGAGCGAGGGGGGTTTCGGGGGGCTTGTTCACGTAAAGGTAGAGAAAACGGGCCAGTGGATAGGTGCGATTCACCGCGTTCTCGAAAGAGGCGTCCACCGCCGGCTCATCGCTGCGCCGGGATATCGAGACCGTGCGCACATCGGGGGTCTCGTAGCCGATTCCCGAATACCCGATTCCGCTCAATGAGGAAGCCACCGCACCTACGACGGAGGCGGACCCGGGCTGTTCGCTGACGGTGTTCTTGAAGTCGCCGGAGCACAGCGCCGCGGTCTTGAAGTATCCGTACGTTCCGGACACGGAGTTGCGCCCGAATAGCTGGATGGGCCGGTCTGCCCAGGAGCCCTCAAGACCGAGTTCGCCCCAGGTGGCGATGTCCCTGGCGCTGCCGCAGCGCCGGGTGGCGGAGAACACCGCGTCGACCTGCCCGATGCTCATGGCCGCGAGCGGATTATCCTTGTGCACGTAGATGGCCAGTGCGTCCAGGGCGACGCGAATCCCGGTGGGTCGGTAACCGTGCCTCTTCTGGAAGGCTTCGAGTTCGCTCGCTTTCATGGGGCGGCTCATGGGCCCCAGGTTCGAGGTTCCCTGGATCAGCGCGGGCGGTGCGGTGGACGAGCCGGCGGCCTGTACCTGGATGTAGACGTCCGGATAGGCACCTCGGAAGTCTGCCGTCCAACTCGTCATCAGGTTGGCCAGGGTGTCCGATCCCACGCTCGACAGGTTGCCGGATACGCCGCTGACGCGCAGATAGGCGGGCAGTTCGCGGGCGGCGGCCGCAGCCGGTTCGCAAAACAGCGAAATTGAAAGGGCCAGGGCGCAGATTGCCCTGGGGATCAGCCCGCATATCTCACCTGCTTGCATGGAACAATTTTCAACTCGTTGATTTCAATAGATATTCAATTTGACATAATGTCGATGACTCGGCACCGAGAGCAGGTATGCGGTACGGGTATCCTGCACGCCAAGCGGACGCGTTGTCGTGGAA
>CAZWZH010000142.1:0-13772 GCA_964638775.1 uncultured Pseudomonadales bacterium
TCGATACCGTGGAGGGGCAAGTGGACGCTTGGGCGAGACGCCGCAACGACCAGGGAGAGCCCGCCGAATGGCGATTCACCACCGAGGACGCGCGGATCAAATTGCACAGCCTTTATCCAAAAATATCAGATTGAAAAGGTACTAGGGCGCCGATGGACAGCGTAAGGGGATCAGAGCGTAATCCCATGTCGTTGACGGCAACCACCTGCACCGCGCCGCCTTCATCGGAGCGATTGATCACCCGCACGAATCCCTGGCGGCCATAGGAGTCGCTTGAGGAAGGCATGAGCGGGACTTTCCAGACTACCGGATCCGGTGGCCGTAGCGCGGTACAGCCACTCAGGCACTCGAAGCCCAGCCTCGCCATCGGCGCATCGCTGAATCTGCCCATTCCTCTGATGCTGGTAATGACTCCCTGCGGCACCGTGGCGGGGTTACTGAGCGAGAACCCTTCCCCATCCTCGGTACCGGCATCGTAGGGATACAGGTCGACCTCCACGTTCATTCGCCACTGCCCCGCATCGTCCAGCATCGGCAATGCGGAAACGCCCACGAACCAGTCCGGGCTCGGTGCAATCATGGTGATAAGCGTTACCAGGGGATACTCCTGATTCACCTCGAAATCGATGTGCGCCCGCGGCGTTCCGCCCCCCGGCAAGGACTTCTCCAGAACGGCGAGGGCATGGCCGCTGCCGTCGATCTCGCGCCTGAACGTGCCGGTAACACCGAGTTCCGCGACCCGCTCCACGCCCTGACTGGCCATCCCCCCAACTTCCCAGAACGTCACTTCGCCGTTGTGCACCGCGCCGATGAGCGGCGAGAAATGTGCCCCGCCGGGCAACCCGCCAGGCGTGGCATGCGTGGTCCAGGTGCCCTCGAAAGTCACCCGGTAACTCGCCGGTGAGGACGTATCCTGAGCCGGCGCGGACAGCGGTGGCCACCAGGCAGCCATCAACAGAAACGCCGCGAATACACGGCCGCGTCCATCACCGACGATTGGCAGGTCGTGAAAAGTACGCGCAGTGAACAACCGCCACACGCACACTCCCACCCGTCGTCCCATTGGCGGGCACAACTTCACTGAAGAACGGTTCACTTTGTTCGAATCCGCCAAGGGTCCGGTCCAAACGAGGCCATCGCAGATTTCGTCATCTTCCGGTGTCGCCGCGGTTCGTTTTCAATGTACCCGATTGGACTACTGACGTCGCTGCAGGTTCCGCCCGACGCAGTGGTTCGACACTGGTTATAATCCCCGGCCGCAGTGCCGCGCCTTCGAACCCCCACAACCGTCCCATGCTGAACTCGCTGCTTCGCCTGAAGCCGTTTGTGCGCCCCTACCGCCTGCGACTCGCCAGTGGCATCGCAAGCTTCGGCTTCGCACGGGTATTCGAAGCCCTGGTGCCCTTCTTCCTGGCCACCGGTATCGACAAGGTGGCCGTTGGCGACGGTGACGTCACCAACCAGGTTCTCGGCATCGTGGCAGCGGTTGCGGGCCGCTATGTCTTCGTCACGTACGCGCGCTATTCCGTGCGCAGCGTCGGCATGCGCGTCGCTTTCGACCTGCGCGGGGCACTGTACGACGCCCTGCAAAAGCAGGGCTCCGGATTCTTCTCCACGCACACCATCGGCGACATGATGACCCGGGCGGTGGCAGACATCAGCCTGGTGCAGCGCCTGATTTCCATGGGCAGCATCCTGCTCATCATCCTGGTCTACGCCTCCATCGTCGGGTTCGGCTTCATGCTCTACTACTCGCCGGCCCTCACGCTGCTGCTGCTGCCGCCCCTGCCTGTCGTCTACTACTACGCCAGGCACGCGTCGCGCCAGATGGGCGTGGCGTCAAAGGACATGCAGGACCGCCTTTCCAATCTCGGCGCGCAGGTGCAGGAGAACCTGTCCGGCATCCGCACCATCCAGGCCATGGCCCAGGAAGACAACGAGATCGCCCGCTTCGCCCGGACCAGCCAGGCCTACGCGGACGCCTTCTACCGTCAGGCCCGCATCAATTCCCTGATGATGGCCTGGATGCCGAGCCTGGCCGCGCTGTGCTCCGTCACCATCGTCGGGTTCGGCGGTTACCTCGTGTTGAGCGGCGAGATGTCGCCGGGCGCGCTGGTCGCCTTCCTGATGTACGTGAACATGGTTGTGCAGCCGTTTCGCGTCGCCGGCTTCATGGTCAACCTGTTTCAGCGGGCGGCGGTGGCCAGCGACCGCCTGTTCGAGGTGCTGAGCCTGGAACCCGAAATCGAGGACCGTCCCAGGGCAGATGCTCCGGCCCGGGTCCGGGGCGCCCTCGAGACCAGAAACCTGAGCTTCCGCTATGGCTACGGCCTGCCCCTGGCGCTCGACGGCATCAGCCTGTCCATCGGCCGCGGCGAGTCCATCGCCATCATGGGCCGGGTGGGCTCCGGCAAGACAACGCTGTTGCAGCAGTTCGTGCGCCTGCTCGATCCCCCGCCGGGGCAGGTCTTCCTGGATGGGCAGGACATCCGCGACTATCCCCTCGCACAACTCCGGGCGCAGACGGCGCTGGTGCCCCAGGTTACGTTCCTGTTCAGCGAGACACTGCGCGACAACCTCACCTACGACGACCCGGACCGCGAGATCGATTCGATCTGGGCCGCGGCGGAAGCCGCCGACCTGAAGGAAACCATCGAAGGATTTCCCGACGGCATGGACACCGTGGTCGGAGAACGCGGCGTCACGCTCTCAGGCGGCCAGGTGCAGCGCGCCACCCTGGCTCGGGGGCTGATCCGCGACGCGCCGGTGCTGCTGCTCGACGACTGTTTCTCCAGTGTCGATACCGAAACCGAAGAGCGCATTCTCAAGGACCTGCACCGGCTGCGTCAGGGCAAGACCACCATCGTCGTGTCGCACCGCGTGTCCACGGCCCGGCACTGCGACCGGATCCTGGTGCTCGACGCCGGCCGGATCATCGAGTCCGGCACCCACGAAGAACTGATCCGAAAGGCCGGGCTCTATGTCGAGTTCGAACGCATCCAGCGGGAAGGCGCCGGCGAGTCGGACTATCGAGACGTGCCCCCGCACCTCGCGTTCGCCGAAAGGGCTGTGGAATGAACCGGCCGCGCACCCGTTCAACGCTCACAGCTCGCGCCGGCGCATCGCCCACGCCAGGCGGCGAGCGGACGAGACCGGCCGAACACGTGAGACTAGATTTCGTACCGCCCGGATCCGGCGGCCAGCGGGCGGTGGGTTGATCGATGGCGGAAGCTGTTCAGGCCCAGCCCCGGCGCGACCACTCGCTGTTCGATGCCGACCTGTCCGGCGCGGTTCTCAACACGCGCCTGCTCCGGCGCCTGTTCCGGTGGATGAAGCCGTACCGGCTGACCTTTGCGGTGAGCGGCCTTCTCGTTCTGGCAGCCTCGACATTCCAGGTGCTGCTGCCGGTCATCGTCTCGCTGGTGGTGATCGATCATGTCATTCGCGGCGAGGCGGAACATGCCGCACCGGACTTCGGCATGGTCGACCTCACGGAAGGGCTGTCCACGGTGCTGCACGTCCATCCCCTGGCCGCCGCCTGCCTGCTCTACGCCGCCGCCCACCTCTGCTGGGCCGCTGCCGCCCACGCCCACCGGCTGACGCTGACCAGTTCCGTCATCAAGGGCCTGCGCGACCTGCGCCTGGACCTGTTCAGCCACCTGGAACGGCGGCCGTCGTCGTTCTACGACAAGGTCGCAGTGGGCCGGGTCATGACCAGGGTGACCAACGACATCGAAGCGCTCTACGAACTGTTGCGCGGCATCGGCACGCTCATCGGCGAGTTCGTGCCCTTCCTGGTGGCGCTCACCATCATGCTGACCATCGATGTCGAGCTGACGCTGCTCCTCCTGCTGACCCTGCCGGTCATGGGCGCGGTTACCTGGTGGTTCCGCCGCACCACCCGCGAACTGTTCCGGCTGGTGCGCGCCTCCGTCTCCGCGCTCAACCAGAACATGCAGGAAAACCTGGCCGGCCTGCAGGTGGTGCAGCTCTCGGGCCGCGAGGCACACAACCTGGAGCGCTACACGGAGATAAACCGCCGGAACCGGCACAACGAACTGCGTTCCGCCCGCTGGGAAACCCTGTACGGCGCACTCAACGACACCATGGCGCACGTCGCCATCGGCATCGTCCTCTACTACGGCGCCGGCGACGTGATTCAGGAGCGCATGTCGCTCGGCAGCGTCATCCTGTTCACCCGCTTCATCGACATGCTTTTCCACCCCATCGTCGCGCTCGGCGAGCAGACCAACATCCTGTTCCGGGCCATGGCCAGTGGCGAGCGCATCTTCCAGGCGCTCGACTGGGACGAGCACGTGCGCGAGCCGGACCGTCCCGTGGCATTGCCAGGCCGGCTTTCCGGTGAAATCGAATTCCGGCGGGTCGACTTCGCATACGAACCGGACGTGCCGGTGCTGAACGACGTATCGTTCACCATCCGTCCGGGAGAAAAGCTGGCCATCGTCGGCCCGACCGGCTCCGGGAAAAGCACCCTGATCCGCCTGCTCGGCCGCTTCTACGACTTCGAGGACGGAAACATCTTCCTCGACGGCACAGATCTCAATCGCATTCACACCCGCGACCTGCGCCGGCGCATCGGCGTCGTGCTGCAGGATTTCCACATCTTCTCCGGGTCCATCGCCGACAACATCGCCCTCGGCGACCCCGCCATCACGCGCGAAGCCGTGATGCGCGCGGCGAGAAGGGTGAACGCGCACGGGTTCATCTCGGCCCTGCCCCAAGGCTACGACACGGAACTGGCCGAGCGCGGCCAGAACCTTTCCCAGGGTCAGCGGCAGCTCCTGGCTTTCGCACGGGTTCTGGCCGCCGACCCCGAAATCCTCGTGCTCGACGAGGCCACCGCCTCCATCGACACGGAAACCGAGCTCCTGATCCAGGATGCGCTCGCGAAGCTGACCGCGGGACGCACCTCGATCCTGATCGCCCATCGCCTGCAGACGATCCAGCACGCCGGCCGCATCCTGGTGATGAACGGCGGGCGGATCGAAGAACTCGGTTCGCACCGGGAATTGCTGGAGCAAGGCGGGTTGTATTCCCGGCTGCACGCCCTGCAGTTTCAGGACAACGCCGAAACGGGCTTGCCGGTCTGATGAACTGCTAACATCGCCCGCCATGAGTGGATCAGCGGAAGCTTGAGGAGGTCGGCATGGCCGGTGTAAGCAGGAGATCGGTGTTGGGAATCGGAGCAGCGGCGCTTGCGCTCCCGTCACTACGCGGACTCTGGGCCGCCGAGCCCGCCTTCCCAAACACCCTGGCGCCCGTTGCCGACGCCACCACCGGCCTGCCGCTCCTGAGGCTCGGCGAGGGCTTCTCGTATCGCTCTTTCTCCTGGACCGGCGACGCCATGGCGGGCGGCGGGGTCGTGCCTGCGAGACACGACGGCATGGCGGCTGTCCCCGCTCCGGGCGGCGGCGTCACGCTGCTGCGTAATCACGAGGAGACCATCGGCGCACCGTTCGGCGACGCCGGGACACCCGTGTACGACAGGTTCGCCCTTCCGCCGGGCACGGAAGGGGCCGAGGACGGCTTTCCGGGTTTCGCAGGGGGCGTCACCGCGGTGTCCTATGCGCGCGGCCGCGAGCCCTCGACCGTTGCGCTGCTTGCGGGCACCGCCGTGAACTGCGCGGGCGGACCGACCGGTTGGGGATCTTGGCTGACGTGCGAGGAGATCGTGCTGCGCACGAGCCGTATCGGCGCGCGCGATCACGGCTACGTCTTCGAGGTCCCGGCGACGAGAACCGCCAGCGGCCGGCCGATCGTCGACATGGGCCTGTTCAGGCACGAGGCCGCGGCGGTCGACCCGGCAACGGGCGTCGTCTACCTGACCGAGGACAACAGCCCGCACTCCGGCTTCTACCGGTTCCTGCCGCGCAATCGCGCGCCACGGCCCGGCGCGCTGGAGGAAGGTGGCCGGCTGGAGATGTTGCGGGTGCGCGGCGTTCCGAACGCGGACCTGCGCGCCCCGGCCATGGGCGACGAGCACGAGGTGGACTGGGTCCCTGTCCCCGAGCCGGACCGTGACCCCGAGGGGTTCGCACCGGGGGAGTTCGGGGGCGACATCTTTGGGGCAGGGAAGTCGGGCCCGTACCGGCAGGGGGAAGAAGCCGGCGCCGCGCGGTTCGCCCGCGGAGAGGGCGCCTGGCAGCACGGGGGCTCGATCTACTGGGTCGACACGGCGGGAGGCCCGGCCGGCGCGGGCGCCGTCTGGGTGTACGACCCGGCGAAATCCGTGCTCCGGGCGCTGTACGTCTCGCCGCGTGAAGCGGTGGCCGATGCGCCGGACAACATCACCGTGCACGCCAACGGCCTCGTGCTCGCCTGCGAGGACGGCGGCGGTTTGCACGACGCTGGCGGCGCTCTCGTCCACGGAACACGGCTGCTCGCCATCGGCAGGGACGGGCGCGTAGTCGAGGTGGGCGAGAACAACATCGTCTTCGACGGGCCGGTTCCCGGCAGGCCGGAGATCGACCCCGGCGACTACCGCGGCGCCGAGTGGGCCGGCGCGACGTTCTCCCCGAACGGCGCCACGCTCTTCGTCAACATCCAGACGCCGGGCATCACGTTCGCCATCACCGGTCCGTGGGACGCCGTCGCGGCGGGCACGCTCGAGGCGACCTAGCCGGCACGCGGGCATGGCCAAAGGGCGATTCCGGCGGGCCTGGACGAGGTCAGGCTCTTCTGCTGCCCTTTCGCTCGGCTCGAAGCGGATGGTGGCTCGCTACCCGTGTTCGTCAAACAGGAGTTCGACGACTACCTGACGTGTGACCAATTCAGTCACGGCTTTCCGCACGTCAGCGCACCGGTCGGCGGAGCGAAACCTGCTGGCTCAAATCGTCCTGACCGGCACGTCGCCCAAGCCCAGATTGTTGCCTTCGAGGATGCGGTCGGCCCGATAGCTGGACCGGACCAGCGGGCCGGACGCCACCTCCATGAAGCCGAGGGACAAGCCCAGTTGCCGATAGGCCTCGAATTCATCCGGGTGTACCCAGCGCTCCACCGGAAGGTGATTCACCGTCGGCCGCAGGTACTGGCCGAGCGTCAGCAGGTCGACCTGGCGGGTGCGCAGATCGCGCATCGTCTCTCCGATTTCATCGGCGGTCTCGCCCAACCCCAGCATGAGGCTCGACTTTGTCAGGACATCTGCCCGGCGCCGCTTGGCATGCGCCAGCACGTCCAGGGTCTGCCGGTAGCCCGCGCGCGGGTCGCGTACCGGATGGGTGAGGCGGCGCACTGTTTCGATGTTCTGGGCGAAGACTTCGATCCCGGAATCCACCACGGTTTCCACCGCGCCGGGGTCGCCCCCGAAATCGGGCGTTAGCGCTTCCACCGCCGTGTCCGGATTGACGGCCTTGATCGCCCGCACGCAGGCCGAGTAATGGGCGGCGCCGCCGTCCGGCAGGTCGTCCCGGTCGACCGAGGTCAGCACCACGTAACGCAGGTTCATCAGCCGCACCGATTCCGCCGCGGAACGCGGCTCGTCGGCATCGAGCCAGCCGTTGGGATTGCCGGTATCCACGGCGCAGAAGTTGCAGGCGCGGGTGCAAACGCTGCCCATGAGCATCAGGGTGGCGGTGCCGTTGTCCCAGCACTCGCCGATGTTGGGGCAATGGGATTCCTCACAAACCGTCGCCAGGCGATGGCTCCGGACCGTATCGCGCACCGCCTCGAAGCGGGTGCCCCCGCCGAGCTTCACCCGCAGCCAGGGCGGTTTTCGTCCCGTGGGGAACCGGCTTCCGGGTCGGGCCTTGACGCCGTCCTTGATCGCCCAGAACCCCTGCCGGGTACGGAATTTCTGACCGCTGCCCGGCGCCGGCTGCAATGTATCGGCGCCTGCCATGCCGTCATTCTACTCCGCGCCATAACTAGTGCCAGAACCAGTATCATGTGATCGAACGCACTACAGGGGGACAGGAATGGCAGTGTCCGCAGAGCCGGCAAGC
The DNA here is from genome assembly GCA_964638775.1 of uncultured Pseudomonadales bacterium. GTDB lineage: Bacteria > Pseudomonadota > Gammaproteobacteria > Pseudomonadales > Azotimanducaceae > Azophilus. The sequence continues at coordinate 7,962 of CAZWZH010000142.1, forward strand.
CCGCCACGACAGAAGAGCGACGCCGAAATTCGCGCCGAACTGACGCGCAAGGGGCACATGGCGTTCTCCTGGGACGACCTCGAAAAACTGGAGCTTTCCAACGGCATCGTCACCAGCCTCTACCGGGTGGGCATGCCCGACGAGGCCTCCTCGCCAACGGTCTTCAAGGTCTACTACCCGCCGGATTGCTTTGTTGAGGCCCATACCCACGAGTGCGACTACACCGAAATCGTTCTGGAAGGCTCGCAGCGCGTGGGCGCCACCTGGCACCATGCCGGCGACATCAGGATAGGCCTCGCCAACCGCGGCTACGGGCCCCTGGTGGCCGGGCCGGATGGCGCGACGGTACTTTTCTTCTTCGCCGACGGGCGCTGGCCGGCGATCACAATCGGCAACAACGACGGCAGCACGCTCGGCAGCGACGAGATCGAGGCACAACTTGAGAGCAGGAAGTAGTGTCCTGTGGCCAGTCTCCTTTCCGAGTTGAACCGCCAGGATGTTCGACCCCTATCTTACTGAAGATCCCGACGCCATCCCGATTGAACTGGTCGCCAAGGGCGGTTTCGAGAAATGGCTGGCCGGGCGGTCGGACGGCGACCGCCGCGCGGTTCTTCAACAGGGCTTTGCCGCGCGACCCGGGCAAAGCTGCTGGCTGCCGGGAGAGGAACGGGTTGCCGCGGGCTGGGACGGCAAGTCGTCGCTGGCGAGCCTTGGCGGCTTGCCGCTCGCACTCTCCGATGACACCTACAGAATGGCTCACGATGTCGATGAGTTGCAGTTGCTCGGCTGGGGCCTCGGCTGCTATCAGTTCGCGCGCTACAAGGACCCGTCGCGCTCCCCCGCGCGCCTGGTGCTGCCCGTCGGCGCCCCCCGCGAGCGGCTGGCCAACCTGGTGGCTGCGGTCACGTTGGCGCGCGATCTCATCAACACGCCCGCGGGCGACATGTCTCCCACGCAGCTTGCCGATGAAGCCAGCCAGGTCGCCGATACCCACAATGCCCACTGCCGCATCGTCACCGGCGACGATCTCCTGACCGAAGGATTCGGCGCCATTCACGCTGTGGGGCGGGCGGCCGCCGACCCGCCGCGCCTGGTCGACGTCCGCTGGGGCGAGCCCGGCCGGCCCCTGGTCGCCGTCGTCGGCAAGGGCGTCTGTTTCGACAGCGGCGGCCTGGACATCAAGACCGCCGCCGGCATGCGCACGATGAAGAAAGACATGGGCGGCGCCGCGGCCGCCCTCGGCCTCGCCCAACTGATCATGGCGCAAGAACTTCCGGTGCGGCTGCGCCTCTTGATTCCGGCCGTCGAGAACGCAATCGCCGGCAATGCCTATCGGCCGGGCGACATCCTCGATACCTACGCGGGCATCACCGTCGAGGTGGACAACACCGACGCCGAGGGGCGGCTGATACTCTGCGATGCGCTGTCGCTGGCGGCGGAAGAACAGCCCGAACTCATCGTCGACTTCGCGACCCTGACCGGCGCGGCAAGGGTTGCGGTCGGCACGGAAGTATCCGCCATGTTCTCAAACGACCAGGCGGTCGCGGCGGGCATCGCCGATTCCGGCAGGGCCGTCGACGATCCGGTCTGGCCCATGCCCCTGCACGACGGCTACGGCCACCTTCTGCAAAGCAAGGTGGCGGATACGCTGAATTCCGCGAGCACACCCCATGCCGGCGCAATCACTGCCGCCCTGTTCCTGCAGAAATTCGTCCGTACATGCCCTTGGGTGCATTTCGACATCATGGCCTACAACGTCCGCAATCGTCCGGCGCGTCCGGAGGGCGGCGAAGCCATGGCCATGCGCGCAGTCTTCAGGTATCTCGAAGACCGATTCGGGCGCTAGCCCGACCTGATCGCGATGAATCACCACGTTCGTCGATAGCGGCGAAAGCCCCCGGCGGGCACAATATCGCCCCGGCCGTCCCTGCCCGGGTGTCACCCTGGAGGGCGGGCCGGATCGATGCGCGCAATGGCGAGGCAGAATGGCTGGGCTGATCAAGCAACTGGAAACCGCCCCGGACGGCGCGACCCGACCCCTGAATGAGGTGTTGGACGCACTCCGCTACAACGACCGCGGGCTGGTCACGGCCATCGCCCAGGATGCCCGCACCGGCGAGGTGCTGATGCTCGCCTGGATGAACCGCGAGTCGATTGAGCGCACGCTGGAGACGGGATACGCCTGGTATTTCTCCCGCAGCCGCCAAAAGCTCTGGTGGAAGGGCGAAACCTCGGGCCACGTTCAGAAGTTGGTCGACCTCTGCATCGACTGCGACGGCGATGCGATTCTCATGAGGGTCGAGCAGGCCGGGTCGGCCTGTCATACCCACCGTCCGAGCTGTTTCTACCTGCGCGTCGACGGGGACCGGGTTCGCGTGCTCGGCGACGCGGACAACGCAGACTGATGCAACCCGCAACCGGAACCGACCCGGCACGCGCCCGCAACGGCAATGCTTATCCGGCGTGACACAGGCCGGACGCCAACGCCAACGCCAACGCCAACGCCAAAGGTATCAAACTTGGAACTGACACTGCACAACACGCTTTCCGGCCGCAAGGAGGTTTTCCGGCCGATCGATCGGCAACGCGTCACCATGTACGTCTGCGGGCCGACGGTGTACGGCCATGTGCATATCGGCAACGGCCGGCCCGCGGTCGTCTTCGATGTGCTTTACCGGGTACTCCAGGCGCTCTACCCGAACGTCGTCTACGCCTGCAACGTCACCGACGTCGACGACAAGATCAACCGGCAGGCCCTCGCCAACGGCGAGCCCATCGAGGCGCTCGCGGAGCGTTTCACCCGCGCTTATAACGAAGACATCGCTGCCCTCGGCGTGCTGGATACCGGCCTGCAGCCCCGGGCTACGGAGCACATCGCCGAGATCGTGGAGATGATCGGGGAGTTGATCGAGAAGGGTTTCGCCTACGAGGCCGAGGGGCACGTGCTGTTCCACGTTCCCGCGGACCCCGGCTACGGCAGCCTGTCCGGGCGTTCGCTTGAGGACATGCTGGACGGCGCGCGCGTGGAAGTCGCTCCCTACAAGCGGGATCCCAAGGACTTCGTGCTCTGGAAACCGTCAACGCCCGAACTGCCCGGCTGGGCGAGCCCCTGGGGCCGGGGCCGCCCCGGCTGGCACATCGAGTGCTCGGCGATGATCCGCAAACACCTCGGCACCAGCATCGACATCCACGGCGGTGGCTCGGACCTGACGTTTCCGCACCATGAAAACGAATCCGCCCAGAGCCGCTCCGCCAACGACAGCGCGGACTACGTGCGCTACTGGCTGCACAACGGCATGCTGACCATGGGCGAGGAGAAGATGTCGAAATCGCTGGGCAACATCGTCACCATCGACGGCCTGCGCGAGCGCCATGCCGGGGAAACGCTGCGCTACGCCCTGCTCTCCGGCCAGTACCGCTCACCGCTCGCCTGGTCCGATGCGCTGCTCGAGCAGGCCCGCCGCAGTCTCGATGCCCTTTACCAAGCCCTGCGCGGCAGCGGCGCCGCGGCAAGCGAGGTGGCATCGGCCCACCGCCACGGCCCAGCATCCGAGTTTCCGGAGCCGGTTCTTCTCGCCCTGCTGGACGATCTCAACACGCCCGCGGCACTCGCCGCCATGCACGGCATCGCGGCAGAACTCAACAAGGCATCCGCAGAAGCGGAAACCATTCGCCTGCGCCGCGCCCTGCTCGCGGGCGGCTGGTTGCTGGGGCTTCTCGACCAGACACCGGACGCCTGGTTTCAGGGACCGTCCGCAAGCGGTTCCGCTCTGGAGCCGAAAGCTATCCAGCAACTGATCAATGAACGAACGGCTGCCCGCAGGGGCCGCGACTTCGCTACGGCAGACCGTATCCGGCACGAATTGGCCAAGGCAGGCATCGAACTGGAAGATACCCGCGAGGGCACGCTCTGGAAGCGTGTGACACGACGCTAGTGCAGCAGCCGGCTGTTCGCGCCGAAACTCCTGCGCAGGAAATCCATCTGGTCGCCCAGAATCCGGCCGCTGTTGATCAGTGCCAGGTACTCCGAGAAGTTCGGCACATACGGCAGTGCCAGCAACTGCATGCCGCATTCGTGCAGCAGGCGGTTGCCCTTGTGGTGGTTGCAGCGCCGGCAGGCGGCCACGCAGTTGTCCCATGTGTCGCTTCCTCCCCTGGAGGTGGGAACCACATGGTCACGGGTGAGCGCGCTGTCTGACAGGCGCTTCGCGCAATACAGGCACGTGTTGCGGTCACGGCCGAAAAGCGCCTGGTTGGTCAGGGGCGGAACGCCTTGCGAGGGAGACTGCACATGGCCGTTACAGGCGACGATGCCGTGAATGTCCATGCCACTCGGGCTCCCGTCGAAACGGGAGTGCCCGCCGCGAATGTGCAATACCGGCTCGCCCAGCGTCCAGACCACGATTTCCCGGGCGTACAGGCATACGGTTTCCTGCCAGCTTACCCAGTCCACCGGCCGGCCGGAAATGTCGAGCCGCAGTATGCGCGGAACGCGTTCGTAACAGTCTACCGTGGCGATCATGGTGATCGTCTGCCCAATCGGCGCCCTATCCCTGGCGGAGCGACACCCCGGCCCCAGGTCACAGCGGCCCGCGGGCGCGATCTCGTCTTGATCGATCACCCTCGAATCGCATTCCTCGAGGACCGGGCGCGCGTATGATGAACAAAGAGGTCACCGGGTTCAATGGCCTCAGGACGGGAAAGCGCGACTATTTCATGACGCCGGCGGCGCGCTTTGACAGCTATTCGGGCAGCAGGCAAAGTGCGCGGGCCATGAGATCCGCTATCTGGTCAGTCGTCCTTGTCCTGGCCCTCGGGGCCTGCGGTTCCAAGGCGCCGGCGAGCGGCGTTTCCGCTGCACAAGGCGCCTCGGAGTGGGTGTGCCGCCCGGAAGGCGACACCTGGGACTGCGCCCAGGGCGCCGAACCGCCCCCGCCGGCGGAACCCGACCAGGAGTGACGCGGACACAACGGCCGAGAGCGGGCCGCTCGCGGCCGGTGATCTTCCGCGCCTTCGTCTACGAAGCGACCGGCGAGCCTTACAGGGCCGCGAGAATGGCCTCGGCCTTGCTCACATCCAGGCTGCCGCCGGCCTCGACGGCCAGCTTGCTGACGGTGCCGTCGTCCACGATCATGGCGAATCGCTGCGAACGGTTTCCCAGGCCGAATCCGGAAGCGTCCATTTCCAGCCCCAGGGCCTTGGTGAAATCGCCGTTGCCGTCGCCGACCATCAGCAGTTCCTCGGCGTTCTTGTCCTTGCCCCAGCAATCCATGACGAAGGCGTCGTTCACCGCCATGCAGACGATGCTGTCGACGCCCTTCGCCTTGATCGCATCCGCATTGACCACATACCCGGGCAGATGGTCGTTGGAACAGGTGGGGGTGTAGGCGCCCGGCACGGCAAACAGCACGACCTTCTTGCCGGCGAAGAGATCCTCGGTGCTTACCGGCGTCGGCCTCCCATCCTGCATGATGTGCATGGTGGCATCAGGTAGTTTGTCGCCCTCTTGAATAGCCATAGTCCTTCCTTTGCGTTGCGGTGAGAGATTCGTCGATGACGTCTCGAAAACGCAAGTTTGCGCATTGCCCGGGAGCGGGTCAATGGCTGGCGGTACGCAGGGGAGGCTGGACGCACCGTCCCAACTCGACTGGCCGTGGCGCGCCGCGGCGTTACAGCGACGGCAACCAGTTCCTGATCGCTTCGCCGATCTCGGCCGGGGAATCCTCCTGGACGAAATGGCTGCCTTGCACCGTTATCTCCGTCTGGTTCGGCCATGAACGGCAGAACTCCCGGGTGGCGCCGGTGATGAGC
>CAZWZH010000143.1:0-4529 GCA_964638775.1 uncultured Pseudomonadales bacterium
GGCCGCATCCGGGAATGCGTCCAGGTAGGTGAAGACCTGCGGGTGCGCCTGGTTCGGGAGGATTGAGCGGTGGCCGACTCCGGAACCGGCAAACCGCGCGCCCACGCCCGCAGGAAGGCCCGCCGCGCCCTGGTGCAGGCCACCTATCAGTGGCAGATGAACGATGTGGGCACGAGTGCCCTGCGTGAGGAGTACCATGCGGGAAAGGCGCTGGCGAAAGCCGACGGGGATTTCTTCGATGACGTTCTCGGCATGGTTACCGGTCAGTCCGCGGGCCTGGATGCCGCGTTCAGCGGCCTGCTCGACCGGGACCTCAACGCCCTCGACCAGGTGGAGCTGGCCATCATGCGCCTCGGCACCTGCGAACTGCTCAACCGGCCGGACGTGCCGTACCGGGTGGTGATCGACGAGTACGTGGAACTGGCCAAGGTATTCGGCGCGGAACAGAGCTACAGGTACGTGAACGGCGTACTCGACAAGGTCGCGAAGCAGGTCAGGGGATCGGAGCGGCGCGCCGGAGCCGGGAAAACCGGATGAAGGAATTCGAATTGATCGACGACATCGTCGGGGCTTTCGGGCACGGCGATGCGCCCTGGTTGCGGGTAGGCCCGGGGGACGACGGGGCGGTGCTGCGGGTTCCGGAGGGGTTCGAACTGGCAAGCTCCATCGACAGCTTCCTGGCCGGCGTGCATTTTCCGACCGGCGCCGCCCCGGAACTCATCGCCTATCGCAGCCTGATGGCCGGCCTGTCCGATCTCGCGGCCATGGGGGCCGACCCCGCCTGGGCGCTGGTGGCACTCAACCTGCCGAGCCCGGACCGGGACTGCGCCGCGGCGATCGCAAAGGGGCTTGGGGAAGCGGCGCGGGACGCGGGTGTCGAAATTGCGGGCGGCAACCTGGCATCGGGTTCCCTGGCGCTGACCGTCAGCGTGCACGGCTGGGCGCCGGCCGGCACCCTTCTGCTTCGCAGCGGCGCACGGCCCGGCGATGCGGTTTGTGTCAGCGGCCCCCTCGGTGGAGCGGCGCACGCCCTGGCAACGGTGAATCTCGCGGCGTCCGTTCCCGGTTGTTTGTCCGATGCGGAACGCAGCTACTGGCGGCCGCAACCGCCGTTTGTGCTGGCGGCCCGGCTGCGCGGCCGCGCTTCGAGCTGCATCGACGTCTCCGACGGCCTGCTGCAGGACCTCGGTCACCTGTGCCGGGCGTCCGGGGTGGGTGCCAGCCTGAACGGCGCCTCGATACCGCTCGCGCCGGACGCCGGGCTGGGGCATGCGCTCGGCGGCAGCGACGACTATGCCCTCTGTTTCACCACCCGGGATGCGGGCCTGCGGCGCGACTTCGCGGTTATCGGAGAGATAACGGGCGCACAGGGTCTGGTGCTCGACGGCAAACCTGCGAAAAGTTCGGGATTCAGCCACTTCTGATCAGCAACCCGCCGTTCCGATCGGCGACGGAGAAGCTCGAAGGCTCTACGAGTAAATCTCACCAGCTTCCGTCGTGGGGGCGTCGAGGCGCCGTCCCACGAAGCCGGGCGATCCGGAGGGCGCCGTCGGCGGTGTTGACAGCACGTCAATGCTCCCGTTCCACGGCCAGCGTTGCGAGTTCGGCGAGCGTACCGTTGCGCGGGCCGATCTGCTCCAGGGCCGCCAAGGCGTCTTCGAGTAGCTGCCGGGCCAGGTCCCGGGCCGGGGCCTCGCCCATCAGGGCCGGAAATGTGCTCTTGTCCGCCTGCCGGTCGGATCCGGACGGCTTGCCGAGGGTCTCGGTCGACTGCGTGACGTCCAGAACGTCATCGACGATCTGGAATGCAAGACCGATTCGTTTCGCGAATTCGCCGACGCGCAGCAGGGTCTCGTCGCCGGCGCCGGCGAACAGCGCCCCGAGTTCCACCGACGCGCGGAACAGCGCGCCTGTCTTGGCCGCGTGCAGTTCCCGAAGCCGGCCTTCGCCCAGGGCCTGCCCCTCGGAATCGAGATCGAACGACTGGCCGCCCACCAGGCCACCCCAGCCGCAGGCCTTGGCGAGTGTCCGAATGGCCGAGACCCGAACCTCAGGGCTGGCGCCCGGTGCGCCGGCGAGGGTTTCGAACGCCAGCGCCTGCAACGCATCGCCCGCCAGGATGGCGGTGGCTTCGCCGTAGGCCACATGACAACTCGGCAGCCCGTGGCGCAGGGCATCGTCGTCCATGGACGGCAGATCGTCGTGAATCAGCGAATAGGAGTGGATGAACTCCACGGCGCAGGCCGGCGCCAGGGCATCTTCGAGCCGGCCGCCGAGACCGGTGCTGGCGGCGCAGACGAACAGCGGCCGCAGGCGTTTGCCGCCGCCGAGCGCGGCGTGCCGCATCGCATTCACCAGCGACTGGGCGATGGGGGAGGCGGAAGGCAGATAAAGGCGGAGCGCGTCTTCTACTGAGGACTTGAAGCCCAACAGCTCAGGGCTCACCCAGTTGCTCCGTATCCAGGTCTTCGAAGCCGTCGTTCTCGGTCAATGCCCGCACCCGGAGTTCGGCGTTCTTCAGGGCCGCCTGGCATTGGCGGGTGAGCGCTACGCCGCGCTCGAAGGCCTTCAGCGAGTCCTCAAGCCCGAGATCGCCGGACTCCATCTGTTTGACCAGGTCTTCCAGCTCCTTGAGCGTCGCTTCGAAATCGACTTGGGGTGTGGCGGATTCAGTCATGTGGGTAATCTAAGGGTCTCGTTGCCATGGCGAGCGGCGATTCAACCCACGTCCGACAGGCGGCGGGCCTCTCCGGCGGGCATTTCGTTGCCGGTGAGCCGCCAGTCACCGGTTTCCGGATTCAGCTCGATCAGCGATTCCCGTGCCAGGACGTGGAATTCCCCGCGCACCAGCCAGGCGCCCATGGGCTGGTTGCGCTCGCGGAGCACCGAGCAGACATCGCCCGGGCGGAATACGGACCTGCCCCCTTCGACGAGTTCGCGGAGGATTGCATAGACGGTCTCGGTGCGTTTGCGCTCGATGCTCAAGGGGACTTGCCGCCGGGGTAGAGCCGGTTTTTTACCAAAAAGCGGCTATTCCCGCCAGGGCCTGGCCTGCTCATAGGCGGCCAGATGAGCGGTCAGTTCCTTGATGAGCGCCGGATCGCCGTCGGCCGCATCGAGGGCCAGGCGTTGCACGGCGACGGCATCCTCGAAGCGGCTGATCTCCGCGTAAGCCGCCGCCAGGGTGTCCAGGTAGGCGGCCTTGCGGTCCAGGGACACCGCCTGTTGCGCGTGCCTGAGAGCCCGCTCCCCATCCCGGATTTCCGGGACCGGGGAGGTGGCGAGCAGCCAGGCGTATCCGTTCAGCGCCCGGGCATCGCCGGCTTCCGCCGCCGTTTGCGCCCATCGCGCGGCTTCCTCCTCGCGGCCGCTGCCGGTCAGAAGGTACATGAGACGCACCAGGGCGTCGGTGTGCCCGGCTTCGCTTCCCTTTTCGTACCAGGATTCGGCCATGGCCGCGCTCACGGGAACGCCCAGGCCCGTTTCGTGAAGGTGGCCGAGGCCGGCATGGCTACCCGGTGCGTCAAGCTCCGCGGCTTTCCGATACCAGTCGCGGGCAAGCGCGAAGTCCGGTTGTACGCCGTTACCGGTCATGTACGCGTGGCCGAGCATGGCCATGGCCGGCCCGGAGCCCCGTTCCGCGGCTTGGCTGAAGTAATCCAGGGCGGTGCCCGCGGTTGCGTCCCCCAGTTCGTCGTTCAGGAACATGTAACCCAGAGACAGCAGGGCGTCGGTGGACCCTGCCTGGACGGCTTGTTCGTACCAGAAACGGGCCTGAGCGGGGTCGGGCGGGTCGGTGAAAGGTTTGCGAAAACTCGAGGCAAGGCGCGTCATTGCGGGAGGGAATTCCGCTTCGGCCGCTCTGCCGAGCCAGTGGCGCGCTTCGTTGAGATTCGCGGCGGCGCCTTCGCCGACCAGATAGGCGTTGCCCACATACAGTTGGGCGCCGGGATGATCCAGTTCGGCCGCCTTGTGGAAGAACCGGAAAGCCAGATGGAGGTCCCTCTCCAGGCCGAGCCCGTGACGGTAGAGACCGCCCATGGCGAAAAGCGCGGCGGGATTGCCGGCATTGAATTCCAGCGCATGGGCGTAGTCCGCCGCCGCCGATACGAAGTGACCCTGGGCGTAGAACGAGTAGCCGCGCAGGTAGTAAGCGCGGGACCGCTCGCCCGGGGCCAGGCGGTGCGAGATCACGGACGGGTCGAGATACGCGCGGGCCAGGTCGTAGTCTTCGTTCTCGATCAGCGCCACCGCCTTTTCGATATAGGCGTGCGGGTCGAGCCGTCCGCTCTCTGCCGTGCCGGCCAACACCAGGCCGAGCAGAACCATCGGAATCCCGCCGAACCTCACGGCGCCGGCCCCGTTCGGTACGTGCTACCATTGCCGCCCTTCGCGCGTTTGGGGGCGACATGGCTTCGACGCGGGTAACAAAGCAAGAGGTGCATGCCGAGAGGGTAGTGACTCTCGTTAATCAATCGCTGCAACTGTAATAGTTGCCAACGACGAAAACTACGCACTAGCGGCCTAAA
>CAZWZH010000144.1:0-23195 GCA_964638775.1 uncultured Pseudomonadales bacterium
CACACCGAAATTGCCCTCCCCGGCCCCGGAGAGGCCGAAAATGTCCTGCACGATTACCGCTACCTGGGGTTGACCCTGCGCGCCCACCCCCTGCAACTGCTGCGCCCGCAACTGCGCAATTTCCGCACCGCCAGGGATCTCGAGGGCCACCGGCACGGGCAGTTCGTGGAGGTGGCCGGGCTGGTGACCGGCCGGCAGCGCCCCGGCACGACCACCGGAGTCCTGTTCGTGACGCTCGAGGACGAGACCGGCAACGTCAACCTCATCGTGTGGGCCACGGTGCTCGAGCGTTTCCGCGCGGCGCTGCTACAAGGCCGCCTGCTGCAGGTGAAAGGCGTCGTGGAACGGGAAAACAAGGTCATCCATGTGGTCGCCGGGCGCATCGAAGACGCAACCCACCTGCTTGCCCGGTTCACCGGCGAGGAACTTCCGTTCCAGTCCCGGGATTTCAGGTAAAGGAATCAGGCATCGCGGCGCAGCGGGCCCGGTCCCGGAACGCCTAATTCCCTTCCGGTGCGGCAGGTGGCGGCTGCAGGCCGAACGCCTTCGCGGCACGTATCAACTCGCGCTCGCGATCCTTGGTGGGCCACTCGGCGTAGCGGGCTGCGGCTGCCCACACAGCGGCTTCAAGCCCGTCCAGGTTTCCCTGGCGAATCGCCCGGGTCAGAAACCTCGACCACTGAAGGCGACCTGCATCTCGCCGACGCGACGTCGCCTTGCTTCCGTGCCCCTCTGTCGGTGTCATCATCAACCCGCTTTGCGCGGGCGCTTTCGGGTTTGACGGGAACCAGTATGTTCATCGAGCGCGCCGAACACAAGGCATTCTTGAACAAAAACAAACCTGGTCAGGCGATGGCTTCCAGGCGCGCCCGCACGTGCTTGTGATAGGGCGTGCCCACCCAGGGGTCGCGGTCTTCGATGTCAGTCAGTTCGTTGAGATAGACCCCGGTCCGGTTGCGTTCGTCGTTCGCATCCGGGTAGTGCATGCCCAGGCCGTTGGGTAGCGAGATGGTTCCCGCGGGCACCCGTTCATCCAGCTCCACCCGCACGGTCGCTTCGCCCCGCCTGGTCACCAGGCGCGCCCTGCTCGCATCCTTCAATCCGTACTTCCTGGCGTCGGCCGGATTGGTTGAAAGCGATGCCGGGTTGTTGCTTTTCATCCAGCGCGGATCGCGAATGATGGTGTTTGCCGTGTAGGAGCGGCGTTCGCCGGCGCACAGCAACAGCGGGAATTCATCCGTCCGCTGCGGGAGCCGGTAGTCGGACAGGGTGTCGATCTCGTCGTTCATTTCGCCGATGCCGAGCTGGATCCTGCGGTCCGGCATCCGCCATTGGGTGTGATCGCCGACGCGGTTTTTCGAGACGATAATGCCGGACTCGTTTTCCACGATGGCCTGAAAGAGGGCATTGCCCAGTGCCAGGCCTTCCCCTTCATGGCCGGCGGCTCGCACGGCATCGGCATTCGAGGTGACGTGCCGCTGACACAGGCCCCACAGCGGCGCGGCCGCGGCGGCGCCGTATGGAAGGGTCGGGCCAAGAGTACGATAGAGGACGTAGGAAATGTGCCTGGCGACCTTGGTCTCCGCCATGGCGGGCAGTATCGCCTGCGCGAAATCGTCCAGGCCCCGTTCCGCCGCCCGCTTCAATTCGTCAAGCTCGCCGGGGTCGAAGGCGCCGAGGGCTTCTACGAGCCTGGCGTGTATTTCGGCCTCTTCCATGGTGCCCGGCAAAGGCTCCATCAACGGGCGCCGCAAATGGAAGAAATTGTCCGGAAACTCCGAGGGGAAGAAGGTGGCCTCGAATTTCTCGTATTGCGACGAAGCGGGCAGCACGTAGTCGGCGAGTTCCGTCGTTTCGGTCATCGCCACATCGATCACCACCACGAACTCGAGCGCTTCAACGGCTTCCCGGAGGCGCTTCGCGTCGGCAAGCGAATGGATGGGGTTGGCGCTTTCGATGAGCATCGCGCGGAAGCGGTCCGGGTGGTCGGTGAGTATCTCCTCCGAAATCGAGTTGCAGGGTGTGAGGCCCGACACGATTCGGGCTCCGGTAACCGGCGTGACCCGGCGGCCGATTTCGTGGCCGTTCTCATCCGCGACCGGGGCAGAACCGCCTTCGGCCAGCATCTGCACGAGCCCGTTCACCAGGTGCATGCCCCCTTCGGTAGCGAAGGCGCCGGTCAGTGTGAACAGCACAATGTTCAGATAGCTGCGCAGCGTCGAGTAAGGCGACATCTCGACACCGAGGTCTTCGTAGAGGGCGATTTGCCGGGTCGACCCGATGGACTTCGCGGCGCGCTCGACCAGTTCGAGGGAAAGGCCCGCGAATTTCGCATAGTCGGCGACCGGCACCGCCTGCAACTGGTCGAGAATGCGCTCGTTGCCCACGGTGTGCTCGCGAATCCACTCCAGGTCGAGCAGATCGTGCTGGGCCAGGTATCCGAGGATCGCCATGATGCACCACACATCGGTCCCGGGCCGGACCTGAAGATGGATATCCGCCAGTTCTGCCGTTTCCGTAACCCGCGGATCGAGCACGATCAGTGTGCGCTCCGGATCTTTTCCGATATCGCGCATCAAGACCCGGGCGCGCTGCATGCCGTTGGACTGCCAGGGATTCTTGCCGACGATGATTGCCACATCGCAGTGGTGAAAATCCCCGTGCCAACTCCCGCCGAGCATGCGCGTGTTCATCCAGGCCAGACCGGTCTTCTCCTGGGCCAGCGCATTCGACCGGTACCTGATGCCGAGTGCGCTGCGCAGCGCCAATGCGTGCGTCCCGCCCAGGTGATTGCCCTGCCCGCCTCCCCCGTAGTAGAAGATCTTGTCCCCGCCGTGCCTGTCCCTGATTGCGGCGAACCGGGCGGCGACTTCGCGTATTGCCGTATCCCAGGAAACCGGCTCGAAGGTGCCGTCCTGCCGCTTTCTGAGCGGCGTATTCAGGCGGTCCCGGTTGTTCTGGTAATAGTTGATGCGCGATGCCTTGTTGCAGAGGTAACCCCTGGAAACCGGGTGGGCCCGATCGCCCTTGACCTTTTCGATGACCCGCCCCGTTTCCTCATCCACGCGGGCGAGGATTCCGCAATTGGCGTAGCAGAGGTTGCAGGCGGTCGGTTTCCATTCGGTGGCGGTCATAGGGCTTGGTCCTTCGAGTCAACAGCGCCCGGCAGCAACGGCATGGCGTTGCGCATGCCCCCAGGCTATCGAGCCGCAAGCCGCGAGTCCACCGCCGGCTGCTTGCAGACCGACGTTGGACGTACTCTCCTGCAACGGGCACCGTGATTTTCATGAAGTCCCGTCGCAGCCATGTGTACCGCTACGGGCGCTGCGGCGCGTTGGCCGCATTGGCCGCGTTCGTGTGGGGATTCCTTCCGTTTCCAACGAACGGGTCCGAATCACCCGGGGGTACCCACGACAAACAGCCGATTGCGCGCGGCGGTTCTGACGAGGAGGCAGTCCCAGACCGCCGCGGCCGTCGCCGTAACGGCCGGGTGCTTTGATTGTCCTGACGAAGGTGGCGGAGAGCATATTGGGTCGTTTCATTGCGGTTTCCATTACTCGTTTCGTTAGGTTCGGAGATCGAGATGGAGCGTGCCGCGGTGACGGAACAGGATGCGAACCCGCGATCGTCCACCTTTGACTGTTCCCTCATCCCGAAGACAAGTGTCAGCCGCTGCCGTCCCTCAGGTCGCGGACGACCGCCAGGAACAGCAGGACCAGCGGAATCGCCACGACATTCAGCACCGTGTACTCGACAGGATGATGCGTCCAGGCATCGACGGCCACCACCGTGTAGTTGAAGACGAATATCGTTGCCATATACGCGGCCAGTGAGACGACCCCCGCCCAAAACGTCCGGGGCCGTCCAGCAAAGAACCCCGCCACGAAGTAGAGCGCCAAAAGAGCGATCGCCGTGTCGACCAGGGCTACGGCGGTCCAGGACGCGCTCGTCTGCAGATGCCAGCCCTCGGGCGGTGGCCACGGGAACTGGATCTTCAGGAGTCCCGTGAGAACCAGAACGTTAAAGACAACGTGAATCGTCTGGAAGACGCCGTAGTAGCCGACTAGCCAGGGCATTGCGCCACTGAGTCTTTTGGTAACAGTTCTCATTCAGTCAGTCGAACTATAGCGCGGCTCCCACCCTCTGTCGCTCGCCGTGCCCGCTCCCCGGGCCACGACAACTCCGGGTTCCCGGCCTCGACCCAGTGATCCGAGTCCGACGCGCTCAAAACAAGCAGGTCGCACTGCTTGACAACTGGGAGGTGAACAACTTTGTATTCGTGGGTGACAACGGACGGACACCGGCCATGCGGCTGGGGATTGCCAGGGAGCCGCTGGAATTCGAGGACATCATCTGGCCGGGGCAGCAGGCCCCGAGGCCGAAGCGGGTGCGGAGGCGGGGCAGGAAGGCGATTGCGGCCTGAGCGAATGAGTTGAACTGTCAAGGGTTTCCGGCAATGTGCGGCATTCAAATGTGCTACCATCCGCAACGAGGAATCGCGCTTTGCTCAAGCACCTGCATCGCTATCGGCGAACGCTGCAATATCTTGCCGGCGTGGCCGCGCTCGTGTTGTGCAGTGGGCAGGTACTAGCCGATCAGCATCTGCATGACGCTACTGTCCCGGAAGAGTTCTGCAGCCTTTGCGGATTCTCCGATTCGACTCAGGCCCCGGCCGGCGTCAGCACCGCTGTTCCGGCGCAGCTTGTGTCGAAGTCCGATGGCCCTCGGGTCGTATCGTCATTCCCCCTCCCGCGTCCATTCGAGAATAGCCTTTCCCGCGCCCCACCCCTTTCCTGACTGACAGTAGCTGAAGAACGTGGCCTCCACCCGGAAGCCGCGCCATTTGTCATCAGGAGGTTTTCCATGCAATTCAAGAAGCTGTTACCACTCGTGCTGGCAGGGTGCCTGCCGGCGTTCGCCCAGGGAGAGGAAGCGCAGTCGGAACGGGCAGACTCAATAGTCGAGGAAGTCCTCGTCATCGGCCACCCGCTTTCGGCGGAGGGCCTGGCCCAGGCTCACGATGTGCTTGCCGGTGAGGAACTCGACCGCAAGGCCGCCGACAGCATCGGCGCCACGGTCGCCAATGAGCCCGGCGTCCACAACAGTTCGTTCGGAGTCGCGGCGGGCCGCCCCGTCATTCACGGCCTCGACGGAGCCCGGGTGCGCGTGCTCGAGGACCGCATCGACACCCTCGACGTTTCCGTCACCAGCGGCGACCACGCGGTGACGGTGGATCCGTACATCGCGGACCGTGTCGAGATTCTCAAGGGTTCGGCGACGCTGCTGTACGGCTCCGGCGCCATCGGCGGCGTCGTGGACACCCATACTGGACGCATCCCGCACGAGGTGCCGGACCGGATCACCGGAAAGCTTGACCTGAGGGGGGGAGACAACGGCAACAGGAAGAACGGTTCGTTCCGGCTCGATGGGGGCGGCGGCAGCTTCGCTTGGCATCTGGACGGCTTCGCCCGGGAAATGGACGACTACGAGATTCCGGGGTATGCGGAGTCCGCACGCTTCATGGCCATGGAGGAGGAGCACGACGAGGACGAGGACGAGGACGAGGACCATGAGGAGGACGGGGAAGAGGGCGAAGATCACGATGAGGAGGAGGACGGCGAAGACCACGAAGGCGAAGAGGAGCATGCCGACGAGGAAGAGCCCATTCGGGGCATGTTGCCGGGTAGCGGCCTGGAGGCCTACGGAGGCGCAGCCGGGTTCTCGTTCGTCAGCGATCGGGGCTTCATTGGGGTATCGGTCAGCCGCATGGAGTCCGAGTACGGCATTCCCGGCCACAGCCACTTTCACGGCCATGAGCACGACGAAGATGAGGACCACGACGAGGACGAGGACCACGACGAGGACGAGGACGAGGACCGCGACGAGGACGAGGACGAGGGCCACGACGAGGACGAAGACCATGAAGAGGAAGCGGAGGACGGCGAGGAGGGCACGCCCTTCGCGGACCTGAAACAGACGCGCATCGATGTCGAGGCCGCGTTGATCAACCCGCTACCGGGATTCGACAACCTCAATCTGCGCCTGGGCATCAACGACTACGAGCACCAGGAGGTCGAAGGTTCGGGCGAGGTCGGCGCGGATTTCGAAAACGATGCCTGGGAGGCGCGCGCCGAGTTGACCCACCGCGACTGGGCTGGCTGGAACGGAGCCATCGGTGTGCAGTACGGCGACCGGCAGTTCTCGGTGGTCGGCGAAGAAGCCTTCACACCGCCTGTGGATACCCGGTCCTTCGGCCTGTTCTGGGTCGGGGAGCGGTCGTTTTCCGGCTTCCAGGTGGAAGCCGGCGCCCGCTATGACCGGGTGAAACACCAGCCGGTGACCGGCGGCAGCGACAGCTTCAGCGGCGTGAGCGCATCGCTGGGCGCGATCGTTCCGTTGGGCGATACCTGGCGGGCACGGTTTGTGGCCGACTATTCCACCCGCGCCCCGGTCGGCGAAGAGCTGTATTCCGACGGCCCGCACCTGGCCACGAACAGCTTCGAGATCGGTGACGCCGATCTGGACGAGGAAGGGGCCGTCAACCTGTCGGCATCCCTGGATGCCGAGGGCGATCGCTGGTCGGCGCACGGAAACGTCTATTACATCGAGTTCAACGATTTCATCTTTCAGCGGGCAACCGGGGAGGAAGAGGATGGGCTGGTTGTCCGGCAGTTCAGCCAGACGGACGCCACGTTCATCGGGGTGGATCTGGAGGCCGCCGCCACGGTCGCCGTCTGGGACGCGGGACGCCTGGAATTCAGCGCCTTCTACGACATCGTCTCCGCGGAACTGGACGTGTCCGGAAACGACAACCTCCCCCGGATTCCGCCGCAGCGGGCCGGTTTGGGCCTGGAGCTAGACTGGGGCAACCTCGATGTGAACGTCGACTACGTCCGGGCCTTCAAGCAGGACGACGTGGCTGATTTCGAACTGGCAACCGACGCCTACGACGACCTCAGGGCTTATGTCGGCTGGGGCCGCGACTGGGGCGATACCTCGCTCACGGTTTTCGTGCAGGGCCGGAACCTGACCGACGACGAGCAGCGGCTGCACACGTCCATCGTCAAGGACGTCGTACCACAACCGGGCCGCACCATTGAGGCGGGGCTGCGCGTCGCGTTCTAGTGTCGTGTCACACGTCTTTCTACACATTCAGAGCTTGCGGTGCGCGCTAATGCGAGGCGTGGTCCGCCGCCAATATCCAGCATATTGGCAAGGGCCACAACGCGGCAGTAGCGCGCACCGCGAGCTCCCGGAGGGCGCGCCCCACGGGGCCTGTGGCGGTGTTGCGACCCTTGGCAATATGCTGGATATTGTCTGCGGGCCGCGCCTTGCCACAGGCCCCGTGGGACACGCTGAATATGTAGAAAGACGTGTGACACGACACTAGACTCGGTCGCTGGAGCCCGTGGCCGACCGGGCCGGTGTTTCCTGGTCCGCTCGTTGGTCCTGACCGACCTTTTCCGGACTGGGCGGTTGCCTACGGCGAGCCGGTCGGTAAACGCCTTGCCGCCTGCCGGGAGCGCTTGAACGCCCGACCGACCCATGTCCGTGCCGCACGGGCGAACTTCTTCATGCGGTCAAAGTTGTTGCGGTCGCCTCTGTGGGAGTCCCTACGGACATTCGACCGTAGCGCATGAAGAGGGCCGGAACGACGATCATGTTGAGAACGGTCGAGGTCGTCAGGCCGCCAAGAACGACGACGGCAAGAGGCGCCTGAATCTCCTTTCCGGGATCGCCGATTCCCATCGCGAGCGGAATGAGGGCGAGGCCTGCGGTAAGAGCGGTCATCAAAATCGGACTGAGACGCTCCACCGAGCCGCGCCGGATGCTCTCGGGTAGCGGCACCCCGGCCGCACACAGGTCCTGGTAGCGGCTCACGAGGAGCATTCCGTTCCGCACTGCGATTCCGAACAGCGTGATGAAGCCAACCAGCGTGGCGACGTTGACGGTACCGCCGATCAGAAGGACGGCGGCCACGCCGCCCGTCAGGGCCAGTGGCAGGTTCACCATCAGAAACGCGGCGGTTCGGAAGCTGCCGAAGGCGCGGAACATGATCAGGAAGATCGCACCGACCGAGAACAGCGACAGCATGGTGATCCGGCGGCTGGCGGCTTCGCCGCTCTCGAACTGGCCACCGTACTGGAGGTAGTACTCGGGTGGAAGGTCGAGACCGGTTGCAACTCGCTCCTGCAGTTCGGTCACCGCCCCGATGACATCGCGTCCCGCCACGTTGGCGCTGACCACGATTTTCCTCTGGACGTTCTCGCGGGTGATCATGTTCGGCCCCATGGCCTGCACGATGGAGCCGAGCTGGGACAGAGGCACGATCGGTCCGGCGGGCGTTGCCATGAGGGCGTCTCCGATCGCTTGGGGATCGGTGCGGTACTCGTCGGCATAGCGCACGAGGAGATCGAATGTCCGCTCCCCTTCCCGAACGATAGAGACGGCTTTACCCTGAATGGCGACGTTGACGGCTTCCGCAAGATGCCCGGGAGTGACGCCGTAGCGGGCCATGGCCCGGCGGTCCGCACGCACCTGCAACTGTGGAACCTCTGCCTGCTGCTCTGCGGAGACGTCCACCAGCCCCTGAACTTCGTGAGCGATGGTTTCGACCTGGCCGGCGATCTGGCGCAGCTCTCGCAAGTCGGGTCCGAAGATGCTGATCGCGATCGCCGCGCGCGTTCCGGAGAGCATGTGATCGATGCGGTGGCCGATGGGCTGTCCCACCGTGATGCTGGTGCCCGGTATTCCCGCAAGATGCTCGCGGACCTCGGCCAGGACATCAGCGAGTTCTCGACCGCTCAGGTCCAGTCGGGCTTCGACATGGGAGACGTTGGATCCCTGTCCTTCTTCATCCAGTTCGGCCCGGCCGGTACGCCGCGCTGTCGAAACCACCCCCGGCACCTGCAGCAACCGCCGTTCCACCCGCGTGCCGGTTGCGTCCGATTCCTGGAGCGAAGTACCCGGTACGCCGATGATCGCGATCGTCAGCGAGCCCTCCTGAAACTCCGGCAGAAACTCCCGGCCCAGCATGGGGACGATCACCAGGGTACCGGCAAGCAGGGCCGTCGCCCCGAGCAGCACCTTCCCGGAATGGCGCAAGGCCCGGTCGAGCACCTTTTCGTAGAGGAACTCAAGCCCCCTGACCAGCCACGGCTCGCGAAGCCGCGTGATGGAGCGGTCGTTCGGGAGCAGCAGATAGCAGAGCGCGGGGGTCACAGTCACGGCGATGAACAGCGACGCCAGGATGCTCACGATGTAGGCCTCGCCGAGGGGCTTTAGCATTCGCCCTTCCACGCCGGAGAGGAAGAACAGCGGCACGAATACGATCGTGATGATCAGCGTCGCGTTGAGGATCGGATCCCGGATCTCTCTCGCGGCACCGTGAATGATCTCCAGAGGGGGGTCGCGCTCGCCGTGCGGACGTCGGCGGTTGTCACGGAGCCGGCGATGCACGTTCTCGGCAAAGATGATCGCGTCATCGACCAGGGCACCGATCGCAATCGCCATTCCGCCCAGGGTCATGGTGTTCAAGGTGCCGCCGAGGATTCCCATCACGATGATCGCGAGTGCCAGGGACAGCGGAATGGCGACCACGGATATCAGGGTGGTGCGCACGTTCCAGAGGAACAACAGCAGGATGGCAATGACGAAGAAGGCACCGTCGCGTAGCGCGAGGATCACGTTCTCCACCGCGAGTGAGATGAAATCGGCCTGCCGGAAGATGTTCCGTTCCAGGGTGATTCCCTGCGGCAGAGCCGCTTGGATCTGATCGAGTTCGGCTTCCACCCTGCCGGTGAGTTCCAGAGTGTTGGCGCCCGCCTGTTTCTGTACCGAGAGGATGACCGCGGGTTCCGTGTTCACGGACCCGGTTCCGTAGGTTATCTTGGAACCGATCCGCACTTCGGCGAGATCCCCGATCTGGACTGGTGTTCCGTCCCTCGTCGCCACCACGGTCCTCGCGATATCCTCGACGTCGCTGGGACGCACGATCCCGCGAATCAGAACTTCACGCCCGCTCGACCAGTAGAGGCCACCCGACACGTTTTCGCTGGACCCCGCCGTTGCGGCGAGCACGTCTTCGAGCCCTACGCGGTACGCCAGCAAACGCTGCGGATCGACCAGGACCTGGTACTCACGAACATCGCCGCCTTGGGGGATCACCTGGGAGACGCCCGGCACGGCCAACAGCCTGCGGCGAACGACCCAGTCCGCCAAGGTGCGTACCTCCATGAGCCGCTCCTCGGAAGCACTCAGGCCGACCAGCATGATCTCGCCCATGATCGAACTGATGGGGGCGAGTACCGGCGGGTTCACGCCTGCCGGAAGGTCCAGTGCCTGCGCCTGGAGCCTCGCGCTCACGATCTGCCTGGCCAGGAAGATGTCGGTTCCCCACTCGAAGTCGACCCAGACGATACTGATCCCGTGGGCGGATCTCGATCGGACCCGGCGCACGTCGAGGGCGCCGTTCAGCGCCGTTTCGATCGGGAAGGTTATCGCTACTTCAACATCTTCCGGGGCCAGTCCCTGAGCGTCGGTCACCACCGTTACGGTCGGTGCCGTCAGGTCGGGGAAGACGTCGACCGGGAACCTGGCGGCGATCCAACTACCCACCACGAACAGGCCCATAGCGAAAATCAGCGCCAGGAACGGATTCTTGAGCGAGGTGCCGACAAAGAGATCGAGGAAGCCGCGCTGCCCTGATCCACCCCCGACGGGTTCGTTAGTGGGCATGGCCATGGGAGGGTTCAATGGTGCCCAGAGCGGCGAGATTCACTTGGTAGGCCCCTTCGGTGACCACATGCTCTCCCGGCTCAATCCCCGGGGCGACGAGCGTCCAGGATCCGTCCGATGCGCCCACCTCGACCACTCGGCGCTCGAACGTGTCACCGGAGACCTTGACGTAGACCACCGGGAGACCGTTCTCGTCCTGGATTGCCGGTACGGGAACCGCCGTGCCCCGCACCGGCTCACCGATGAGAATCTGTCCTTCCGCCAGCATCCCTACCTTCAGGGCCCGGTCTGCGTTCGGGACGGCGAACCGGACCGGAAGCGTGCGGCTTGTCGGTTCAATCATGCTGCCCACCGACAGGACCCGGCTCACCGTGTAGGGGCTCGTGCCTCCCTCCACCGTGAACCAGGCACCCTGGATCTGGCTGGTGTCCGCAGCGTAGCGCGCCGGAATCCGGGCAACGAACCAGAGCGTGCCGATGTTCACGATCGTAAAGGCGTGCTCCCCGACATCGACCTGCTGCCCGAGCGCCACGTCGCGGGCCGCGACCATGCCGTCGATGGGGCTGAGCAGACGGTATTGCTCGGAATCGGCTTCTTCTGCGGCTTCCCCCATCGTACCCCCTCTGATCGCTTCGAACGCCGCCACGGCGACATCGAGGTCGAGGCGCGCGTCCTGTAGCCGGCGCGCAGGGATCGCGCCGACATCGAGAAGGCGCTCGGCTCTCTCGACTTCGCGTTTCGCCGCCACGACATCGGCGCGAGTGCGTTCGTACGAGTTGTCCAGGCGGATAGGAGCGATCAGAGCCAGCAGTTGCCCGGTGCGGACGAAATCACCCGGTCCCAGTGAGGGACCATCCACCTGCACGAGACCAGCCACGGGCGCAATGACGTGGACGAGACCGCCCGGGGGCGCCACCAACTCACCTGCGGCCGAAAACGAAGCCCGGATTTCGCGTTCTTCAGCCACGGAGACCGCGAAGGGGAATGTCCACTGTTCCTCCACAGACAGGGTGATGAGCCCGGAGTCCGGTTCCTCGTGGTCGTGCCCGTGATGGTCATTCCCGGCATGGACCTGGTGGCCGTGCCCCTCGTGATCCTCATGGCCGTGCCCCTCGTGATCCTCGTGGCCGTGCCCCTCGTGATCCTCGTGGCCGTGCCCCTCGTGATCCTCGTGGCCGTGCCCGGCATGCGGGTCCACGCCGCTCTCGCTCTCGAAGACCTGGAGTGGTCCCGCCCGGATCTCGTACTCGTCATCAGCGACCGACACGGCAAACGCAGCCTGCCAGGTTCCAGCTTTCGGCAGCGTGGGGGTCGCGACGTATACGCCCGGGACCTCCGGCCGGACGGTTGTTTCACTGCGGGTGCGGCCCGGTCCGCTCATGGTCAGCTTTACGGTGGCGTCCTCGACCGGCTTCCAGCCTTCGATCCAGGTCAAGCGAATCTTCCAGGGTTCCTCGCTCTCTGTACCCGCGAGCTGGTGCGGATACTCGGCGAACAACTCGATGTTGCCGGCCCGCACGGTAAACTTCCCTCCACCCACATGCGGATCGTGGCCCGGCACCGGAGTTTCACTCTCGCCCCCGGCCCCGCCGCAACCCGCCAGCCCGAGGGCGACGAGCGAAGCGACCATCCACCCGTGAGTGACGTTTCGTTTCATGGATCTTCCAGCGGGCCCCTTCCCATCGCACGCAGCAGGTCGAAGTAGGCGATCCAGGCCTCGGACTGCAGGGACAGCGCGGTCAGTCCGGCACCCTGAAACGCGCCGGCCGCGTCAAGAAGCTCCACAAGCGTCATTTCCTGTTCGGCATAGGCTGCGATCGCGGACGCCAAGAGGGATTCACCGTCCGCGATGAGGCTCTCGACCGCAACCTCTACGCGGGTCCGACCGGCTGCGTATCGATCCAGGGCGTTGAGTAGTTCGTACTCTGCCAGGCGTCGCCTCAGGTCGAGGCGATGAGCGGCCGCGGCACCTTGGGCGGCCGCTTCGGCGCGAGTCCCGTGTCCCCTGTCAAAGAGCGGCAACGGCACACTTAAGCCCAGGCTGGCGCCGGCGAATCCGTCCCGGTGATGCCGGTATCCTAGCCCGACCGTCGGAGAGGGCTTCAGAGCGAAACTGGCGATCTCTATTTCGGCCTGTGCGGCGTCGACCTCGCGCGCCGCTGCTTCCACGTCCGGTCGCCGGGCGATGTCGCGGAGCGCGGCTTCGTGGCTTAGGGACGGTGGAATCTTCTGCAGGCCCTCCGATGGACCGACTTCCTGCGTGCCGGTGCCGGGAGAGATGAGCGAGGCCAGGCGGCGGCGAGCGGCACGAACCCGGAGCCCCGCGTCCGCCAACTCCTGTTCGGCTCGCAGCCGTTCCAGTCTTAGCCGGCGGGCTTCGTAAGCAGAGATGTCCCCTGCTTCCAGGCGCACTTCGCCGTCGTCCGCCACCCTGCTGATCACCTCCGCGGACCGGCCTACCACGCGTTCCGCTTCCTCGGCAAACCATGCGAGGGCGTAGGCCTCGCGAACCTCGGAGGCGAGTTGAACCGCGTCGTCCCGGAGACCTGCCGCGCTGGCATCGATGGTGTGGGAAGCTGCCCGACGCCGAGCGGAGGTCCGGCCAGGCCACTCGACCTCCTGAACGAGCTTGATGGTCTGTTCCCAGAATCTCTCTGTTCCGTGCACCGGGTCGTCATGCTCGAGGTCATCGTGGTCGAATTCGATCGACGGATTGGAATAGACCCGAGACTGGCGTGCCGCCCCCGCGACTTGGGCGGCCTCCGACCGGGCAATCTTCAGCGCGGGGCTGTTCTCGACGAACTCCTCCAAGGCCTCGCGCAGAGTTACACGACGTACGCCTTCCTGTCCGATAGCTGCGCTCGTCAGGACGAGGAGGCTGCCACCAAACCCCAGCAACAGCACTAGCTTTTGCAGAGCGGATGTTTGCATTTCCCCCCTCCAGTCCAATGCGGGATCTCCCAGGCGGGCACTCACCTACTTGCGCGCAGTGGCCAGCAGGTGGTCGACATGATGAGCCTCCAAGCAGCGACTGGCCGTGGTTTCGATCTGTATCGTGATGTGGTGGATGTTGAACTCATCGTAGGCGATGGTCCTGATGCGGTCCAGCAGGGAATCGCGGTCGCCGTCCGACTGTTTGCCGGGTTCCACCAGAATGTGCGCCGTCATCGCGTCGTAGCCGGGTGCGAGGGTCCAGCAATGCACATCGTGAATCAGCGTGACGCCCTCCAGTTGTTCGATCTGGTAGCAGAGGGCGTAGACGTCAATGTGTTCCGGAGTGCCTTCCAAGAGAACCCGAACCACCTTGGACAGCAGCCGCCAGGTGCTGGACAGGATCATGAATCCGATCAGCACCGCAAGGACCGGATCGGCCGCTTGCCAACCGAAGGCCCAGACGAGCACGCCCGCGACAACGACCACGACAGACCCCATCAGGTCGACGATCAGGTGCTGGAAGACGCCCGAGACGGCCGCGTTTCGCTGGGCCGACTCGTGCAGGAGCCAGAGGGCTGAGATGTTGGCGACGAGACCGATGAATCCCACAAGCAGTATCAGCCCACCCTGAACTTCGGGTGTGTCGAAGTAGCGACGGTAACCCTCGAAGAACACGAAGATGGCAATGACCCAGAGCGCCAACGCGTTCACGAGGGCGGAGAGCACTTCAGTGCGGTGGAAACCGTAAGTCCGTTCCGCTGTAGCCGACTGACCCGCGTAGCGCATGGCCGCCAGTCCAACTCCGATGGACACGGCATCCGCGACCATGTGTCCGGCGTGAGCGAGCAGGATCAGGCTGCCGGCGAGGAAGCCAGCCGTGGCTTCCAGAACTGCGTATCCGACAATCAGGACCAGCGCGGCGATCAAACTCCGCTTGCCCGCGCCCGTCCACTCGCCAGCTCCAGCCGGGTCGCCGTGGCGATGACCGACAGAAGGGCCGCCAGGCTCGGTCATATCGCCATCAAACCTGCGGCGGTACCCGTTGCGCCGCTGAGTGCGGCCATTCCGTTAGGGACGCCGTGCAGACCGATGGGAGATGTGGAGGCTAGTTGCCGCCTTCATGGTGGTGCTCATGGCCGGCCCCCTCGTGTTCATGAGCATGCACCTGGTGTTCGTGGTCATGATCGTGGTGGTCGGCGTGATCGTGCCCTTCGTGCTCGTCATCGTGCCCGGGGTGGTGAGGGTCATGCCCGCCCTGCCCGTCATGTTCATGAGCATGCACCTTGTGCTCGTGATCGTGGCCGTGGTGGTCGGCGTGACCGTGCCCTTCGTGCTCGTCATCGTGCCCCGGGTGGTGAGGGTCATGCCCGCCCTGCCCGTCATGTTCATGAGCATGCACATGGTGCTCGTGGTGATGGCTGTGGTGGTCGGCGTGACCGTGCCCTTCGTGCTCGTCATCGTGCCCGGGGTGGTCGGGATCATGTGCGTCGTGCCCGTCACCATGGTCATGTCCGTGACCATCGTCGTGCCCGTGGTGTTCGTGATCATGCCCGGCGTGCCCCTGATCTTGCGCGAGCGCTTGGTGACTCCAGATGGTGACCGCCAGCATCATGATCGCTGTCAACAGCAGTTGCCGAAGCTCTACTCCCTGCTTGAACATTTCTTAACCTCCCTTTGTGACTGTCGAAGTTGCTGAAAAGCTTAACAGGACATAGAAGTTTAAGCATCCGAAACCTGATCGGAGCATTGCTACGCCCGCGCCCAGGGCCATGTATCGCGGCGTGCCGCCGTCAAGGGTCTGAAGTACCGTCATCTGCGCCACCATCATCGCGGCTGTGAGCCCCGCGACCAGGGCAAGACCCACGTCATCGGTGGACGCAACGGCGTCAGACAGGCCGATACCCGGCAGTATCAGTGGGATACAAAGCAGGCCGAGCAGCGACAGGAGCCGGATTTCCGCCAGGCGCATTCGAGTCGTCCCGCACTTTGTTTCCGAGTGCTCGGCAAAGGCAAGATTGGAATCGTAGGTTCGATGGCCGGTATTCGGGACGGGTATGGCGTTCAGGTGCATCGTTTCTGGACCTTGCAACGCCTGACAGACTGGCTCAACTGGCAAGACGGGATTGATTTTCCGCAGCACTTGCTACGACAAGCCTGAATTTAACCCAAAACCCGGGTCGAATCATGTGGGCCGATAGCGCGCGCAGGTCGACTGTCGCGATGGCGCCCGATAAGCTCGCGCCACTTTTTCGGACAGAAAGCGAGGGGTCTGCGATGCCAAACCAGCCTAAGGCTCACCCAAGCCGGCTTGCCGCCGCCGCAGCCATCGCGCTGGCGATGCCCGGGTGGGCGGCCTGGGCCGAGGGCGACGGCGGCGTGATCGAGGAAATCGTGGTGACGGGAACCCAGATCAGGGGCGCCAACATCGCGGAAGCCCTCGCGGTGTCCGTCGTCACGGCAGAGGACATCGATGTGCTGGGAATTGACTCGGGCGAAGAGCTGCTCGCCATGATTCCGGAAAACGGGCAGAACTTCTTCAACGAAGCTGAGAACATAAGCGGCGGCGTCAATTCCGCCCGGGGCGACGTGGGCGCCTATAACCTCCGGAGCATGGGCACCGGCAACACGCTGACCCTGCTGAACGGGCGCAGGGTGGTGAATTCCGCAACCTTTCAGACCGAAGAAGTCGGCGGCAGTTTCGTGCCGGTGAATACCGCCAACACCAACACCATTCCCGTGCGCGGAGTGGAGCGCGTGGAAGTGTTGCGCGATGGCGCCTCCGCGATATACGGCGCCGACGCGGTAGCGGGCGTGGTCAACACCGTTCTGAAAAGCGACTTCGAAGGGCTGACCGTTCGTGTAAAGCACACGGAGTTCGACGGCTTGCCCCGTAACGATCAGAGCTTCAGTTTGGAATGGGGGCGGTATTTCAATGACGGCCGCACCAACGTGGGCTTCTTTTTCGATTATCTGAAGCGCGGCAGGGTAAATTCCCAGGACGACGAGCGCTGGGCGAATTCGGATTTTCGTGAACAGGTTCCCGAAGACTCGCCGTTCGCCGGCAGCGCGTCATTCCGCAACAACAGCGCCAATTCGCTTTACGGCCAATTTGACGTGGTCTCACGGCTGTCGAGCAGCCACAGCCTGCGCCGGAACGACCTGACGGACAGCTCCGGAGAATTCGAGGTGTTTCCGGCCGGCGATCCACTGTGCACCTTTGCGATCAACGAGCGTATCTGCGGCGCCGCAGACGGCAACGGAACAATACGACACAATTTGAACGGGAACCGCGATCTCAACTCCCGGCTGAATCGCTACAACATGTTCATGACCGTGAATCACGAGTTCGATGCCGGGTTCGAGAGCTTCAGCGAAGTCTCGGCCTACCTATCGGAGACCAACATGTACCGCCACTCTTCAACACCGTTTTCCTCGGTGAAACTGCGTGTCGGTGCGGAAAACCACTACAACCCGTTCGGCCCCTGCGGGTCGCCTAACCGCCTGCCGGATTCGGTGATCGGCGACAGCGTCCCCTGCGAGGGCCTGGCACTCACTATCGATAACTACCGCTTTGCCGAGTTGCCGCGCATCGTCGACAACGACGGCGAAACCTGGCGGCTCCTGCAGGGGTTCAGGGGGCAATGGAACGAGTGGGACTGGGAAACGGCGGCGTCCTGGTCGCGTTCCAGGAAGAAGGACGTCACCCGCAACCGCGTATCCAATACGCTGATTCAGGCGGCCCTGAACGATGCTTCGCCGTCCGCCTACAACCCGTTCAGCGGCGGGGTGAACTCCAATATCGAACAGGCGCTGATCTCGGTGCGCCGCGACAGCGAGGCGGAGCTGACCACCGTCGACTTCAAGCTCTTCAACAACAATGTCTTTGCAATGCCCGCCGGACCGGTCGGGTTCCTGGCGGGCGTGGAGTACCGGCGCGAAGCCTTCGAAGACGACAGGGACCCCCGGCTCGACGGAACCGTGCAGTTCGTCGACAACGAGGGCGATACCTTCCCGTACGTTTCCGATGTGGTGAACTCGAGCCCCACTGCGGACAACAGCGGCAGCCGCAACGTCTGGTCTGTTTTCGGCGAACTGCAGATACCGGTGCTGGACGGCCTCGACCTGCAGTTGGCCCTGCGTCACGAAAACTACTCCGACATACGCAACACCACCGTCGGCAAGGTCGCCCTCGGCTGGCGGCCGCTTCACTCGCTGCTGTTCAGGGGCTCGTATTCCCAGGCGTTCCGGGCGCCGAACCTGATCACCATCAACGAAGAGATCATTGCCCGCAGCAATACCCGCAACGACTACGCCTGCGTCTACGCGGCCGAACTGGGCGGCGACCCGGGTCAGGACATCGTCGACTGCCGCAACAGCATCCAACGCACCGCCCAGGGCAGTGCCGACCTCGAGCCGGAAGAGTCGGACAACTATTCCGTCGGGGTCGTGTTCGAGCCGCTTGACGGGTTGAGCATCACGGCGGATTACTGGTCGATTGAAAAGGAGAACACCATCGGCCTCTTCGGAGAGGAGAACCACACGGTGCTTGACCTTCTGATGCGCATCGAGAATGGCTTGAACAATTGCTCCTCCGCCGCCTTCAACCCGGCCGTGCTGCGCGATCGGGAAATAGACCCTGAGGCGGCGGCGGTTTACCGGGCGGCGGGCATCTGCCCGGCGGGTGGCATCCTGCGGGTCGACGACCAGTACGCCAATCTCGACCACCGTACCGTGCGCGGCGTGGACGTCGGGTTCTACTACGACCTCGATACCGCGATCGGCCGTTTCTACCTGAAATACAACGCATCGTTCCTGCTCGACTTCGAACAGCAGCCGGGTGGCGACTCGGCAACCCTGCTGGCCGCCCAGGAAGCGGGTGTCATACCCTTAAGCATCCCGGTGGACGGTTTCGCCGACCTGGTCGACCGGGACGGCAACCAGGATTATCGGCACAACACGCGGCTGTCCTGGCGGCACGGCGATTTCGGGGCGGCGGTGGGCTGGTCGCGCATCGGCGGTTTCTATCAGAGCAGCCTCACTCTCGCGGACGGCACCCGCTGGGAGATTCCCGTGGTCGATACCTTCGATGCCAATGTCGACTGGCATACCAGCTTCGCGGGCAGAACGACGCGCATACGCATTGGCGTCAAGAACCTGACCGACAGGCGCGCGCCACTGGCCGACCGTTACTTCGGCTACTTTGCAGATGCGCACACCGATCTCGGCCGTTACATGTACCTCGACATCAGGGCGAATGTGTTCTAGTGCGCAACACGTCCATGGCTGGCAATGAGTGAACCATGCGCTCTACGATGCTGTTTCTCATCCTCAGCGGGTGCTTCGGCATGGCGATGGCTGACATCCGCGTGACGCACCACGCGCCCGTTTGCGGCTTCGGCGACCTGAGGTTCGATGCGGGTTTCGAGGGCGCCCGCCTGAGCGAGTGCCGGCAGACCGGCAAGGACGAATACAGCCTGGGCAATGCGCCGGAAAACACACCGGTCAATTCGAGCCCCTGGTATGCGTTCCGGGTGCTGTCCGAGCGTGAACGCACCATCCGCGTCTTCTTCCACTACGGAACTCACAAGCATCGCTACCGGCCCAAAGTCAGCCGGGACGGCGAAAGCTGGCGACTGATGGACGAGTCCAGCTACCGGTTGATACTCGACGAAACCGCTGTCCGCTTCACCCTGCGCGTCGGGCCCGAACTGCTGTATGTCGCCGCACAGGAGCTGGTCACCAACAGCGACTATGCGAACTGGCGACAGGTACAGGCGGCCCTGCAACACGTCGAAGACCGGGAAATCGGCCGAACACTGGGCAACCGCCCGCTTCATGCGCTGACGACGGCGGGTGCCGCAAGCGACTGGATACTCATCGTCGGTCGCCAGCATCCGCCGGAGATAACGGGCGCACTGGCGCTCTTGCCCTTTGTCGAGAGGCTTCTTCGGCAAGACGAACTGGCGGAGCGGTTTCGTCACCGCTACCGCCTGCTGATCGTGCCGAACCTGAACCCGGACGGGGTGGCCAGCGGCCACTGGCGGCACAACTATGGCGGCGTCGACCTGAACCGGGACTGGGGGCTGTTCACGCAACCGGAAACCAGCGCCGTGATCGCGGAACTGGAACGCGTGCTCGGGCAACCCGGGCAGAGATTGGTGCTGGGGCTGGACTTCCATTCAACCCGCCGCGATGTGTTCTACACGCAGGAAGACGGCGAAGTGGCGATACTGCCCGACTTCACCGCCGACTGGCTGCGGGCTATCGCACACGGTGTGCCGGGTTTTACGGTGGACCGGGCGGCGTCGAGGAATTCAGGGCGTCCGGTGTTCAAGCATTACATCAGCGAGACCTACGGTGTCCCCGCCATCACCTACGAGATGGGCGACCGCACCGACCGCGACCTGATTCGCCGCGTTGCGTTGGTGGCGGCGGAGTCGATGATGACCCTTCTTACCGCCCCGTAAAGCGCGCTTCCCTCTTCTCGAGAAACGCGCGCACGCCCTCGTGGTGATCCTCGCTGACAAAGCAGGCCCGCAACGCGGCGAAGCTCTCCTGGGTGTGCTCCTCAGGTGTGCGCGAGGCGCTTTCCTGTTTCAAGGCGGTAATCTCCGGCGGATTCCAATGTCGGTATCGGTGGCGCGCGGCCCGAGCGTCGGCCTTATGCAGACGGTTCCGGGCCGCTGCATATTGCCGAGCAGGGCCCGGTCACCCACACTTGCTGGACTATCCAGGGGACATCCAGGCTGGCTTCAGATGCATCAACTCCGAATCGGCGTCTGCTATGACTTCCGAAATCCGCCGGACTCCGGCGTGCCGGACCGGGTGCTCTACGGGGAGATACTCGAACAGGTGCGGTGGCTCGACCGTATCGGCGCCGACCTGGTGTGGTTCACCGAACATCACTTCATCGACGACGGCTATCTTCCAAGCTGGGTACCCGTCGCAGGAGCCATGGCGGCGGTTACCGAGCGCGTGCGATTCGGCACCGACATCTGCCTGCTGCCGTTCAATCATCCCCTGCGTCTTGCCGAAGACCTCGCCGTGCTCGACAACCTGTCGGGCGGGCGCGTGGAACTCGGCGTCGGCATGGGTTACGCGCCGCATGAATTCCGGGGATTCGGCCTGCCCGTCAGCCGGCGCGTTTCGCTGATGAACGAAGGGATCGAGGTGCTCCAGCGCTGCTTTGCCGGTGAGCGGTTCAGCTACCGCGGCAAGCGTTACCGGTTCGACGACGTGATCATAACGCCGGGTTACGTCCAGGAAGGCGGGCCGCCGCTATGGATTGCGGCAATGTCGGAAGCCGGCGCGCTGCGCGCCGCCCGCTACAACACCCACTTTCTGCCACAGGGTGAAAGAGCCCGTTCGTTCGACCCCTGGGTGCGCGCCCTCGCGGCAGATGGCCGCAACCGCTCGGACCACCGGGTAGGCATCATCCGCAGCATACTGGTAACCGACGACAAGGACGGCGACTGGCCGCCGGTCAGGGCCGCGGAGCGTTATCGCATGGACCTGTACCGCCGGTTTTTCGATGAGAGCGGTGAAGGTTTCGGCAGCGGTGAGCC
Organism: uncultured Pseudomonadales bacterium; assembly: GCA_964638775.1. Taxonomy (GTDB): domain Bacteria; phylum Pseudomonadota; class Gammaproteobacteria; order Pseudomonadales; family Azotimanducaceae; genus Azophilus. The sequence goes on from CAZWZH010000144.1 coordinate 21,237, forward strand.
TGTTCCACAGACATGGGTCATCGGCGACGCGGGTCACTGTATACAGGTGCTACGGGAATTTATCGAGACGTTCGGTATCACCGACATCGTCACGATGGCGGTACCGCCGGGCCTGAGTGCCGAGCAGATGGCGCCGAGCCTCGAACGGCTGTTTACGCAGGTAGCGCCGCGCCTGAAAGGCCTGCTGTGATAGCATGATCGGGACAATTGAAGGGGAAAAGACATGGACCTGAGTCAATCCGACATGGCTGTCAGCCACGCAGCAGATTCGAAATTTGAGAACTTCGATCCCGAAGGCCAATTCCAGATTCGCGATTTGGGTGTCAAGGAAGCCACGGGGGGCAATATCGAAGCCCGAATTCTGGCCGCAGCCAGGCCCTGCCAGGGCAACATAGGCCAGCACCGCCACGATGTGGACTTTCAGATGTTCTACGTGCTCAAGGGTTCGGCCACGTTTTATTTCGAGGGCACCGGCGACGTGGAAGTCACCCCCGGCTCCTGCGTCAACATGCCCAAGGGCGTGATCCACGATCTCGTAAAACACTCGGACGAATTCGAGTTCATAGAGATCATCTCGCCGTCCCAGCACGGTACGGAGTGGGTAAAGCACGTGGAGTAGCCGCTTCCGGCTTTCAATTCCGCGTACCGCGAATCGGCTGTCGTCCCGGCCGCCGTCGTTGACGATGGCCTGGAAGCTGCGGCCCGAGGCAATCGAAATCCGTCGGGAGCAGCAACCGTTCATGCCCGTCCGTCGGCCCGCAAACGAGTGTTTCGATTAAGGTAAGCCAATGGTTTGTCCCTGAAAACCTGCTCGCCGCCGCCCCGGCCTGGTCGCAGCCGTTTTTCTATCGCACCCAGGCGGGCGCCGAGGTTGACCTGGTTCTGGAGTTCGATCCCGGCAGCCGCTGGGCAGTTGAGATCAAGCGATCGGCGTCCCGTCCCGCGCCTTCCAGGGGCTTTCACGCAGCCTGTGCGGACCTTGAAGCCCAGCGCCGTATTGTGGTTTACGGCGGCACACGGTCGTTTCCGCAACCCAATGGCGTGGAGACGCTGCCGCTGACCCGGTTGATGGAGGAAATGAGGGCGGAAGGACGGTTGGTCGACGACGATTAGATCTTTCGGGCGGGCAACATTTCGAATCCGGCCTGACGGAAGTGATGATCGGTGGTCAGGGCTTTCCTGAGGTCCAGTTCGTCCATAACCACAAAGCTCGTGCAATCGGTGAATGAAAACGATTTGTCAGCCCACTTGAAAAACCAGGTTCGCGCCTTGTCGGCTCTCGCCGGGTCGATCCATTCCCATCGAACGCGCCTGCTGCCATCGATTTGTTCCCACCATTTGCGCGCGGCACGTAAACCGAGGCGCAACCGGATCAGCGTCAACGCCTCGTCGACCACATAGTCGGTCGTGATCAGCACGCCCCCATTGCTCAGGCAATCGTCCCTGGCGTTTCGAGCGGCGGCATGAGCGGGGTCGGTATCATCAGCCATGGCCATCCAGCCCGCTGTATCCGCGAACAGATCAACGCTTGCCGCGGGGCTGAATTCCTGCACTTGCGCTGTTGTACTTAACGTGCCGCGGAAGGCTTACGCGCTGGCATCCCGGCTGCCGTACAGGAGCCGGTCATGATCCGCCGCTTCCCATCCGTCATCGGAACTGCCGACGGCATCGGCGCGGTAAAGGGAATCCTCCTCCAGCGTACCGAGCGCTACTGGCCCGTCAACAGGTACGATGCGAAATGCGGGGCGGCTGCGATAAAGCACTGTGAAACCTTCACCTTTCCTGACACGCTCGACGATCCGCGCCAATTCGTGCCGAAGTGTCTTGGCGTTGATGGTGGTCAGCATTGTTGATGCGCTGGTTGATGGACAATAAGATAAACTTAAAGTGACCTTTTTATTTTGTCAACGATAGGCAATGCCAGAGGTCGCTGGCGTGAAATGGAGGGCGGTGGGGGGC
>CAZWZH010000145.1:0-6477 GCA_964638775.1 uncultured Pseudomonadales bacterium
GCTTGGAGAGAAGGGATAGGCGAAATTTCCTCCTCCTCCCATGCGTCCCACGATGTCCAGCCTCGAGCCCGATGGGCCAAGCCGGCTGGCAAGTGCGCCGGCAATTTCCGGTGTTCGCCCGACAACGTCGACGATCAGACCGAGTTCATGGCCCGGACGCTCCCGCAGGGGTTCGAGGCTGCCCATGACGGCATCCTTTCCATAGGCGCGAAACTGCAGGCGATAGTCGCCCTCATCGATGCCCAGGCTGTGGGAAGCGCGCGCGATTGCAGCCCGGTATGCGTCCAGGAACTCATCGAAGCGCTCGATGAGGCGCGGATCCCGAATTCCGGCGATCAGGATCCTGCGATAGCCGACCAGCACCGCGCCTTCGAGCTTGATGGTAGGGCTGGTTGCCGGCCTGTACTCGCTGCCCGTTACACGCACGGACCTCTCGTCGAGCTGCTCGTATTTCGAGTTGCTCGTGTCGATGGTTCCGGTCGGTTGGGCCACCTGGAACGGATCTGGATTCTCATGCAGCGTAACGGTTGCGACGGACTTCACGGTGCACTGCGCGCCGTCCCGGGTGGGTTCTATGACAAATCCGCCATTGCCGATGCTTGCCAGAACCGGCGAGCCATCCTGTGGGCGCGTGGTGGCAAGATAGCCCTTGTCGATACACTTCGCGGCATGCCACGCGCTGCCGGGGGAGATCCCGGCACGCAACGGCACTCCGGCGAATATCGCGGGGTCCGTTGAACGACCTGCCACGATGACGTCCGCGCCCAGATCCAGCGCCCGGATGAACGGCTCGACGCCCATCATGCCGACAATGGCACGCGAGTCGTCGACAGCGTCGTCGGCAAGCTCGTCCACCTGGCCCAGCGACGTTATCCGCCCATCGTGAAGCCGTTCGCGGACCAGTGCGGCTGGGATGTCGGCGGGAATGACCGCCAATCTGAAATTCAGCCCCTGCTCAGCGGCAATCTCACGCACCAGGTCGACCGTGGAGTCCAGATGCGGGCGGGCGCCGGCGCCGCCGGCCGATCCGGTTATGAAAGGTACACCGATCTGGCGCGCCGCCCGTATCAGCAGCGACAGGTCCCGCTTGAGGGTGCCGCGACTTTTCTGAACCTCTCCGGTGCCGAGGTAATACGGCCCGAAGTCGGCGCTGCCGGCATCGCACGCGATCAGGTCTGGCTGGCGTTGCAAACCGGCCTGAAGACCGCGGTAGGAAAAGCCGAGACCGAGGTTGCAGGTGGCGAGTATCTTGATTTTTCGGTCAGTGCCGGTCATTCGTATTCGCACAAAGGGCGGCACTCGTCAGCATATCGCAAACACGACAGCAGCAATGCCGGCCCGCTGCTGCGGTCGGCATCGGCGACTTGTCCGCCCGATGCTCGAATCGGGCTCATCTAGGCTTTACAGACCGCTTTCCGCGCAGGCCCGGTCGAGGTGGTAGCGGAGGTCGCCCAGGTTGTACTCCCAGTGCTTGGCGCGGCGGGTGTAGAGCTGCAGGTCGTAGTCGGTGACGAAAGCGACGCCGGCGTGCACCTCGTGGGCGGCGAACGTCATGGCGGCGGCAGCCCGGCTGGCGGAAGCCTTGGCGAGTGCGGCCTCGCGCAGGAAACTTCGAGACGAATCGATGCGCCAGGCGGCCTGCAGGGTGAGCAATCGCGTCTGATGGCAGTGGATGGCGATGTCGGTACAGAGATACTGCACCGCCTGGTATTTCCCGATGGGCTGGCCGAACTGCTCGCGTTCTCCGGCGTAGTCCGTGGTCATCTCCAGCAGGCGCTCGCCGGCGCCGACGACCATGGCCGATTGCAGGACGGCGGCTTTCATCGTGGCTTCGTACAGGGCCGGCCACGCTGAATCGACGTTGCCGACCACAGCTTCATTCGGGACGGAGACGTTCTCCAAGCCGACCGCATACAGCGGGTAGCCCGCGATATTCGGCGTACGCTCGATGGCGATGCCGGGCGTTGCCGGGTCGACGAGAAACAGCGAAACTCCGTTGTCACTCACGCCCGTTGCCGTTCGCGCGGCGCAAAGCAGCCTGTTGGCGGAGCGCGCACAGGCGACGAGTACCTTGGTTCCATTGAGCAGAAAACCCGACCCGTTGCGTTCGGCCTGCACCTGGATCGCATCGGGGCCGTACCCGCCATCCGGCTCCATGATGGCCGAAGCGACTACGGCATCACCGTGGGCGATGCGGGGGAGCAGCGCCTTTTTCTGATCCTCGCTGCCGAGCGCGCAGAGAAGGCCGCCGGCGAGCGCGACGGTATCGAGAACCGGGCAGGGCACCAGGTGACGACCGAGTTCGACGTAGAGCGGAACCATATCCAGCATCGCCAAGCCCAGCCCGCCGTAGCGTTCCGGAAACGGCATGCCGAGCCAGCCCAGCCCGGCCATCTGCCGCCAGAGTGCCTCCGGAAAGTCCGACGGGCCCGATTCATACTCGCGCACCAGCTTCGGCGGGCAGTGTTTCTCGAAGAACTCGCTTGCCGTAGAGCCGATGAGTTCCTGCTCTTCGGTGAGATTCAGTTCGATGCCCATTGCGGCTCTCCGGCGTCAGCGCGGCAGGTCGAGGCCGCGGGTGGCCAGGACCATGCGCTTGAGCTGGGAAGTGCCGCCGGCGTGGTTGCCGAACGAGGCCCTGAAGTAGTGCTCGACATCGCCATTGAGTTGAGCCCACCGGCCGCCCTTTATCTGCGCCATGGGGCCGACGATCTCCATGCACGCCTGCGCCAGGCGCGGCCAGAACTCCTTGAAGACGGCCTGGTGCATGTGCATCGATGCCGCACCGAACCGGCCCGGCTTGCCGGATTGCGCGTTGCCGTACATTTCGCAGGCCTGCAGCTTGATGGCCTCCACGCCCATCATGAGTTCGCCGAGCTGTTGGCGCACCACCGGGTCGTCGGCGAGGCGGCGGCCGCCACGGGTGGTCTGTGTGCAGTAGCGGATGACCCGGTTCAGGAGCGGAACGATGCGCATGCTGTGGGGGCCGAGGCTGGGGCCGGCATTGTCGATCTTGTCTCCGCCCATGCCGAACCAGATCTGCGTCCAGGCCTGGTTCTCGTCGCCGAGCAGGCTGTCCGCCGGTACGCGCACGTCATCGAAGTAGGTCATGTTCTGGCGGCCGTCGGCCATGTTGTCCAGGGGCAGCATCTCGACGCCCGGCGCATCGAGCGGCACCAGGAAACAGGAAATGCCCGCATGGCGTGGGGCATCCGGGTCGGTGCGGGCCAGGACCGACATCCACTGGCAGAAGTGGGCGGCGGTGCCGAGGGTTTTCTGGCCGTTGATCACCCAGTCGTCGCCGTCGCGGTGCGCCCTGGTGGTCAGCCCCGCCAGGTCCGATCCCGCGCCCGGCTCGCTGTACCCCTCGCCCCAGAGCACCGTGGCGTCAGCGATGCCCTTCAGGTGCTTCAGGCGCTGTTCGTGGGTGCCGTGGCGCAACAGGTAGCCGGAGACGTGCATGCCGATTACCGGGTAGGTGGGCACGTCGTGGTTGACGAACTCCTCTTCCAGGATCCACTTCTCGATGGCGGGGCGGCCGAGGCCGTAGTACTCGGCGGGCCAGGTCAGGGCCGTCCACCGCTTCTTCCCTACCTTGCGCCAGAAAGCGAGATAGCGTTCCCAGGACTCGGGGTTCTCGTCGTAGTCGTACCAGAACGTCCAGGGCTCGGGCAGGGCTTCCTGCAGGAAATCGCGAACCTCCCGGCGCCACGCCCTGAGTTGCGGGGTGTCGTCCGCGCACAGGTCAACCATTACCCAACTCCACTATGCACCCGATCGAGCATATTCGGGGCGCAGAATACCTGTTGAAACCCGTCTGCAAAACCGCGCTGGTTCTATCCGTGCTGGTAGCCCCGCATCCCCAGCCAGCCCATCGCATAGCAGACCGCCGGCAGGCCGGCAATCAGGTAGCGCAGATTCCGGATGCTGTCTCCGGTGTTTGCGGCATCGGGGTCCGGGTCGAAGCCGACCAGCGAAAGTACATAGAAGGTTGCGCCCACGGCGAATGCCCCCGCCACCTTGCTCGTTGTCTGCAATATGGCGACATAACTGCCGGTTCGATTCCTGATGGTGCCCCGAATCGAGACATCTTTCAGATCCGCGATCATCGCCTGCGGGAGAAAGCTTGCAACGCCATGATTGGCCCCGAGCAACACGAAGCACATCAGGGTTGCCGGCAGGTTGTCCGGCGGGATTAAGAGAAACAGGGGCAGCAGGCAAAGCTGTAGCAGGAACGAGGTGCGATAGGCCTGGGGATTGCCCCACCTGCGGCGCAGATGATGCCAGGCTGGAAGGAACAGGAGTCCCGAGAAGAGGAAGGGAACCAGCGCAAAGGTCGCCCACTTGCCGAGGTGCAGCACATCTTCCACATAGAAAATCAACACACTGGTCGTCGAGCCAAGCCCGGCTGACAGGCCGATGTTGCCGTACACAAGCGCGCGCAACGACCGGTCTTCCTTGAGAATCGCGAAAATGTCGCTCCACTTGTGCCTGGTTCGCTCCGCCGCGGCAGGCGCCTGCTCTCCCGCCGACCAGAACACTGCCCCGGCAAGCGACACGAGCAGCACCATGCAGACCAATCCGATGGCGCGTACCCGAACGCCGCCCTCGGAGAACTCGAGCAAGTCCGTGACCACTGGGATGAACACCACGATCACCGCACCCACGAGATTTGCGGCCTGGCGGAAGGCGGCGACCCGGGCGCGCTCATTCGTGTCGGAGGACAGCTCCACACCCCAGGAGATGTGCGAGATCGTCAGCAGGGTCCAGCCGATGTAGAGGAAGACCATCCAGAAGGCAAAATACTCCCAGCCAATCCCCTCCGGCGGCAGGAATACCCGGTAGACGCCGATCAACATGAACGGCAGCGACACCAGCAGCCAGCACCTTCGTCGCCAACCGCGAGGCCCGTATCGGTCGGTCACGGGCCCGAGAATGGGGTCGGTGACGATATCCCAGAGTTTCGTCAGCCCGAACGCTATACCGACCGTAGCCAGTCCAAGCCCCATTTCACCTGCATAGAACGCGGGGATGTAGACGACCAGTGGCGTCAGGAAGGTCGCCATCGGTATCTCCAGCGACACGAATGCGGCGAGCCTCGGGGACGACAGACGATTGGAAACGGGAGGCATGAAGCGGTTTTCGTGCTGCGGGTCGTTCCCGGCGGAAGCCGTCAGTCGCCGCCGCTGCGGCGTTGACGCGAACCGAAGGAATAGGGCAGGTACCAGGCCGAAGGTTGCGCACCGGAGCCCTCCCTCGGACGCTGTGCCCCCACTCGGGCGGCATGCCCGGCAACGGTGCTGCCTGCGTCGTCAAGGTCGCCGAATCCGATAACCTGTGTCGGGCAGGCGGCTACGCAGGCGGGTTCCTGACCGCGGTCCAGGCGGTGTGCGCAGAACGTGCATTTCTCCGCAACGCCTGCCCGCCGTGGCGGCACGGCGGCATCGCCGTGGCCGTTTTCCAGCCCATGGGGAAGTATGGGAGCTGTCTTGTTGAGTTCTATCGCATCGTAGGGGCAGGCCGGAACGCATTCGCCGCAACCGGTGCAGGCGTCGTAGTCGATTGCCACGATGCCATCCGTCCGCCGGCTGATTGCGCCCTCCGGACAGGCGGGCAGACAGGGCGGGTCGGCACAATGAAAGCAGTTGCGTGGCCGGTAGTGTTTGTCGAGGTCGGGAAAGGTGCCGGCGGAGGTGTCCCGCTGCGCGCCGCCGACGGTATCCACCCGTTGCCACCACAAGCCCTCTCCGACGCTGTTTTCCATCTTGCAGGCCACCGCGCAGGCCCAGCAGCCGATACAGCGGTCAAGGTTAAAAGTCATGGCCCACCGGGTCACGGCGACAGCTCCGGTTGCCACGGCCGCACTTCCACCCGCGTGTCGTAGAAGGGAATGTTGGCGTGGCCCCACAGCAGTTGTTGCGCCGGGTTGATCGTGCCGTTGGTCAGCGCCTGCACGTTTCCGGCCACATACTGGTTCTGCTTCCATCCCTCCGAGAGATTGACCATGCCGGGCGGGTAGTCGGCGCTGACGGCCACTCGCGCCACGACATGGCCGCGTGCGTTGAAGGCTTCCGCCAGGTCTCCGTCGTTCAATCCCCGTGCTTCGGCATCGGCCGGGTTGAGGTCCAGGACCGGCTCCGGCCAGATTTCCAGGGTCCAGCGCGTATTGAAGAAGGTCGAGTGAGCCCGTTGCCGGGCGTGGGCCTGCACGAGCACCAGCGGGTACAACTGCGCCCTGGGGTGGCCTGGCAGCGCCTCGTGGTCATCCCGGTAAACCGGCAGGGCTTCCCCCAAGGGTGCGAGCGCTTCCACGTAAAACTCCGCACGGCCGGTGGACGTCGGGAACTTCAGGTCCGCATACTGCACGTTGGGTGCGGCCGGCACACGGAGCGCAGCGGCGCCGCCCCGGGCGAGGAGGCCGTCGAAGGTGATGCCCCGCATGGCGGGGTCGGTCGAACCGTCGATCTGTGCGCGCAC
>CAZWZH010000146.1:0-3117 GCA_964638775.1 uncultured Pseudomonadales bacterium
GGTGGTGGAAAGCGCGGCGCTTTCGGGCTTTCTGCCCGGGCTTTGCCGTACGCTGTTCGATGAGCCGCTCATACTGCCGGACCTGGCAACCTGGTGGTGCGGCCAGGCGCGGGAAGCCGGCCATGTGGCCGCCAATCTCGACTCTCTCGTCCTGCACCGCGCTTTCGGACAGGAATCCAGTGTTGACGGGGATGTCGCCGCAGCTTTGCTGCCGGAACCCATCGCTCTCGATGCCGGATCATTCCTCAAGGAAATGGCTTTGCGGCCCTACGACTACCTGGCACGGGAGCCCCTGCTGCTGTCCATCATGCCCTCTCGGGAGCGGGGCGGCGGGCTGCGGCCCACGCCGCTCAGCCTCCGCCTGTTCGTGACCGCAACCCCGGGCGGCTATCGCGTGATGCCCGGCGGCCTGGCGCGCGTTGCCACTCCAAGCGGCATCCTGAACAAGGATGTCTGGGTGATCGGCGGTGACCGTGCGCCTTGAGTTCTCCCACCTGACACGTTTCACCTACGCGACGCCCGTCACCAGTTCACACAAGCTGCTGCGGCTCACCCCGAGGGCGTTCGAGAAGCAGCGGGTGCTTTCATCCGGCATCGAGATCGTCCCGGCTCCGACCGGCGCCACGGCGCGCCGGGATGCGTACGGCAATACGCTGACCGAAGTGTTCGTTGAGGAGCAACACCGGGAACTGTCCGTTCATGCCCTGGCCGAAGTGGATGTATCCCCGGCGCACACTACCGATTCAGACCGAAGCCCGCCCTGGGACGAATCGGCAGTGCGCCTGCAGGCTCCGTGGAACGAGGACGCCTGGGAAGCAATACCTTTCTGCTTCCCTTCGCCCCGGGTCGCGCTGGACGGCGCCCGGGATTTCGCAGCCCCGGTTTTCGAACCCGGGGCGCCCCTGCTGCGGACGGCCGCTGCACTTGCGACGCGCATCTGTTCCGAACTCGAATACCAGGGAGGCGTGACCGACGTGCATACGCCCGTGGCAGACGTGCTCAAGGCGGGACGGGGCGTGTGCCAGGACTTCACCCACCTGGCCATAGCGTGCCTGCGGGCGTACGGCCTGCCCGCACGCTACGTCAGCGGATACCTGCTGACCGGCCGCGACGAGGCCGGTACCGGACTCACCGGCGGCGATGCTTCGCACGCCTGGTTCTCGGTCTGGTGTTCCGAGTTCGGCTGGGTGGATTTCGACCCGACCAACGACCTGATGCCAAGCGACGAACACATCACCCTGGCCTGGGGCCGCGACTACGGCGATGTCAGCCCCACCACCGGGTTGCTGCGGGGCGGCGGCGAACAGGTGCTCGAGGTGGATGTGCGGGTAATGCAGGCAACATAGACGCCGCCCCGCGCCGGCGCGGGGGCGGCGTACATCGTTTCAGCGGCGGCCCGCCCTTCGGGCCGCCAATACAGGGCAATCAGGCGGCGGCTTTCTTCTGCGCCTCGAACTGCTCCTTCATGCGCTCGAGTTCTTCCCAGCCGAGGTAGTCGGTGAACCCGTTCTCGTCGAAGAACAGCACCGGGCCGTCGCACAGGAAGAGGTATATGGTGTCTTCCAGCGCCGTCGTCGCGCCGTGCAGCATGCCGTTCGGCTCGTAGACGAAGTCGCCCTCGTTGAAGACGCCGTCCCTCACCTGCAGCTTGCCCTTCATCACGAACGCGAACGCACCGGACAGGTGCTTGTGCGCGCGGGCGACAAAGCCCTTGTCCCACTTGAACAGGCAGACCCAGCGGCCGGTCTCGGCGCCGGTCCAGAGCACCTTGAGCGCACCGCCCGGCTCGTACTCGATCCAGTCCATCTGCGAGGTGGATGTGATCGTGTCCATCATTTCGCTGTTCAGCGGGGAGATGTCCTGCGGTAGTGCCATGTGTTTACCTTCCTTCCGGTTTGACCGGTTGCAACAGAAACCGGCCAGTTTTACCACGAATGGCGGCGGCGAACACCTTTTGCCCCTCGGGCCAACCGGGCCTTTTCAACTCAGGCGCCGATCTGACCGCGGTGGCGCAGCAGGTGATCCATCAACACCAATGCCACCATGGCTTCGGCGATGGGCGTGGCGCGGATGCCCACGCAGGGGTCGTGGCGGCCCCTGGTGACCACCTCGGTCTCGTTGCCGTCGACGTCGATGGTCCTGCCCGGCGTGGTCAGGCTGGATGTCGGCTTCAGGGCAATGCGGGCGACGATGTCCTGGCCGGAGGAGATGCCGCCGAGCACGCCGCCGGCGCGATTGCTCAAGAAGCCATCCTTCGACATTTCGTCCCGGTGCTCCGTGCCGCGCTGGCCGACCACCGCGAATCCGTCCCCGATGCCCACGCCCTTGACCGCGTTGATGCCCATCAGCGCGCCGGCGAGTTCGGAGTCGAGCTTGGCGAACACCGGCTCGCCGAGCCCGACGGGGACGCCGCTGGCGACGACCGTGATTTCAGCGCCGATGGAGTCGCCCTCCCGGCGCAGGCGGTCGATCAGAGCCGCGATCCGGTCCACCGCCTCGGGGTCCGGGCAGAAGAACGGGTTTTCCTCCACCTCCTCCCAGGATTTCCACGCCGGCACGATGTCGCCGATGCGCGACAGGAACCCGCGCACCCGCACGCCGGCATCGCTCGACAGGTACTTCTTGGCGATAGCGCCCGCCGCCACCCGCATGACCGTTTCCCGGGCCGAGGCGCGGCCGCTGCCGCGGTAGTCGCGGATGCCGTACTTGTGATGGTAGGTGAAATCCGCGTGGGCGGGCCGGAACTTGCGCTTGATGTCGTCGTAATCCTTGCTCTTCTGGTCGACGTTGCGGATAAGCAGCCCGATGGCCGTGCCGGTGGTCTTGCCCTCGAACACGCCGGAGAGAATCTCGACCCGGTCCGTCTCCTTGCGCTGGCTGGTGTACTTCGAGCGGCCGGGGCGGCGGCGGTCGAGATCCGGCTGCAGGTCCGCCTCTGACAGCGGCATCCCCGGCGGGCAGCCGTCGACGATCGCCCCGAGCGCAACGCCGTGGCTCTCCCCGAAGGTGGTCACCGTGAACAGTCGACCGAAAGTGTTGCCGGACATGGGATGCTCGGCTCCCGCGAACTGAAAGCCCCGCAGTATGGTCTGCTGTGGGAGAGTGTCAAACGGTTGG
>CAZWZH010000147.1:0-13700 GCA_964638775.1 uncultured Pseudomonadales bacterium
CCGGCATCCTTGCGAATGAAACACACCAGCGGCAGGCCGATGCCGCCGAGCCAGACGAACTCCGATAGGTCGACACGAAGCCCGGAATCCTGCAGCAGTTGCTGGGTCAGTGGGGGGCCGAAAAATGCGACCGTCAGCCCGTCGGGCCTGGCGACCTCACCCATGAAATTCGTGCCGGCGATACCGCCGGCGCCCGGCATGTTCTTCACGACGATGCCCGGGTTGCCGGGAATGTGCCTGCCGAGGTGACGTGCCACGATCCGCCCTTCGATGTCCGTTGGGCCGCCGGCCGTGTAGTTGATCAGAAAGGTGATGCGCTTGCCCTGGTAGTACTGCGCTTGCGCGGTGCCGGTGAATCCGATGACGACCGCCAACAGGCAGGCGAGAGCCGCACCGTGGAATCGCTTGCGAGGTCTACGGACGATCGCGAATCGAATCGGATTGAGTTGCGGGTTCGGAACTACCGGGAAGGTAAGAAACCTCATGCGGACCGGGCAAGGCGTTTCCGCTTGTGCTGAACGTAGTCGACCAGGATGTATTCGCCGAGCTTGTCCGGGGTGGTATAGAACACGCGCCCGCCGTTGATGCGGGCGATCTCGTCCATGAACGCCTTGAGGTAATAGCTGGCGTCCAGCATGAAGGTGTTTATGGCGATGCCCCTGGCCGTGCAGTGTTTGACGGCGCGGTAGGTGGCGCGGATGGTCTCCGGGGTGGGCGGGTAGGCGAACTGGGCGCGGCCGCCCTCGAGGTGCGCGGTGGGTTCGCCGTCGGAGATCATGATGATCTGCTTGGCGCCGCCCGGGTGGCGGGCGAGCAGTTTCTCGGCGAGCAGGAGCGCATGCTGCATGTTGGTGCCGAGCACGTATTCGTCCCACTGCAGGTAGGGGAGTTCCCGGGGTTTCAGTTCCTTGGCGTAAGCCGCGAAGCCGATAATGTGGAAGCTGTCCTTCGGGTATTTCGTTGTGATCAGGTTGTGCAGCGCCAGGGCGACTTTCTTCGCAGCCTGGAAGGAACCGCGCAATGCCATGGACCAGGAGAGGTCCACCAGCATGGCAGTAGCCGTGGAGGTGATGAATTCACTGCGGTAGATCTCGAAGTCTTCGGACTTCAGCGAGATTGGCGTTCCGGGTCCTTGCCGGTAGACCGCATTCCTGATGGTGCGCGGCATGTGCGGATGGAAGGGGTCGCCGAACTCGTAAGCCTTGGTCTGTTCCAGGCGCTCGCCGAAACGGCCTTCCTCCGGTACGGCGTGATTGCCGAGGTTCTGGTTCTTCAGCCTCTGGTAGATCTCGCCGAGCGCCTTTTGCCCGATCATGCGTGACCCGCGCGGTGTCAGCTCCCAGCGGTTGTCGCCGGTGGCGCGCACGTAGCCCGCTTCTTCCAGCGCATCGAGCAGTTCCTTGAGGTTGTCGAGATTCTCGACGGCATCGTCGCCCATGAGGTCTCGCAACAATTCCCGGTCGATGCGGTCGATGCCGGCGCCCCGTTCAGCCTCCTGTACCTCGCGGATCAGCTCGTCGATGTTCTGCATTTCGTTCATCAGATCGAGTGCCGCTTCGAGGTCGAGGCGCTCGGAGCCGTCGAAGCGGTACTGGCCGCCTTCGAAATCGAGGAAGTCGAGTTCCTTGACCAGCTTGCGCAGCTCCGCATCGAGTTCCGGGTCGCCGAAGCGGCTCTGCAGCATGGACTGCAACTCGGCCCGCTGCGCCGCGGACATGGAGTTGAGCAGGGACTGGGCGGCGGCCATCTGGGCGCGCATGTTCTCGAGCAGTTCGTCCAGCGACCGCGGCGGGTTGTCGCCGAACATGTCGCCGAACTCGTCCATGAACGCATCGAATCCGGGGTCTTCGCCGGCGATGCGCCGCACCAGCATCTCGTTCAGCGCCTTCAGCATTTCCTTCATGCGCCGGATGTCGCCGTCGGAGAGGTTCTTGACCATGTTCTCGATGTCCTTGAAGAACATGCTGGTCATGGCCCGCCGCAGTTCGTTCACCAGTTCCAGGTACTTCTTCTGGGCTTCGGGGTCGAGGAACTCGTAGTCGTCCAGCGCCTTGATCTGGCCGGCGGTGTCTTCCGGCAGGCCGTCGAGGGTGTCGAGGTTGCGTTCGGCCACGCTCTTCAGCACTTCGTTCGAGAAGCTCTCCGCATCGGCCGGGCCGGGCTGCAGCCATTCGTCGATGCGTTGCCGCTCCATGTCGAGGATTTCGTCGAGGCGATCCCGGAAGCCGTCGAAGATGCTGGAGAGGTCGTAGCGCCGCAACCGTTCGCGCTTCCTGTCGCGCAATTCCTTGAGCATGTCGCGCAGGCCCTGGAGGTAGCCGCCCTGGGGAATCTGCATGCCCCGGGAAACGAGGTTGCGCATGGCCCAGCGCAGGTCGCCGTACTCGATGAGGTCGTCGGCGAGGGCGGCCATGACCCGGTCGGCATCCAGGGCGAGCTTCTGGCTGCCGTCCCAGGCGCTGAACCGGTGCTGGCGCGGCAGGTGACGCATCGCGCCGCTACTCCGTGTAGGTGGCGCGGCCGCCCAGGCCGTGCTTGTTCAACAGCTTGTGCAGGTGCAGCCCCTCGAGGATGAATTCGAGCCGGGCGGCGCGAACCGCCTCGGAGCCTTCGCCGCAGGCTTCGGCCAGGCCCGGTACCCGTTCGCCGGCTTTCGTGTACTCGCCCGCGGGCACGCCGTCGCCGGTATCCACGGTGAGGCCCTCGCTGAATGCCTCTGCGACGGGGTCGAGCTCATCGAGATCGTGGTGGCGGTCGAATACCGCCTTCACGGCGTGCTGCACGATTCTCGCACTGATCTTGTCTTCCTGGCCTTCCGCCATGGCCTCGAACTCCACCTTGCCCTGGAAGCTCGGCATGATGAACGGCAGATCGGAGATGCGCGGCACCACCTCCGGCTCGCCGATGGTCAGCGCGCGCCGGAAGGCATTGGCCACGAGCGCCTCAAAGCCGGAGATGGAGGTGCGCACCGAAACCCCGGATCGCTGGTTGATGTCGGGGGAGCGCCGGGCCTGATGGGTGATCTCGGCGATGATCTCCTTCATGAACGGCAGCACGGTCAGGCCGTAGTCACCCATTTCGAGGATCGCCGCCTCCTGCTCCATGATGGCGATTTCCTGGTCCAGGGCGGCCGGGTAGTGGGTGCGGATCTGGGCGCCGTAGCGGTCTTTCAGGGGCGTGATGATACGCCCCCGGTTCGTGTAGTCTTCGGGGTTGGCGGTGGCGACGATGAACACGTCCAGCGGCAGGCGCACCTTGTGGCCGCGAATCTGGATGTCCCGCTCCTCCAGCAGGTTCAAGAGCCCTACCTGGATGCGCTCGGCGAGATCGGGCAGTTCGTTGATGGCGAAAATGCCCCGGTTGACGCGCGGCACCAGGCCGTAGTGCAGGGTGAGGGCATCGGCGAGATAGCGTCCTTCGGCGATCTTGATGGGGTCGACTTCGCCGATCAGGTCGGCGATGGTGATGTCCGGCGTCGCCAGCTTCTCGCCGTAGCGCTCGTCCCGATGCAGCCAGTGGATCTCAGCCCGGTCGCCGTGCTCCTCGATGATCGTCCTGCCCTGGGGCGTGATCGGCCGGTAGGGGTCTTCCGGAATCTCGGTGCCGGCGAGCACCGGCGTCCACTCGTCGAGCAGGTTCGGCAGGCTGCGCACCAGGCGCGACTTGGCCTGGCCCCGCTCGCCGAGGAAGATGACGTCCTGGTTGCCGAGCAGGGCGTTGACGATCTGGGGGATGACGCTGTCGTCGTAGCCCCTGATGCCGGGAAACAGGGGTTCGTTGGCTCGGAGCCTGGCGATCAGGTTCCCGCGCAACTCCGCCTTGACGGGCAGCGGCTGGTGGCCCGAAGCCTTCAGTTCGCCCAGGGTGGCGGGCCGGTTTGTCATGGTTGTTGTCCTCAAGCGGTTTCCCGCTTGCGCCGACGTGGAAGCATTTGAAACGGGCACGCTGGCCCCGTCAAGCCCGGTCGCGGCCAAATGGGTTCCGCGATTATTGCCGCCGGACGGCCGCGATCAGGCCAGGTTGCGGTTTGACGGACGGCCGAGCAGGCGGTCGGAGACGATGCGCAACTGGATTTCGCTGGTGCCTTCGAAGATCTTGGTGAGCCGGGCGTCGCGCCAGTAGCGCTCGACGGCGTGGAGCTTTGTATAGCCCGCGCCGCCGAGGATCTGCAGGGCGTTGGAGGTCACCCGCTCCGCCATTTCGCTGGCGTACCACTTCACCATGGCGGCTTCCTTATCGGCGGTCTCGCCGTTGTCCATGAGCGTGCAGACGTGGTACATGAGCTGGCGGGCGGCCTCGACCTCGCTCGCCATGCGGGCAATCTTGAAGCGGGTTTCCTGGAAGTCGGCGATGGGCGCGCCGAACTGCACCCGCTCGTGGGAATAGGCCATGGCGTCCTCCAGCGCGCCCCGGGCGAGCCCGATGGCGCGGGCCGCGGTGTGCGCCCGGGCGGCGTTCAGAAAGTTCACCGTGTTCCTGAATCCGCCCCGGCCGCTGGTGATGATGTTCTCCCTGGGAATGCGGCATCCGTCGAAAGCGAGTTCAAAGGTGTTCCAGCCGAAATAGCCGATCTTGGGAATGGGCGCGCCGCTACAGCCTTCGGGAAGCTCGCCGCGCTGCTTCTCGATGATGAAGCTCTGCAGGCCCTTGAACTCGGGGTCGTCGCCGTCCACCCGCGCCAGCAACTGGATGTAGTCGGCGCCGTCAGCGAAGGTGCACCAGTACTTGTTGCCGGTGATCACCCAACTGTCGCCGTCGGGCACCGCGCGGCAGTTTACCGCGGCCAGGTCGGAGCCGACGTTCGGTTCGGAAAGGGCTACCGCGGCCAGGTGCTCCCCCCGGGCCGCTTTCGCGGTGAGTTCCCGGCGTTTCGCCTCGGGCCAGCCGCCGACGTTCATCAGCGAGGATGAGCGGGCGATGATGCTGGCCACGCTCATCCAGCCCCGGGCCAGTTCCTCGGAAATCAGGCAGTATTCGAATACGCCCAGCCCCATGCCGCCGTGCTCCTCCGCCATGCGGATGCCGAAATAGCCCATCTCGCCGAGCTTGTTGCGCAGTTCCATGGGAATGCAGCCCTGAACGGGATCGAGTTCGTTGGCCACGGGCAGCACTTCCCTGCGCGTGAACTCCCGCGCCACGTCCTGGATCATGCGGCGCTCGTCGGTCAGATAGTGTTGGGTCATGGTTTTATGCTGGGCCGACCGGGCTGACAGGGTCAGATGCCGATCAGGTCCGCCCGGTCGATCAGGCTCTGTACGATGCGGATACTTGCGGCATCCACCATGACGCCATCGACGTTTATGGCGCCGAGGCCCTGGGCCAGCGCCTCGTCGTAGGCCGCCTTCTGGGCGCGGGCCGAGGCCAGGGCTTCGGGATCCGGGGTGAATATGCGGTTTGCGAGTTCGACCTGGGCGGGGTGGATCGCCCACTTGCCGTCCATGCCGAGTATGTGGGCCCGCTGCGCCTCCTTCAGGTAGCCTTCGGGATTGCGGAAATTGGCGTACGGGCCGTCGACCGGGTCGATGCCGTAGGCGCGGCAGGCGATGGTCATCTTGTAGCGGGGGTAGTGCCACAGGTCCGGCGGATAGCCGCCGGTGGCGCCGACGGTGCTGATCTGCATCTCCTGGCTGGCGGAATAGTCGCCCATGCCGAACACCAGGCATTCCAGGCGGTCGGAGCAGGCGGCGATTTCATCCACGTTCATCATGCCCTCGACCTCTTCGATGAGGCACTCGATGCCGATGCGGTTGGCGAGCTTCAGTTTCTTCTCCAACTGGTCGAGCATCAGGTGCACGAACATCACGTCGGTGGCGCTCTTCGCCTTGGTGAGCATGATGGTGTCGAGTTTCGCGCCCGCGCCCGTCACGACCTCAATGATATCGTCGTGACACCACTCGGTTTCGACATCGTTGATGCGCACGCAGACGGTCCTCGGGCGCCAGTCGAGGCTGTTGATGGCGTCGACGACCATGCCCCGGGCCGCGGGCTTGGCATTGGGCGCGACGGCATCCTCAAGGTCGAGAAAGACGTGGTCGATCTCGAGGCCCGCGGCCTTGGTCATCATCTTCTCGGAGCTGCCCGGTACGGATAGCTGGCAGCGGCGGGGGCGTTTGGGTTGCGTGCTCATGCGGGCCTCTTCCTGATCAGAACGGTTCTTTCTCCCTCGAACACCACCTGGTCCTTCTGGTTGACCCCGTAGTGCTTGAAGGCAACGATGCCGGCGTCTTCGCGGTCGCTCGCGCGTTTTTCCAGCACCTCGCTGTAGGCGTAGAGGGTGTCGCCGTGGAATACCGGGGCTTTCAGGCGGATCTTGTCCAGCGCCAGTTCCGCCAGCGCGTTCTCGCCCGTGTCCTGCATGGCGAGGCCCACGATCATCGAGATGGTGACGCCACCGAACTGGATGCGGGAGTTCCAGCCGGCCTGGCCCATGGAACTCTTTTGCATCAGGTCTTCGTTGAAGTGCCCTTCGGCGGTGTTCAATACCTGCAGGGTGATGCCGACGTTGTCCTGTTCGCACATGGTCTTGCCGCGGGCGTGACGCATCACCTGGCCCGGCTCGAAGTCCTCGAAGTAGTTTTGTTCGCCGGTCAGGGGCATCAGCGGCTTCTCTTGCGGACCAGATTGGTGCGGCGGTACTCGATGACCTTCTCGCCGTCCTGGTTGAAGCCCTCGGTGTGCCAGGTGACGATGCCGAAGGCGGGCTGGCCCTTCGACTCCCGCGCCGCTTCGACCGTGCTGCGCGCGGTGAGGGTATTTCCCGGGTACACGGGTTTGAGAAACCGGCAGTCGTCGACGCCCAGGAACGGCCCGCCGCCCTCGCTGAGGTCCTCGACGGTCAACCCGAAGACGGTGTTGAAGACGAGCATCGGGTTGACCACGGTGCTCGGGTGGCCCTGTGAACGGGCATAGGGCTCGTTGAAATAGAGGGGGCAGAACGACAGGGTCCGGGTCGTGAAGGCGGCGTTGTCGCCGTCGGTGATGGTGCGCCCCCAGTGGTGCTCGAACACGCGGCCGGGGGCCATGTCCTCGTAGCGGTTGCCCTTGCCGATGAGAACGGCGCGCTCGCGAAAGCCCGGACCGCTCATGACTCGGTCTGCAGGGCGTTGAACAGTGGGGTGAGGTCTTCGATTTCATCGAGGCGCCGGCAGTCGTCGATAAGGCTGGCGGCAGCGTTCGTGCCGAGACTCGGCCCCACCAGCGCCTCGAACTTGGCTTCGAGCTTGTGCCACTGGGCATCCAGGTCGGTCATCGGAATGGCGACGTTGCAGGCCCGTGTGTACTCCCCGCCGTCACCGGTGCGGATCGTGACAATGCTCTCCGGTGTCGGTTCGGCGTGAGCCCTGACCTTTACGCGGTCGCGGAGCGCAACCAGGCCTTCGTCCCGGGTCAGTTCGTCGGTGTACGCCCCGATGCTGGCCGTCTCCAGGCCGGAGAGCGCCATGGCGGCGGTGAAGCGCAGGCTGAACTTGGCCTCCAGCCCGGTTGCCGGCTCCTGGATGTTGCAGACCTTGAAGTGGCCCGGGTCCACCCGGATTTCCACGTCGGCGATTTCGTCTTGCCCGAAACCGTTGCTCTCCCGGAGTTGCCGGGCCGCCTCGATCGACGAGTGGGTCAGGTAGCAGGCGGCGTGGTACTTGAAACAGATGTCCTGGGTGTAGGCGGGCTGTTGCAGGGCCTGCTCGAAGCGCCGGTAATCGCTTGCGGGGCCCTGGGTGGCCATGAAGCCCTGGTCGGTTTCCAGGATGTCCGGGCGGCTGGTGAAACCCCATGCGGCCAGGTCGGCGGCTTCGACCCCGTTGGCCGCCGCTTCGCCGGCGTGCAGCGGTTTGCACATGGTGCCGAACTGCGACTTCAACCCGGCTGCCCGGGTTCCCGCGATGCCGAGGGCGGCGGCGGTGCCTGCGGCGTCAAGCTCGTTCAGCGCGCAGGCCGCCGCGGTGGCGCCGAAGGCGCCCAGGGTGCCGGTGGCGTGCCATCCGGCGCGGTAGTGGCCCGTCCCGGCGTAGCGGCCGAGGATGCACTCGGTATCCACGCCGGCGCAGAATGCGGCGACGGCCTCGGCGCCGGTCCTGCCCCGATGCTCGGCCAGCGCCAGCACCACGGGCGCCACCGGCACGGTGGGGTGGCCGGTCATTGCGAGATGAACGTCGTCGTAGTCGTGCGCATGGCCGGCGGAGCCGTTGAACCATGCCGCCTGGCGTACGGAAGCGCGGTTCGGCCGGCCGATAAGCACAGCCTGCGGATGCCCGCCGTCCTCGGCGATCCGGCCGGCCAGTATTTCAGCGAGCGGCTCCTGCGAACCGGCCACGGTGACCCCGATGAAATCCATGAGCGCCTGCTTGGCAACGGTTCGGGCCTCGGAAGGAATCAATTCATAGTCCGTTCCGGCGATGCGCTCGGCCAATTGTCTGGTTGCCTGCATGGTCTCCCGTCGTGTCCGTTGCCTGGCGCAGCTAAGCTAGCGATTGGATGTCCCGGGTGCAAGAGTAGCTCGTGCCCGATCTCCAATCGGGGGTGGGGCCGATCAGCGCTGTCCGGACAGAATCGCGGGCGGAATGCGGTCAACTTTAGGGAATCTCTCATCGTTGCGTGCGAGATCGGCTCCGGGTCAATCCGCGCTTTCGCCTTCGCTTGCTAGACTGCCGGGAATGGGCGAATCGCCGGAGTTGGCGTCTCTATTCGCGCCGGCCGTCCAGACTTGTCGAAGCAGGAAGGTGACATGGGACTTACCCGGGTTGAAGCAGTCATTCGAAATCCCGCCGATCCGGCCCGTGCCTGGCAAGGGCGCTTCCTGGTGGATAGCGGGGCCATCGACACGCTCGTTCCAGGGCGGCACCTTGAACGCATTGGCATACGACCCGGCGGGCAACGCGTGTACACCATGGCTGACGGGAGCAGAGTGAGGATGGATGTCGCGGTGGCTCAGGTGGAGATCATGGAGGAGTTCACCGGCGTACTGGTCATTTTCGGAGACGACGACACCGAACCGTTGCTCGGCGTTACCGCGATGGAGTCTGCGGGCATCGAAATCGACCCCGTCAATCAGCGCTTGAAGAAACAGTCGTCCACGGCGCTCAAGAAAGCCTGCGCATAAGGCCGTTACACGGCGCCTCGACACCCAAGCCGGCGAAGGTTTCCGGTTGCGCGCCGGACTCGGCGACTGCTCCGAGCCTGTGGCACGACACCAGAGCGGTTGTTGCGCGCCGCGCGGTAGTGGCGGCGTTCTCCTGGGCCGCATCACGCTGACGCTGGCAGGTGCCAGAATGGGTTAGCATGAGCGCATGTTGACCTTCGTGCTCGTGTTCGGCCTGGTTATTGTCGGCGTGGGGGTTTTCGGCATCGGCTGGCCTGCGCAGATGACGCGCTTGGTCGGCCGCGTTACCTTTACGAACCGGCTGCGCTACCTTGCCGCGGCGTTCCGGCTGGCGCTGGGCGCGGTTCTGTACCTGGTCGCGGAGCAGACCGGCTTTCCGCTGACCATGAAGATCCTGGCGGCGTTCACCGTGCTCGCCGGTGTTTCGGTGCTGTTCTTCAGTGCCGACAGGCTGCAACGATGGTTGGAGACGGTCCCCGGATGGCCGCCCTGGGCAATGCGCGGTGTTTGCCTCGTGGCCCTGCTGCTCGGCGGATTTTTCGTCCTGGCGGTAGTCTGACCGTACCGGGCATCGGCATGCGCCGGAAACGACGGTTCTTTGGCTGCCGCAATAATTCTGTTTCAATGGCTCGATGACCGAGCGGACGTATTGCAGCCAGGCGAATCCGGACGAGCCGATGTTAGGCACCGCGGACGTGGTGGATGTCTGGCTGATGCTGGAATATCGGCCGGCCTGGAAGGCCCGGGCCGTTGACGATAACGAGTTGAGCGAAAGCGTGCGGCGATGGCTGGTCGACGGGATCGCCGCCTTGCGGGCTTCGGGATTGAGGGTGCGCCCGCAAATGATCCGCCAGCCCGAGATCGACCGGTCCGATACCCGCCTCCTGATTCATCATGAGGGCGTGCTGCGCGAGTTCGGGTCCGGGCAGGCCGGATATGACGACCTGGTGCGCACGCCCATCGAATTGCTGGTGGGGAATTCCACGCTCGGCGCGGCCATCGACGCACCCCGGTACTTCGTGTGCACCAACGGCCGGCGCGACCTGTGCTGCGCGCGGTTCGGCCTGCCGGCGTACGGGCGGTTGCGGGAACTGGTCGGCGAGCGCGCCTGGCAGACGACCCACCTGGGCGGCCACCGCTTTGCACCGAATGTGCTCGTGTTGCCCCAGGGAATGTTGTACGGGCGCGTAACGACGCAAGAGACCGAAGCGTTCGTTACCGAGGTGGAAAACGGCGGGATGCCCGCGGGGAAGCTCCGGGGCCGTTCCCGCTATCCCAAGCTGGTTCAGGCCGCCGAGGGGTTCGCGGGGCGGGCCGGTCTTCGGCTGCTCGAGGTGGACGGCGACGAAGACCAGGCCGTCGTATCCTTCGCGCACGCCCAGGAGACGCTACGGGTCGCCATCCGCAGGTCTCGGGAGCCGTTCCGGACGCTCGCAAGTTGCGGGGACGAGGAATCGAAGACCGTTTGCCCGTTCGTCAAATCAACGGCCTGATCCTTCCAGTTGCATGGCCGGTGTGGCGGGCGGCGGGTGCGGAGGCTGGCGTGCTCCGCACCATGGCTTGCATGGAACAAAACGCAAACCATTGATTTTGAATAAATTTTTTTTGACATAATATCCTCAGTCTCAACAGCGAGTTCGCATACGGCACTTCCCTTTCGGCGCACGGCCACATCATCCTGCTGCGTTCAAGGTTGTCGGACGAGCTTAACGCGCCGAAAGGGAAGCGCCGCATACGAACTCTTTCCCGAGATTCGGCGTTGTTCCTTCCACGTCCTCGTCCCGGCGCACCGGGTTGCCGTCTCGCATGGGAACGACAGCCGCTCAGGCGGCCTTGAACTCGACCGCGCCAGTGGCCATCTCGTCGGCGACGAAGTGCTGGATGCTCTTGGTGAGAAGCTTGATGTCGCCGGATGGATCGATCGGCCGGCCGATGCCAATGCGGTAGTTCTTGCCTTCCTTGTTCAATAGCTCCCGGAACAGGGTCATGTCTTTCAGTTCCGTGTTGATGGCATAGAGAAGGTAGTAGAGCAGCGAGTTCCGACCGGAGATGTGCATCGGCAGGATCGGGCAGCCGAAGCGCTGGGCGAGATTGACGGGAGCGGTGACCCATTCCCTCTCCACCAGGCCGCGCAGGGTCGGCCGGGCCAGCCGCCCGGACGGGAATATCACCACCAGCTTCCTGTCCCGGAAGGCGCGCACCATGTGCCGGACGGTTTCCTTGTTGCGGGCATGGCCGCGGCGCGCCTCCATCCACTCCACGGGGATGATGATGTCCGTCATGCCGGGCGCCGCCCGGATCGCGTCCCGGTTGGCGAACAGGATCAGGTCCCGGCGCACCGCCTTGACGGCATCGAACACGGCGAAGCCGTCGGCGATGCCCGATGGATGGTTTGCAGCGACGATTGCGGAACCGGTTCCCGGTACGTTGCCGAGACCCGTCACCTCGACCCCGAGACCGAGGCGTTCGCTCATGTAGTCGAATATTTGCAGGCCGCTCATGGCGTGGACGTGGTCGATCAGTTCAACGGCCTGCCGATAGCCGATGACCGGATAGAGGAACCTCCGCACCAGGTGCCAGACCAGCGGGCGCCGCATGAGCTTCTCGGCCCGTTCCTCGATGAGAACGTCAACGATGTGCGCCATCGACCGCGTGATTCCCCTTGCCGGCATGTGCAGCGCCGGCGTTTCAGCATTAGATGCCGCATTCCTCAAGGGGTCAATCGCCGCGAAACAAGCTCGGCAACTTCTTGATTCAGCGATCGGATTTCTGCACTATGCCCGCCCTTCTTCCCGCGCGCTCGTAGCTCAGCCGGACAGAGCACTGGGCTTCGAACCCAGGTGTCGGGGGTTCGAATCCTCCCGGGCGCGCCATAGCCGTTCCATATATGGCTATCGCTCAGATTGCGCAACAGTTTCCGGCCCGGAGCCTACGGGTCCGGTCCCACCAGTGAGTAAAGCTCGCTCCACTCCTGAGGGTTCAGCGACGTATCACAAATCTTCAACACCTGCCCGGCCAGGTTCAAGATTCGCTGGTCGGAATCCCGGCCGATTTCGGTGAGCGCTCTGAGCCGGTCGCACACCTCAACCGGAATCGAATCGGGATGCTGTCCGATCAGGTTGAACAGCGCCTGCCCTTGGCCGGGGTAAACCGTTCCCTTTCTGTAACCGTCGATCAGTTCCACGAGGCGTTCGGCCGACGCATCGACCGAACTGCGCGGTTGCGCAAGAATGTCGGACACTGCTGTCCTGATTTTGATTGCGTCTGCCGCCCGAAGTTGCGCGGGGGAAACGATCATGTCCGCGGAGTGCATCAACAGGTGGATCTTCTCGGTACGCTCATTGAAACGCTGGCGCAATGAGCTGACGAGTTCGACAAACTGTTCTGATGGGTTTTCTTGCCGCATCAGGAATTCGACCATGGTCGTTGGTCTTGTCGAATAGGTGTCCTTGTCTGCCTTGCAGGCTGCAAGAAGCTCTTTCAGTTTGCGCCGGTCGCTGCTGTTCTCGGACGACGCCCGGAACTTCTCCAGCAATTCCACCGTCCTCCCGGCCATTCGGTCGGTCGGTTTCCGTAGCGAATCGATTTCCGGCGACTCGTCATTGTGGTTTGAATCCGCCGAACCGGCCAAGTGGAGCGCGATCTCCGTTTCCGCAAGCCAATGGAGGCGATCGTCGAGTCGGTACAGGAAACATACCAGCAGCAAATCGCCCGCTATGGCCAGTAATTGATCCCGTTTCAGGGGAAACGCGTCCTGTTGCGCCGCACGGAGCGCATCAGCCAACCGAGTCCGAAAAGCTTTTGCTTCTTCACTCAGGAGCTGCAACCGCTCCAAAGCCTCCACGATTCGCTCGTCCGTCGACAAGCACGCTTTCCGATCGTCCGGCAATCGCTCGGCGGAGCCCACGATACCGTCAAATTTGGCTGCGTAGTCGAGGGATTCACGCAACTTCGACAGTGCGTTTGGTGAAACCGCAGGATTTTTCAAACCCGTGATGGATGTAAACTCTTCAAGCGCCTGTTCTTCGGCGCGCCCCTCCTGAAATTGCTCGAGCAGTTCCACGGCGCGCGCGAGAATTTTGTCGACGCGGTGAAGAAGTTCCGCATCGGCTCTGGATGGGACCGATACTCTGCGCTGGCGACGGGTGTCGGTGTCATTCCAGGACGGCAAGGGGGCTGGACTGTTTTCCGGATTCGCCTCCCCGATCATGGGGTCACTCATCGGGCCGAGTGGCGAATCCGCCCGCGTGCCCGCAGCAGGAAGTTGGTGACCGATGGGGCCGTGCCGGATCGCTGAAAACGGATTCAATCTTGAGGCTGTGGAGCGTATCACCGAGACGATTCGCGATTTCAGGCTGGGGCGCTCTACGACGGCATCGGCGCGAGTAGGGGTTTCCCGCGCCGCGCCTGTCGAAATGCCATGCGTCGGGGAGCCCTGCCGAAGCGCGATACGCCGGTTTCGGAACCGGCCTTGATTGACGCCGGACCCTGCCCCCGCCGGTTCGACGGAAACCCCGCCGCGCAGCCTTGAGGGCGCTCGAGAATCCACGTCCATAGCTACGATCGCTCCCTGTACCCGTTTGCGACTTCGGCACGTTGATGGTCC
>CAZWZH010000148.1:0-14102 GCA_964638775.1 uncultured Pseudomonadales bacterium
CAACCAGTACCGGCTTGTCGGAATTGAGAACGTCGCTTTCGAAATCGCCGTCGGTGGTGTGAACGATGCTGCCGCTGTTGCTCCGGTTCTCGGTTGCCGCCGTTTCCGCCATTGTTCTTCTCCGGTTGGTTGCGCTCAAACTTTGGGGGGCGCGAAGTTTATCACGGAAGCCGTTGGCGATGACCCGGCAAGGCGCCGCCTCCATTTTCTCTCCCCACGACGATTCGACGGGGCGCCGCTCCGGTGTTCGAAACCGGTCAGCCGGCCGGTTTCGAACCCGCGAGATCGCCAGCGATCCGCCTCGCAAAGTAAGTGAGGATGCCGTCGGCGCCGCCACGCTTCAGGCACAGCAGCGACTCGGCGATGACCGACTCGTTCAGCCAGCCTTTCCCGACCGCCGCCATGTGCATGGCGTATTCGCCGCTCACCTGGTAGGCGAAGGTCGGCACCCCGAATTCGGCTTTTACCCGCCGGATGATGTCCAGATAGGGCATGCCCGGTTTCACCATGACCATGTCCGCACCCTCGTCGATATCGAGGGCGATCTCGTGGATGGCCTCGTCGCTGTTGCCCGGGTCCATCTGGTAGGAAAACTTGTCTCCGGTACCGAGGGTGGCGCTGGAGCCCACCGCATCGCGAAACGGCCCGTAATAGGAGGATGCGTACTTGGCCGAGTACGCCATGATCAGGGTGTTGAGGTGACCGGCGCCGTCCAGCATTCCGCGTATGGCACCCACCCGGCCGTCCATCATGTCGGAAGGAGCGATCACGTCGCTGCCGGCCTGCGCGCATACCGCGGCCTGCCGGCAAAGCGCTTCCACCGTGATGTCGTTCAGCACATATCCGGCAGCGTCGACGATGCCGTCCTGCCCGTGGGTCGTGTATGGGTCGAGGGCGGCATCGGTAACGATACCGAGTTCCGGCACCGCTTCCTTGACGGCCCGCACCGCGCGTGGAATGAGCCCGTCCGGGTTCCAGGCCTCGGCGCCGTCGAGGCTCCTCAGGGAGAACTCGATGTTCGGGAAGAGCGCCACTGCCGGAATCCCGAGTTGCGCCACGCTTTCCGTCTCGCGGACGAGCCGGTCGATGGTGTACCGCTCGATGCCGGGCATGGAATCGACCGGATCGGTCCGGTTGTGGCCTTCGATCACGAACATGGGGTAGATGAGGTCGCCCGCCGTCAGCGTCGATTCCCTCACAAGGCGGCGCGAAAACTCCCGGGCGCGCACGCGGCGCATGCGGGTCGCTGGAAACTGGCGCGGCACGGGCGGTGGTCGCCGGTTCAGGCGGAGAGGGAACTTGCGCGCGTGGCACGGCGGCCGGCGGCGGCCGGCGCCCTGCGAATGTGACCGGCGGCCGGCCGCAGCGGTACCGTTTGTGCATCGACCCAGGCGGTAACGTCCCGCCAGGCCGGAGTTTCCTTGCGCGCCGCCCGGCTGTCGATCATGTCGACAACGCCCTGGCCTCTACCGATGGCCTCGCTGTAGACCGGGCTGTCCCGGAATGTCGAAACCACGGGGTGACCCAGGCAGCCGAGGAAGTGCTTGAGCCTGGTGTGGGTATCGGCATTGGGCTGCACCCGGTTGGCCAGCACGCCCAGGGGCCTCGGCATCGCCCGAAAGCGGCGGTGGGTCAGCACCTGGGTGATGAATCGACCGCCGACCCGGATGTCGATGGAAGAAGGTAGGATCGGCACCAGGATCGCATCCGCCTGCTGAATCAGCCACGGCAGCCCTGGTTCGTTTTCGCCCACATGGCCATCCACTATCAGGCATTCGGTGCCCGGGGGCGCCAGTTCATGCAACGGCCAAGGCTCGCCGCCCCGTTCGTGCGCGCAGATCACCGGTACGGACGGCAACTCGGGCGAACGCTGCGCCGCCCAGTACGAACTCGAGCCCTGCGGATCGCTGTCGACAAGAGCCACGCGCCTGCCACGGGCCGCCAACGCGACCGCCAGGTTGGTGGCAACCGTGGTCTTGCCGCAGCCGCCCTTGCCGTTGATCACCAGTACGCGGCGCGCGCCGATTGCAGCGCATGACTCGCCAGACATCGTCCTTGCAGTCCTTTCCCCGAGTTTCCGCGGCCCCCACCGCTACTCGTTGCAGGGCACACCCAGCCATTTCCCCGCGCCGAACATGCTGCCTTCGACGCGAAATCCGGGCCGTGCCGTCCTTCCGCGATCGCCCGAAAAAGGACGACCTGTGGATAACTATACCACCCGGATTCGCATTTGCACGTGCGCGCCCGATGTGCTGCCCGACAGGCTTCTGTCGCTGGAACGCGCTGGCCAGGGTTTTGCAACCCTTTGATTTGAGTCCGGTTAAGCTGACCAGGAAGTAGGTTCGGGCTCCCCCCGGAAGATTATCTGGCCCGCCATTGCAGCGCGGCCGCAACCAGGACGGCGGCGAACCCGGCGAGCGACCATAGGGGAACCGGTATACCCAGAAAAGGAGGTTCCTGAGCGCAATCGCCAGTGCCT
Source organism: uncultured Pseudomonadales bacterium (assembly GCA_964638775.1). Classification (GTDB taxonomy): domain Bacteria; phylum Pseudomonadota; class Gammaproteobacteria; order Pseudomonadales; family Azotimanducaceae; genus Azophilus. The sequence continues at coordinate 2,480 of CAZWZH010000148.1, forward strand.
GAAACCATGGCTGCCAGCACATCCGAGAACATCCCGAATTCGAACAGGCGGTCCAGGTCGATGCAGGCCGGCACCTGGTCTGCGGGCAGCCTCATGAGCCAGAGCTGGCGCACGGCGAAGGCGCCACCGGCCAGGGCGGCCGCGATGGTCACGAGAGGATAGATGCCCCAGCGCGGGTTGTGCGCCAGCCCCGCGTACGCCACGAGGCCGGCAACGAGAAACCACAGGCGCTGCATCAGGCAGAGCGGACAGGGATCCATGCCCTCTACGGCATGCTCCAGTACCAGCGCCCCGAAAACCAGGGCGCCGCACAACCCGGCGATGGCGACAGCGTAGTCGCGGGCAAACAGGCGGCGGCTCATGCCTGCCCTGCTCCGTCGACGGTCAATACCACCTTGCCGATGGCGCGGCGTTCCGACAGGTCCCTAAGCGCCCGGGCGTATTGCTCCAAGGGGTAGGAGCGGCCGACCAGGGGATCGATGCTGCCCCGTTCGAAGAGTTCGAGAATCTCGTGGAAGCGTGCCTGGTGCTGTTCCGGCGAACGCATGGACCAGGCGCCGTAGAAGACGCCCACCACCTGGCAGCTTTTCAGCAGAATCAGGTTGATGGGCACCCTGGGAATGTCGCCGGCGGCGAAGCCGATCACCAGCACCCTGCCGTACCAGTTGATGCACCGCATGCACTGATCGAACAACTCGCCTCCGACCGGATCGTAGATGACATCGGCGCCCTTGCCGCCGGTCAGCGCCTTGACCTTGTCCTTGAGTTCGCCGTCGCTGTAGTCGATGGTCTCGTCGGCCCCGGATGCGCGGGCGGCTTCCAGCTTTTCGGCCGTACTCGCCGCTGCGATCACCCGGGCCCCGAGAGCCTTGCCGAGTTGCACTGCCGCGATGCCGACGCCCCCGCCCGCACCGAGTACGAGCAGGTTCTCGCCCGGTTGCAGCGCCGCCCGGTCCTTGAGGGCGTAGTAGGAGGTGCCGTAGGTGGTGCTGACGCCCGATGCCTGTGCAAAGCTCATTGACTCGGGCATCCGGAAAAGACGCGCGGCCGGCAGCACCGCCCGCTCCGCAAACCCGCCGTGCCCGACTCCGCCGAATACCTCGTCTCCCGGGGCGAACCCGTTCACGTTGGCGCCGGTGGCGGCCACCGTTCCGGCCACTTCGCCGCCGGGCGAAAACGGAAACGGCGGCCGCATCTGATACTTGCCGGCGATCATGAGGACATCGGGGAAGTTGAGCGCCACAGCCCGGATGTCGACCAGTACGTCGTCCGGACCGACTTCCGGTTCCGCGACATCTTCGAGTACCAGCGATTCCGGAGGGCCGAAGGCCTTGCAAAGAACGGCTTTCAAGAAGGCTCCTTAGTGTCCTATTGGTGAATGAACGCAGCTAAGCCGGCAAGAGTCGTGCAATCACGGGGTGGCGCGCTTCAAGAGCGAGCGCTTACCGTGCTTGACGGCACATCGAGCGCGCGCCGGGAGCCCGCCCCGTGATTTCACTGCTGTTGACGGCCACATTGGTTCATTCATGATCAGGCCGGGTTACGACGACAAAACGCTTAGGTTAACGGCGACAGCCGGAGCGTCAACCGGGTTCCCCTATTCCGGCGGTTCTCAACGCCAGCTTCGCCGTCCAGTCGCGCCCGTGCGCGAGCAGTTCGGGAAAATAGCCGCGAAAATCTTCCTTCAGGTCCGTGAGGCTGTCTGCGACAAATTCCAGCAGTGCACCGTTCAGGTGCTCCCGGCCGAGCCGGCGCGTGATGCTGAGCAACCCCCGCTCCATCGTGTCCACGCAACGGTAACGGGCCAGCAGGTCTTCCTCCACCATCCAGTTCAGGTAGCGCCGCCCCTGACGGTCGAGCCGATGAGCATGCGGTTCGAGCGTCGCATAGCAGCGCCGGCTGAACGCCTCCAGCGGTTCGTCGTGACAGGCCGGCCAGTCAACGGCCAGGCAATGGTCGGCGACGATGTCCACGAATACCGGCGCCAGGCGCCGCAGGTCCGCCGGAAAGCGGTTGCAGCTTCTGCGTATTCCGGCGGCGCCGTTGCTGAATGCATCGATGCGCCGGTGCAGGCGAATGCCAGCCTGCAACGGGGCCGGCCACCGCTCCGGTACTGTGCCTTTGATGAAATCGCCCAGAATGGCGCCTGCAATGAGCCCCGCCCCCATCGCTTCGTCACCGGGATTCGCCCGGGCGGCGATCAGGCAGTGCGCCAAGAAGTTCACTGCGGGGGCTTGAGATAGGATTCCAGGAAGGTGTCGAAATCCAACTCGTCCGCGGCCTCTATGGCTTGCTGGTCCTCAAACGACCGCCGGGCCCTGGCCTGCTGCCGGTCCATTTCACGCCCGGTCGGGGGATGTTCGTCGAAATACCCCTTGTGGGCGATGGACTGGTTGAGCGCGAACCGGAAGAACGGCGTCTTCTGGCTCGCCATCATCTCGAGGATTCGCGCCGACGGCGTCAGGCTGGCGTTGCGCGCGCGGGCCCGCTGCTGTTCAAGGGCATCGGTGTACAGATCCGAATCGTGGGCCCGGTCGAGCAATTCGGCCACCTCGGCGCACCGGCTGAGGATGGCGCCGGTGAGGTTGTCGCGGCGTTCGCCGCCGAGACGCAGCCCCGGCTCGCGGCCCCGCTCCACCACGGCGAGCTGGACCGCCTCGTTCTCCGCCGACTCTTCCGGGCTGTCCCCGGGGCTTTCCGCGAGCAGGCAGCACAGCAGGAAGGTGTCCATGAACCTGATCTGCTGTTCGTCGATGCCCACCCGCAGAAACGGGTTGAGGTCGAGGCAGCGGACTTCCACGTACTCCACGCCCCGATGCCGGAGCGCCGTCAGGGGGCGCTCGCCGGAGCGGATCCGCCGCTTGGGCCGGATCGCCCCGTAGAACTCGTTTTCGATCTGCAGGAGCGCCGTGTTGAGCTGCCGATAGGCACCGTCAACCTTTACGCCGATCGACTCGTAGGGTGGATAGGACCGGGTCAGCGCCAGATGCATGGTGCGGGCGTAGGAATCCAGGCTGTTATAGGAGATGTGCAACCCGCTCTGGGCATTGCTCTGGTAACCCAGCCGCCCCATCCTGAGCGAGGTGGCCCAGGGCAGGTAAAGCGTGCCCTCGTCGAATCCGTCCAGGCCATGGTCGAGGTTGCGCGCGAAAGAGCGACAGATGGCGGGCGATGCACCGAAGAGCCAGGTGAGAAGCCAACTGTGCCGGCGGAAATTACGGATCAGGCCGAAGTAGCAGTCGGTCACGAAGTCCTGGCCGGGCGTTCTCCCGAGCAGGGCCGCATACCGGTCCCAGAAGGCTTGCGGCAGCGAAAAGTTGTAGTGAATGCCGGAGATGGTCTGCATGAGGCGGCCGTACCGATGGCCGAGCCCGAGCCTGTAGACGGTCTTGGCCGTACCGATGTTCGACGACCCGTAACGGCCCACGGGAATGTCGGCTTCCTCGCCCACGAAACAGGGCATGGACGCTACCCACAGCAGCTCGTCGTCCAGGCAGGAATACACATACCGGTGGACGGCGTGAAGCTGGCGGATGCAGGCTTCCGGCGTGGCGTGAACCCCGGTGATCAGTTCAAGTTGCGCTTCCGAGAAGTCGGTGGTGATGTTGGGGTGGGTCAGGGGCGAACCGAGCTCGTGCGGATGGTTGCGCGTTGACAGGTTGCCGTCGGGAGCGACCCGCAGGCTCTCCTTCTCGATGCCTCGCCGGATGCCGGTGAGTTCGCCGCAGCTTTCGCGCAGCGCCGCAAGGATCGATGACGGGATCTTGAGCCGCTTGATGCTCATGTTGAAAATGCCTCTCGTGGCGGCAGCGAATACCCGAAGGATTCAGCCGGACAGGCTTTCATGGGCCAAATTGCAACTCTTTGATTCTAAAGAATATTCCATTTTACATAGTATCATCAATCTAAACAGCGAGTTCGCATGCGGCGCTTCCATTTCGGCGCACGGCCTCTTTTTTTGCTGGACGCAAGGCACTCTGCTGTATTCAAGGTTTTCGGACGAGCTTAACGCGCCGAAATGAAAGCGCCGCAGGCGAACTCTTTCCCGAGATTCGGCGTTGTTCCTTGCATGTCAGCGCGACGGCTGCGGGGAGAAACTTGCTAATAATCGACCGACGGCCCCGCGGCGACAATGGCGGGGTCTACGTCGAACTTGCTGAAGTTTTCCGCAAACTTCGCGATCAGGATTCGCGCGGCGGCATCGTAGGCGTCCTTGTCCGCCCAGGTATCGCGCGGATTGAGCAGGGCGCTGTCGACGCCTGGAACCGCTTCGGGTATGTCCAGGTTGAAACCGCGCAGGCGCTTCTTGGCGGCGTTGTCCAGGCTGCCGTTCTGGACGGCGGCGATGATGGCCCGGGTAACGGGTATCCTGAAGCGCTCGCCGACACCGTATCCGCCGCCGGTCCAGCCGGTATTGACCAGGAAAACCCTGGACCCGAAGTCCTCGATCCGGCGGATGAGCAAGTCTGCGTACACCCCTGCCGGCCGGGGAAAGAAGGCGGCGCCGAAACAGGTGGAAAACGTCGCCTGATAGGCTTCCGTCGAACCCACCACCGTCGAACCTACCGCGGCTGTGTAGCCCGAAAGAAAGTGATAGGCGGCGGCCTCCTTTCCCAATATTGAAACCGGCGGCAGCACCCCGCTGACATCGCAGGTCAGGAATATCACGTTGTTCGGCTCGCCGGCCCGGTTTTCAGGGACCTTGAGCTCGATGTTCGACCGGGGGTAGCAGGCGCGGGTGTTTTCGGTGAGGGAGCCGTCGGAATAGTCGGGCTGTCGGGTATCGGGATCGATAACGACGTTCTCGACGATGGCGCCGAAGCCGATCGCATCGAAGATCACCGGCTCGTTCTCCCGGGTGAGGTCGATGCATTTCGCGTAGCAGCCGCCCTCGAAATTGAAGACCGTGCCCTTGCCCCAGCCGTGCTCGTCATCGCCGATCAGGAAACGGTCAGGGTCTGCCGAAAGCGTCGTCTTGCCCGTGCCCGAGAGGCCGAAGAACAGGGACACGTCGCCCTCCCCACCCATGTTCGCCGAGCAGTGCATGGGCAGCACGTCTTTTTCGGGGAGCAGGAAATTGAGCACGCTGAACATGGATTTCTTGAGTTCGCCGGCGTAGCGCATGCCGGCCAGCAAAACCCTGCGCGCCGCGAAGTTGATCATCACCGTGGCGTCGCTGGCCGTGCCGTCCCGGGCCGGGCGGCAGACGAAATCCGGCGCGCTCGCCACCTGCCAGACTTCCTTGTTGTGCGGGTTGTAGTGGTCCGGCGTGATGAACAGCGCCTGGCCGAAGAGCGCATGCCAGGCGTACTCCGTCGTCACTTCAACGGGCAGGTAGTGCTCGGGGTCGGCACCGACGTGCAGATACGAGACAAAGCGCCCGGAGCGTTCCAGGTGCAGGTGCACCCGGTCCCAGAGCGCATCGAACACCGCCGGTGCAATGGGCTGGTTGATGACGCCCCAGTCGATGGCGTCCGACGTTGAGGGTTCGTCGACGATGAACCGGTCTTTCGGGGAGCGGCCGGTGCGCTTGCCGGTTTCGACCACGATGGCGCCGTTGCTCGCGAACCGGCCCTCACCGCGAGTCACTGCCAGTTCGGCGAGTCTCGGAGGGGAAAGTTCGGATTGAATGTCGGGGCGCGATGTACTATTGATTTGAGCGGCCATTAATTGATGCGGTCCCCCTGCGTTCAACCATTGTGCCAGAGCCCTCCGGCGGCCGAACCAGCCAGAATCGAGGGAACGGCGCACATGCCGGTGTCCTGTCTCGCAGGCGACATGGTTTCAGAGGTGGGACAACGCGTCAATGCGGTATTCGCAAACCCGGAGTTCCGTCGCCAGATGCGAGGCAGCACTCGCGTGAATCGATTCCCTTCATTGGGCGCCGAGAGCAGGTATCTATTCCTTGCGCGTCTGCGTTCCGGCGCGCCAGGTCCCCGACTTTCGTGGAGCATTTCCCACGTTCGGGCGCCGAGTGAATTTGAGGTCAGTCGCGAGGCAACAGCTCGCCGAAATTGTTGAACGCGGGAAAGGCCAAGTGCTCCCGGCCGGGGCGGGCGGAGTCCGGCTGCCGCACTGTCAGCAGGTGCTCGATGCCGTATGCGGCGGCGGCATCGAGTACTTGCCTGCTGTCGTCGATGAGCAGCGTCCGGCTGGCATCGAAAGGGTGGTTTTCCGCGAGCCGCTCCCAGAAAGCCTCCGTTTCCTTGGGGTGGCCATAGTCGTGCGACGAGATGGTGGCGTGCATGGCGTGGCACAGGCCGGAGTAAGCGTTCTTCACGGAGAGGCTGTCGCGGTGGGCGTTGGTGACGAGAATCCTGCGCACGCGTTCGCGTTCCAGCCAGTCGAGAAACGACTCGGCGCCTGGCCGGTACTGGATCAGGTGGGCCAGTTCATGGTGTAGCGGCAGGATTTCGAGGCCCGTATAGCTCGCCCAGTAGTCCAGGCAATAGAACTCGAGGGTATGGCGCTTGTCCATCATGTGCTGCAACAGTTCCTGCCGGGTTCCCTCCGTTGCGGACGGCCGGTCGGCACAGTACCGGTCAGGCACGACCCGGTTCCACAGGGTGTTGTCGTACTTGAGGTCGAGCAGTGTGCCGTCCATGTCGAGCAGCACGGTGTCGATGCATTGCCAGTCGATCATCGATACAGGTATACCACTTCGCTGCCGTCAATCCACCCCGCATCCATCACCAACTTCCCGCTGCGGGCGCGGATGCGCACGCGGCCGCCTGTTATAGTCGCGCCCCCCATCTCACCGGACGCCCTTGCCAATGTCGAGCGCACCGCCCTCTCCTTTGCCCGAAGATCTGATCGCCCCACTTCTCGACATGACCCTGCGGGCCGGCGCGGCGATCCTCAACGTCTATGAGTCGGACTTCGAGGTGCGCACAAAGTCCGATGCATCGCCACTGACCGGGGCGGATCTCGCGGCCCATGATGTCATCGCCGCGGCGTTGGCGAGCCTGACCCCGGAAACGCCCCTGCTGTCGGAGGAATCGGAACCGCCGCCCTTCGATGAGCGGCAGCGCTGGCAGCGCTACTGGCTGGTCGACCCCCTGGACGGAACCCGGGAATTCGTGGACCGGAACGGCCAGTTCACCGTCAACATCGCGTTGATCGAGGAGGGAGAGCCCCGTTTCGGCCTGGTGGGCGTGCCTGTGCGGGGGCAGGTCTACCTGGGATGTGTCGCCTCCGGGCGGGCGGAATGCCATGAGAACGGAACGATCCGGCAAATCGGCGGGCGTCCGATGGGCGCTGACCGGCCCCTGACGGTGGTGGCGAGCCGCAGTCACGGAAATGACCGGCTGGAGCGTTACCTGGCTGCCCTGGCCGGGACCTTTCCGGGTGTGGAGCGGCGGGCTATGGGCAGTTCGCTGAAGCTGTGCATGCTCGCCGACGGCGGCGCCGATCTGTACCCGCGGCTGGGCCCCACGTCCGAGTGGGACATCGCCGCTGCCCACGCCGTTCTGGCCGCCGCGGGCGGCGCGGTCTGGCGCCTCGACGGACAGCCCATCGCCTACAACAAGCGGAACTTCCTGAACCCGGATTTCATCGCCGTTGCCGACGCGGCCTTTCCCTGGCCAGACCGGTTGCCAGATCCTAAGGCCCTGTAAACAAAAAGAAAAAACGGCCACCAAGCGCTACTGGAAAGACGTGAAAACGGGGCGGTGAGGTTGGCCTCAACTAGCCGGCGCTCCATGTTCGTGCGTTCGCCCTGCCGAAGAGAAATACACTGTATTTACATACAGCGCCGACTAGTGAGGCTTCCTAGAATGCCGAAAAATCAGGGAGAAAAAAAGACGGTTTCGGGGGCCCGCGGAGACCCTTGGAAAAATCACAAGTGACATCAAGAGGTTAGGCTGAACGATTCCATACTATTTTCACTTTTTGGGCTTCTTGGGGACCGTGGGCACCTGACAGCGAGTTCGCATGCGGGGGTTTACATTTTCGAGTCAGCGCACCGGCGCGCCCTGCTCACCAGGTTGCAGGGAGGGCAATCACGCCACGCAGGGTGATGGTGCGTTTCCAGACCGGGTTCTCGACATCGCCCAGGGCCAGGCCGGGCAGGCGATGGAAGAGGACTTTCAACGCCTCTGCCGCTTCGAGCCGCGCGAGTTGCGCACCAAGGCAATAGTGGACGCCGCCACCGAACGAGAGAGGCCGGATCCCTTTGCGGGTGACGTCGAGTTCGTCCGGCCGGTCGAACACGGCCGGGTCGCGGTTGGCAGCGGCGAGCAGAGCAATAACCTGGGTGCCCCTGGCGATTGGCATGCCCGCAACTTCCGTGTCTGAAAGCGCCCCGCGGCCGGTGAGCTGCACGGAACTGTCGTAGCGCAGGAACTCTTCCACCGCCTGCGGCATGAGTCCGGGGTCGTCTTTCAACAGGTCGAGCTGGTCCGGGTTCCGGTACAGCGCCAGCAAGGCATTGCCCATCAGGTTCACCGTCGTCTCGTGGCCGGCGGCAAACAGCAACTGAATGTTGGCGGTAAGCTCGTCCTTGGTGAGCTTGCCGTGCTCCGTTTCGCTCTCCACCAATGCGGTGATCAGGTCGTCCGAGGGGTTCACCCGCCGTTCCTGGCAAAGGCCCTCGAAATAGGCCTGGCTTTCGAGCATGCCCCGGTTGGCCTCCTCGAGTTCGTCAGGCGTCATGGGCGTCGGGTCGATCAGCCGGCCGCGCACCCGTCCGCCCGCAATGAACCCGGACCGGTCCCGCTCCGGAATGCCCAGCATGTCGCAGATCACGATGACCGGCAGCGGGTGCAGGAACAGGCTGACCAGGTCGCCCTGCCCCCGGTCGACGAAGGCAGACACGAGATTCTCGGCAATCGCCGTGACGCGAGCGCGCATGGCCTCAACGCGCCTTGCATCGAATGCCTTGACGACCAGTCCCCGCAGGCGCGTGTGGTCCGGCGGATTCTGAAAGAGCATCATGTGCTGCAGACTGTCTATCGCCGGATTGGCGCGCCTCTGGGCAAGCTGTTCCTCCGTCATCCGGGGGTCTTCGATGTGGCCGAGTTGCCTGTGGCGCACTGCCGCCTGACAGTGTTCGTAGCTGGACAGCACCAGCAGGTTGTGCTCCGGCAACGGCAGCGCCGGGCTGGTTTCCCGGAGCTGGCGGTACAGGGGGTAGGGGTTGGCGACGATCTCCGGGGTGAAGATGGTCTCGAAGCTGAATTCAGGCACGCGCGGTTCTCTTCAGGGGGAATTCAAGAAGCGCTCAACCAAGATGTTGCGCAAGTGCACCGCAGGCCTGCCGCATCGCCCTGCGCGACGCCGCCACGGCCGCCTGCATCCCGAAGTATCCGTGAATCAAGCCATCGTAGCGGGTCAGTTCCACCTCGCAGCCCGCCACGCGGAGCGCCTCCGCATAGGCCTCGCCTTCATCGCGCAGGGGATCGAATTCCGCTGTCTGCACAAGGGCAGGGGGCAGCCCTTCCAGGTTGCCCAGCAAGGGCGCGGCATAGGGCTCCTTGCGGCGCTCCAGGTCCGGTGCGTAATGGTCCCAGAACCACTGCATGGACTTGCGGGTGAGGAAATAGCCTTCGGCGTTCTCGAGGCACGACGGCGTATCGAAATCTGCATCGGTGACGGGGTAGATCAGTAGCTGGAACGCGATGGCGGGGCCGCCCCGGTCCCTGGCCATCTGCGCCACCGCGGCCGCGAGATTGCCGCCGGCGCTGTCGCCGGCCACGGCCAGCCGCCCGGCATCCACGCCCAGCTCATCGGCATTGGCCGCCACCCAGGCGGTGGCATCGAAGCAGTCGGTGACGGCGCCCGGATACCGAGTTTCCGGCGCCAGCCGGTACTCCACCGAAACCACCGTCTGCCCGGATCCGGCGCAGATATGACGGCTGGTCTCGTCGTGACTTTCGAGGCCGCCGATGACCCAGCCGCCGCCGTGAAAATACATGACGACGCCCGTCCTTTCGCCGCCCGGGCGGTAAATCCGCACCGGTATGTCGGTCTCCGATCCTGAAAGCGTCCTGTCCACCACTTCGCCCCCGACCGGAGTGGGGACTTCGGGTGGCGGCGCGAGCTGAAAGTTGCGCGCCTCCTCGGGAGTCATCGTCCAGAAATCCGGGACACCCATGGATTCGAAGAGGTCGAGGATGGCTTGAATTTCGGTATCGAGAGGCATGGTTCGGCCTTAATCGTCAGCGAGCGGTCTTTCAGGCTGAGGCTATCACCAAGCGGGGCGGTCGACCAATCCGGTACACTTCAATCTGCGTCGAAGACCTCTCCCACATCCACGGAAAAGCCGCTCAGAAGAACCGAGTCCGCACGCTGCCCGCGCCGGAATCGGCCGTGTTCGGTGTAGGCGTCGTCCTCGAGAACGAGTACGGTCACGGTCTCGTCCATCGGGTTGACGATCCAGTATTCCGGTATGCGCGCTTCCGCGTAGTCCAGCGGCTTGATCCGGATGTCCCGGTCCGGGTTGTCGGGGCTGACGAACTCCATGACGAGATCCGCCCCGCTCCAGAAATCGTTCCGGCGGCGGCTGTCGTTCGCATCGAGCAACAGGAGCAGGTCGGGCTCCCGGAACTTTCCGTCGCGAACGCGCATGCGCAACGCCGCAAAACGCAATGCGCCGCCAAGTTTCTGCTCGAACGGCAGCAGCGCCACAAACAGGAACTTGGAAATAGCCTGGTGCCGGTCGGTCGGCATGGGCAGGACCTCGATACAACCGTCCGTGAACTCGATCAGCAGCCGGGTGTGCTCCGTCAACCTCAGGTACTGGTCCTGGGTCCAGAGCCCGTTCAGGGGCGCCAGATTGATCTCCGCGCCGTTTTCGCAGGTGACAACACCCAGTTCGCCGTTGCGCGTTGATTGCTCCCGGGCCTTTCCCGGCATGGCATTCGAGTTAGTGCTGGTTGGCATGATCTGTACCGCCGACCAAGTTCATTGTGGAGTCGTGAAGCAGGCTGTCAAGGGGCTGTTTTCCCGCCGTTGTGTAGGACTTTGTCCCTTCATCAGGCTCCCGGCGCCACTTGATATAATCGTCGGCAAAAACGCAGCGACCATCATCGATGACTGAATTCAGCAAGGACGCGTGGGACGAACTCGCCCGCAGGGAACTGCGCGGCAAGCCCCTGGAAGACCTCTCCTGGTTGAGCCCGGAGGGCATTGCGATCAAGCCGCTCTACACGCTGGAAGACCTCGAAGGATTCGAGCACGTGAACACCATGCCCGGGTTCGCGCCTTTCGTGCGCGGTCCCCGGGCCACCATGTACACCAACCGGCCCTGGACGATCCGCCAGTACGCCGGCTTCTCCACCGCCCAGGAATCGAACCGCTTCTACCGGTACAACCTGGCCCAGGTGCAGAAGAGGCTCTCCGTCGCCTTCGACCTGGCCACGCACCGCGGCTACGATTCGGATCATCCCCGGGTGCGCGGCGACGTGGGCAAGGCGGGCGTTGCCATCGATTCCGTCGAGGACATGAAAATCCTCTTCGACGGCATTCCGCTGGATGCGATGAGCGTGTCCATGACCATGAACGGCGCCGTGCTGCCGGTGCTCGCGGGCTACATCGTCGCAGCCGAAGAACAGGGCGTCGCCGCGAAGGGCCTCTCCGGCACCATCCAGAACGACATCCTGAAAGAGTTCATGGTGCGCAACAC
>CAZWZH010000149.1:0-11354 GCA_964638775.1 uncultured Pseudomonadales bacterium
CTCGAACAGAACACTCTGTTTGGTGGTATGGTGTGCCATGCAAAAGCCCTCGGTGCGAGTAAGTGGTTGTTGGCAAACATCATTTTCGCACAACGACGGGCTTTTGTTTTATCTGTTCAGGAATAATCCGGGCTAGCAGCCTGAACGGCCCGGCCGTCAAACCCGCTGCCGCTCCCAGGCCGCCACGATCTCGCAGGCCGGGGCGGACCAGATGCCCGGTTTTCCGGAGATGTGCAGAAGGGCCGATTCCAGGGCGGCGACGCGATGCGGCTGGCCCATCAGCCAGGGGTGGATGGAGAGGGCGAGCAGGCGGCCCTGGCCGGTGGTTTCAGCCTCGGCGAGTAGGTAGTCGCAGGCGTCCTTCACCTGGTCGGCGTACTCCCACTCGGAATGCAGGTTGTTCTGAATAATGAACCGATCGTCGAGTTCCAGTGACAGGGGCAGCGCGATCAACTCCCCGTGCGAAGTCGTGAACGGGTACGGCAGTTCGTCGTTGATCCAGTCGCCCATGTAGCGGATCCCCGCGGCGGCTAGAAGATCGGGGGTGTTGCCGCTCTGCGAGCGTCCCGGGCTCAGCCAGCCGACCACCGGTGTGTCCACGGCGGCGCGCAACCTCTCCAGCGAACGCTGCACCAGTTCCTCCTCTTCGTCCCTGGGCAACTCGCCATGGTGCAACGTGTCCATGTGCCAGGAACTGGCCAGTATCTCGTTGCCGCTCCGGTTGAGCCGGTCCAGCAGTTGCGGATACCTCTCGGCGATTGCCGCGTTGACGGAGAACGTCGGTGTGATCGCCGCTGCGTCCAGGGCTTTCAGGCAGCGATACAGGCCGACCCGGTTGCCGTAGTCGCGCAGCGTGAAGTGGCGCAGGTCTGGATAGGGCGTGCTCATGCCGCCGGGGGGCCGGAAGGGCCTGCCGCTCTGGTTGAGCGGAAAGAACTGCACCGCCAGGTTCACCCAGAGCGCGACCCTGGCGCCGCCCGGCCACGTGACCGGATTGCGCCGGGCCAGCATCGACCATTCGTAGTTGTCGTGGTCCATGCCGTAATGGCGGTGGGGGTATTTCAGGTAGTCCGGGTCGAGCGGCATCTATGCGGTGCCCCATGTGGCAACGGCCTGGTCGTAGTAGTGCTCCACGTAGTACTGGGCGATTTCCCGTGCGGTGGTCACCCACACTCCGGAGTGGCCGGTGATGTAGGCCAGCGCTTCCTCGAAGGCGCGAATGCGGTGCGGATGGGCCACCTGGTAGGCGTGCAGGGGCACGCACATGACGGTGCCGCCCTGTTCGCCCTCCCGGTACAGCCGGTCGAACGCCTGCCTGATCATTTCCCCGTAGCGCCGGGGCTCCACCCGGTTCATCACGTAGACGATGGTGTCGTTGAGTTCGAGGGAATAGGGCACGGAGACGAATGGCTTGCCGGAGCGCACCTTGACCGGCGTGGGCTGGTCGTCGTGAAAGAGGTCGCAGGTGTACAGGCCGCCGGCTTCGCTGAAGAGGTCCAGCGTGCGCTCGGTGTGCGTCAGCGCCGGCGCCAGGTAGCCGGCGCATTGCTGGCCCGTGTGTTTCGCGATGGTGCGCACCGAGTCCTCGATGACGCTCCTCTCCTGGTCTTCATCCATGCCGTAGACGTAGCGGGTGTTGTAGATGCCGTGGCTGAAGAATTCCCAGTTCCGCTCCGCGCAGAGATCGATGATTTCCGGGTGATGTTCGCAGAGCGCGACGGACAGGCTGATGGAGCCGCGCACCCCGTAGGTGTCGAGCAGTTCCATCATGCGCATGTGGCCCACGCGGTTGCCGTAGTCCCGAGTACCGTAGCCCTGTATGTCCGGGATGGGGCGCGGCCAGGCCTTGCGCTGCGGATTGGCCGGGGGTTCCAGTTCGTAAAACTCTATGTTGGGCGCCACCCAGAAGGCGAGCCTGGCGCCGTTCGGCCAGCGGATCGGCAGGCGCTCGTCCCAGGGGCGGTAGTCGTATAGGCCCAGGTCTTCGCGCATTCGATCCGTTCAGAAATCGACGCCGCGCGCCTCGCGAATGGGCGGGCAGCCGGGGTGGTTTTCCAGCCAGGCTGCTACCGTCTCGAAAGGCTCCACGTCGGCGTACTTGAGCATCATGTCGCAGAGGTTGGCGAAATGGGGAATCTCGTGCTTGTCGGCCACGCATTCCTCGGGAACGATCGTGCGATAGCCGCCGGACAGTGAGCCCACCGCCGAAGCCCTCACGCAACCCGAGGTGCTGCCGCCGGTGAGTATCACCGTGTCCACCTTGTGCCACACCAACAGCGACGGGATCAGGCTGTCGTGAAACACGCTCGCCATGCGTTTGTTGACGACGGCATCCCGGGCGCGGTCGACCTGAAGCCGGGGATCCAGTTCGGACCGGGTATCGCCGGCCTTGATGTTCTGCAGGGAATTCTCCGTGTTGGTGCGGGTTCCCCAGACTCCGGCATCGTCGGCGTTTTCCATGTAGGCCACATAGGTCCAGATCACGGGCATGTTCCGCTCGCGTGCGAGCGCCGACAGGCGGTTGATATAGTCGATCTGGAGCGGGTCCGTCTGATAGGCGGTGGGGAATTGCTCCAGGTCGGTATAGGCACGCTGAAGGTCGATGTTGATCAGCGCCGCCTTCTCGCCGAAGCCGAAGCGGGTTCTGTTGGGATTGGACTTGACCTCGGCCCAGTATTCCCGTGGCGTCAGGTCGGAGGTTTGCATGACGGGCATCAGCGCACCCGGACAGGCAGTTGCAGCCGATAAAACCATATTGATATGTCAATAGCAACTGAACGGTTATACTGATGTGCCGGGCGCATTGGATTGCGATTCCGCGTGTTCGAGCGCAGCCGGGAGGTGCGTTTGCAATCATCGGCCACCATTGACGAATCCCTTCTTTCACGGCTGGTCGACAGCCTCGGCGCCGGGGCTGTCGCGCTCGATGCCGAGACGCGCGAACTCTATGGTCAGGACATCTCCGGTGACGCGCAACCCGTGCTGGCGGTTGTGCGGCCGGCCTGTACGGACGATGTCGTCAAAACGGTGGACTTCGCCCGGGAACAGGACCTGGTCATTGCGCCCCGCGGCGGCGGGATGTCCTACAGCAGCGGCTACGTCTGCCCCGGCGGGCGCACCCTGTGCCTGGACATGGCGCGGATGGACGAGGTGGTCGAGGTCAATGCCGAGGACATGTATGTCACCGTGCAGGCGGGCTGCACCTGGCGAAAGCTGAGCGAAACCCTGACGCCCCTGGGATTGCGCACGCCGTTCTGGGGTACGCTCTCGGGTCGCCGGGCAACGGTGGGGGGCGGTCTCTCGCAGAACAGCCTGTTCTGGGGCAGTGCCCGTCATGGCTGCGCCGTCGACTCCGTCATCGGGTTCGAGGTCGTGCTGGCCAACGGTGAACGATTGCGAACCGGTGCAGGCGCGCAGATTCATTCCAACCCCTTCTTCCGCCACTACGGGCCGGATCTGACCGGGCTTTTCACCTGCGATGTGGGGGCGTTGGGGATCAAGACCGAGGCGACGCTCAAGCTGTTGCCCGTGGGCGACGGTCGGGCATCGGTGAGTTTCGACTTCTCCACCCATGCGCCACTCATGAACGCCATGTCCGAGGTGTCCAGGCAGCGTCTCGCGGACGCCTGTTTCGCCTTCGACCCCGTGATGCGGGCACAGCGCATGAAGCGCGAATCGCTGCTTGCCGATGCGAAGGCGCTCGGCAATGTCGTCTCCGGTCAGCGCAGCGTGCTCGGCGGGCTCCGGGAAGGCGTCAAGGTGGCCGTTGCCGGCCGTCGTTTCATGAAGGACGTCGACTACTCCGTGCACTTCATGGTCGAGGAGGCGACCCAGGCGGCAGCGGACGAATCGGCAGAGCGCATCCGCGCGGCCTGTACCGCCCGGGGCGGCCGCCAGATCGAGAACAGCATCCCCAAGATTGCCCGGGCGAATCCGTTCGGCCCCCTGAATTCGATGATCGGCCCGGCCGGCGAGCGGTGGCTGCCGGTGCATGGCCTGTTCCCTCACTCCAAGGCGGTGGCCGCCTATGAGGCGGTGGAAGCACTGTTCGAGGAAAACCGCAGCGAAATGGAGCGGCACGACATCCTGCACGGCACCTTGTTCACCTACGCCGACACCAACTGCTTCGTGGTGGAACCGGTGTTCTACTGGCCCGATCAGCTCAACGCGCTGCACCGGCACAGCGTCGAGGCCGCCGTGCTGCGCAAGGTCAATCACTTTCCGGAGGACCTGGCAGCCCGCGGCGAGGTCATCCGGATGCGCGACGAACTGATCGCCCTTTTCAGGGACATGGGCGCCGTTCATCTGCAGATCGGGCGGCGCTATCCGTACCCGGAAGGGCTGCAAGACACCCCGCGGAGGCTGATGAGCGCAC
Source organism: uncultured Pseudomonadales bacterium (assembly GCA_964638775.1). GTDB lineage: Bacteria > Pseudomonadota > Gammaproteobacteria > Pseudomonadales > Azotimanducaceae > Azophilus. The sequence continues at coordinate 4,376 of CAZWZH010000149.1, forward strand.
TGAAACGGCTTCTGGACCCGGACGGGCGCATCAATCCTGGCGCCTTGGGCCTTCCCGCTGATTGAAGTCGGCGGCTAAACTAGCCCGACGCCGCAGCCCGGCCAAAGGGATCGCCTGATGCGCAAGATCGGTCAACTGTTCACGCCGATGGAACTCGCTTCGCTGCGCGCGGAAGGCCCCATTCCGCTGTACCACCAGCTCTACCAGTTGCTGAAACGGCGGATTCTCTCCGGCACCCTGGCCTATGGCGCCAAGCTGCCCACCGAAGCGGAACTCGCGGAAGGCTTCGGCGTCTCGCGGGTGACGGCCAAGCGGGTCATGGACCTGCTCGTCGCCGACGACCTCATCAAGCGCCAGCGCGGCCGGGGCAGCCACGTGATCTACGAACCCTCGGTCTCGGACGTGGAGGCGCCCCTGGTGGGCATGCTGGAGAAACTGGCCAGCATGTCCAGAACCACCATAGTCAAGGTTCTGCACATCGAGAAGAGCCTGCCCCCGCCCACCGTGGTCGACGACCTGCGCCTGCCGGAAGACGAGCAGGTGCACTACGTCACCCGGGTGCGCTCCAGCGAAGACCGGGCGCCGTTCGCCTACTACGAAAGCTGGACCCGGGGCATCAATGCGGGGTTCACGGCGAAGAACATCGAACGCCGCACGCGTTTCGACATCATGGCCGAGAACGGCCACCGCATCAGCCGCATCGAGCAGTACCTGAGCGCCTCGGCAGCCTCGCCGCTGGTGGCGGAACAGTTGCAGATGGTGCCGGGCGACCCGGTGCTGACCCTGGTGCGGCACTCCTTCGACGACAACGGCGACGTGGTCGACCTCTTGCACTGCCAGTATCACCCGGAGCGGTTCCACTACCGGATGAACCTGAGCATGGAGGATTACGCCAGCTAGTCGGCCTCCACCAACTCGAACAAGGTGCCGTCCGGGTCGGTTACCGTCATGCTGCGTTGTCCGTGGTACAGCCTGCTGTCGTGGACCCGCGGCCCGGCGAGCGAGGGTGCGCTGACGGCATCGAGGTCGGGCACCCGGAAGGTGGTGATGGCGACTCCCGGCGGCAGCAGGCCGTCGTGTTTCGTTCGCGGTGCGGCGGCGGCCGGCATCTGGTCCACCTCCAGGAACACGTCCTTGTCATGGACCATGGTCGATATGGTGTAAAGCCGATCTATCGGCGTGCCGAATGCCCGGGCGAGCATGGTGTAGACGATCTCCATCGATTCCCGGCCGATGCGGAAACCGAGGTGACGGACCATCCACTGCTGTGACGCGCGCATGTCGCTCGACGCCAGCACATTGATGAACAGGTGGTCGATGAAGCTCCGTGCCCTGGGCAGCCTCATTCCGGACAGGTCGCTGTTGATCTGGGTGAAGTAGCAGATCTCGCCGTCCGGGCCCTGCACCTGCATGGGGAAGATGGCATCGAGGCCCTCGATGCGGCGCGGCGGGCCGATGATCTCGAACGGCGACTCGAGCAGGCGCTCGTTGACCGCCAGCACGTCGCGCACACAGAATTCCAGGGCTGCCCACCCGTAGGTGACGAGCGGGACGAATCCGGGCACTGCCGGCGCTTCTACCAGCCGCAGATAAATTCCGGCCTTCGACGCGGGTTGCAGAAGGGCGTATGGAGCGCCGGCTGCCCCCGGGGCGCCCCAGCTTGCGGCCAATTGTGCCGCGACCCCGGCCTGTTCGATCGTTTCGTAGTCCAACCACCGCTCGTAAAGACGGCGGCTGCGTCCAAGGTCGCTGACCGTAACTGTGCCGGCTCTTAGCAGGTGCAAACCGGTTGCCTCCTGAACGTGAACGCCTGACCGGCGAGCCCTTGAGGGAAGCTCGGGACTATACCCGGTTGAGGTCAGATTGCATACAATGTGTGTGGAGTTGTCTGCCGCAGACAGGCCGCATGGGGAGCTTTGAATGGTCGTGCGCCGCCGACCGCGCTTAGGGAAGAATTTCAGCAGTAATAGTGAACGGGGAGTTTGCTCCGGCCGGCCTCGGCGGAGTTGCGGCGAGCTCGGCGGGAGGCTTCGTCTGAAGTCGCAAAATGTATACAATCTGCCGTCTGAACAGTACTCACACTCAAAGTTGTCCAAGCATGCGGCTAACAAGCCACTAAGCGGCATCCGGCTCAAGAGAGAGTAACAAAACCGACATGGACAAGGTGATCATCAACGACGTGGCGCCCCGGGACGGTCTGCAGAACGATCCGGTTGCGCTCTCTCCCGCCGAGCGCGCCGCGCTGGTCGACGGGCTGGTGAATGCCGGCTTGCCGTCGGTGGAGGTAGCGAGCTTCGTGAGCCCGAAGGCTGTACCCAAGATGGCGGGAGCGGCGGACGTCGTGGCGGCCCTGGACCTGGACCGCGCGGACTTTCACGCCCTCGTTCCGAATCGAAAGGGATACGAACTGGCGTGCGCCTCGGGAATCCGTTCGGTGGGCGTGGTGCTTTCGGCCACGGAGACCATGAACCGCGAGAACATCAACATGAGCCTCGAATCCGCGACCTCGGTGTGCGCGGAGGTGCTGCAACAGGCCCGCGCCGATGGGCTTGGCGCGCGCGCCTACGTGTCGGTGGCGTTCGAATGCCCTTTTGAGGGCGTGGTTCCGGACGAGACCATTGAGCGCCTGGCGGCAGTGATGTTCGATGCGGGGGCCGACGAGGTCATCGTTGCCGACACCATCGGGGCGGGGAACCCCTTGCGCGCCAAGGCCCTGTTCGGCCGGATGGTGGCGGCGTTCGGGGCAACGCGTCTCGCCGCGCACCTGCACGACACCCGGGCGCTGGCGCTCGCCAACGCCTGGCAGGCGCTGGAATGCGGAATCCGCAGGTTCGATTCGTCCGCGGGAGGAGTGGGCGGTTGCCCCTTCGCGCCGGGTGCGGCGGGCAACCTCGCCACCGAAGACCTGGTGAGCCTGCTGCATCAGGCGGGGATGCACACGGGTATCGACCTGGCGGCGGTCCTGAACGTAGTCAGTGATCTGGGACAGCGGCTGGGCCGCTCGATCGGCGGGCGCACCGTGCCCTGGCTGCGCCGCAACCTGGCAGCGGCCTGAGGCGGGCGCTGCTTACCTGAGTTCAGTCGCCGGCCCCGCCGTCCGGTTCGGCCGCTACCGTCCCATCGTGAACAAGCCGGCACGCATCCCGTCAGCTTCGATTCTCAGGTACTCGCCACTTTCGCAACGGTGATGAGGATCTCCGGCACCGGACAAAGGTGAACCCGGTGCCCGAGTCCAACCGGCGGTTTACGAATCCCGTGTAACACCCACGGTGTAGACTGCTGCCGCCTGTACCCGTTATCGGAACCACCATGACCACCAGGCCGGGCGTCGTAACCGATCTCAAGTTCCTGGGCACGCTGGGAGTGCCGATCATCCTCACGCAGCTTTCGCAGATGGGGATCAACGTCATCGATGCGGTCATGGCGGGGCGGGTGAGCCCGGTGGATCTTGCCGGCGTGGCGCTGGGAGGCAATTTCTATTTCCCGCCGGTGGTTCTCCTGTCGGGGGTGGCGATGGCCGTCACGCCCATGATTTCGCAGATGCATGGTGCGGGCAAGGAATCCGGGGGCGGCGCGGTGGTGCGGCAGGCGCTATGGATCGCGGTCGGCGGCGGCCTCTTGACGATGGCGCTCATGGTGCAGTTCGGGGAAGCCGGCTATCGCCTCATCGGCATCGATGAAGCGGCCATCCCGGTTGCCACGGAATATCTCACGTACATGAGTTTCGCGGTGGTGCCGACCCTGGCCTTCTTCGTATTGCGCTATCTCTGCGAAGGACTGTCATGGACAGTGCCGGCGATGGTGGTGTCCTTCGGTGGCCTGGCGCTCAAGCTGCCGCTCAATGTCCTGTTCGTGTACGGCGGGTTCGGCATACCCGCGATGGGCGGCGCCGGCTGCGGCGTGGCCACCGCCATCGTCATGTGGCTGCAGCTCATCGTCATGATCTTCATTGTCCGTTACTCGCGCGTGCAGCGCGCCGGTGCGTTCTCGCGGTTCGCGCTGCCGGACTTCGCCGTCATCTGGCGACTGGTAAAGCTCGGCCTGCCCATCGGCGTGACCATGTTCTTCGAGGGAACCGTCTTCTCGATCGTGACGCTGCTCATCGGGCGCATCAGCGTCGAGGCGGTGGCGGCCCACCAGATCGTCTTCAACGTCGGCAGCATCACCTCCATGATCCCGGTCGCCCTCGGTGTGGCCGCCACGATCCGGGTGGGCTACAACGTGGGGGCGAAGGACAACCCCGGCGCCCGGCGTTCAGCCTACGTCGCGCTCGCCGCCGCGCTCGCCTTCGCATTCCTGGCCGCGAGCGTCCTGCTGCTGCTGCGCGACACGATCGCCGGCGTCTACACCACCAACACCGGCGTCCTAGTGACCGCCTCCGGGCTGCTGATCATCCTGGCCCTCTACCAATTCGTCGACGACACGCAGACTACGGCGATCGGCTGCCTGCGCGGCTACAAGGACGTGCGCATCCCCATGATCATCGTGCTGATTGCCCACTGGGGCATCGGTATCCCCGTCGGCAGTGTTCTGGGGTACGGCCTGTTCGGCATCGAACCCTGGGGGGTATCGGGATTTTGGTGGGGTCTAATCGTTGGGTTCGGGGTTTCGACACTCACGCTCAACACGCGGCTGGCGATCATGTCCCGGAGCAATCGGCGGATTCAGCGTTACGCCGAGGCGTGAGCCTGCCTCAATTCCTCAAGCGGCGCGCGCAAGACGTTCGATCCACCTCACCGTGGTGTCTCCCGCGCTCGCGGGGATAACTCCTTAACCAGGCTGCCGGTTCTCAGATTCGAGTTAGCCGGGCTCAACGATGCGAAACCCGTGACGGTGCGGGTGCGCTTCGGCTCGCAAGAGAGAAACCGGCAGTAGCCAGGGCAAACAGCACGATCGCCAGCACGAACACCTGACCGTATTGCCCGCCATCGACCAGAAGCGCCGCCAGACCCGGGCCAGCGGCGCCGCTCGATTCGGACCAACCGGCGAAGGACTTCGCCATCCCGCCCTCGTCCACGAGCACGCCGATCATGGCGGGCAGGATCAGCAGGGGCATCAGGGTGATTGTCCCCAGGCAGGAGAGGCGCACGAATGCCTTGACGTTCCGAATCTGCAACCTGACGGCCTGCGGTGGATTCGGGCTCGAACCCTGGAGGCTCGGCCGCGATTTGTAAAGGTCCGTTCAGTTCAAGCCCAATCGAAACCGGCCCGCGTGTCGTTTCCACGAATCGACAAGCCCGATGCCGACAGGCTCGATATCCGCGGCGTCGGCTACGGCGTGAGGACGAGGGGAAACCCTGGCGGGTAATGCGATCAGGCCAGCCCGAGAAAAACGGCTATTGCCCGGTTCAGGCGTACCAGGTCGGCTGCCGGCAAGTTGCCGATGCGTTCGCCGAGGCGGCTTTTCGGAACCGTTGTGATCTTGTCCACCATGAGTCGCGACAACAGGCGCAGTCCGTTCTGGCCGTCGGGTTCGATGGCGAGACGGAAAAGGGGCGCCTCGGTAGCGTCTGTTGTGAATGCGCAGATGGTCACGGAAGCGGTCGCGTCGAAACGGTTGTCCTGAACGATGACAGCCGGCCGCGGCTTACCCGCATAGCCGCTGCCGGAGACGGTCCAGATTTCCCCGCGTTTCATTGCGCATCGTTGTCCGATACGGCGTCGATAAAGGCCTGGTCGAGATCGGCAGCGGGGCTTACCGCGACCGCGAGGGACTGGCGGTGGGCTTCCGCACGAAACCTGGCCGACCGCGTGTCAGGCACCCAGATCTGAATCGGCCGCAAGCCCGCGGCTCGCATTCGTGCGCGGTGGCTGCGTACCCGGTCCCGGGACCCGGGTGAGTGGGCTTCGTCCGCCATGGTAGGGATGCCGGCAGTGGCTGGTGTTACATGTAACGTAGCGCGGCCGGTACGTGTGTGTCAATCCGGCACGCCCCGGTTGCCCGCCGGTGGCCAACCGGTGAATGCCGCGGTCTGACGTTCGGCTGTTCCAGCCGGAACTTTTCGCGAATAGGTGCGATTAGAAGGTGAGCGTCAATTCAGGTTCGTCTGCGCCAATCAGCTTTCCTGTGTACTGGAAGCCCAACCGTTCATAAAAGCGCCCGGCGTTCGCGTCTTCCTGAAGGTGGCTGGTGATCAGGACTTTGGGGTTGTCAGTTTGCAGGATGCGTTCGATCAGTTGCTGTACGGCACGACTTCCATAGCCGCTTCGTTGGAAACGATGATCGATCATCAGTCGCCACAGGAAATACTTGCCCTTGTCCGGGGCTTCCGATGTCATCATGAACCCCACCGGGGATTCGCCGGCGTAGATCGCCCTCAACCAGACAGGGTCGTCATCGGCCGGGTAGTGCGCTTCGGCGATGGAATAGGCGTTGGAGCGGGGATAGGAATTGCGCTGATGGTCAGCGACCGATAGTTCGAGGACGGCGTGCAGATTCTCGCCGGTGATTTCTCTGAGTGTGACTGGCCCCAACTCGCTGGTCACTCGCCGCTGAAGCCCTGCTGCATCCTGGCTCGGGAATCCCGCTGGATCAGGAATCGTACCGTAAGCAACAGGCAAAGAGTGCTCTCCTGTCCGGCGCTGCCGGCGATTCTCGCATAACTTGAACGGGTGCGGCAGTACAGCCTGCTGGCCGGTCACCTCGACCTCGGCTACGAGGTGGTCCGCATCAAGGGGCACTGCTCGCCCGGCCCCGTGGAAATCGCCTGGGAGCCGTTCGGCAAGACCCGGCAACTGGTGCGCGAGGTGGACGGCCGTTCGCGACCCCCATCCGGGCGCTACGCCTGACTAGCCGATTGCGGAGCGGAAGCGAAAGCCGGCGTTTGGCGCAATCCCTCGATCAGGCCTTCCAGCCGTGCAATTCCTGCATGCACGGCAGCGAACTCCTTGTGCACCGCGGTGAACTCCTTCTGCATCTCGAAGAAACGCTCGTCGATTTTCGCGAAGCGCTCATCGACCTTCTCAAACCGCTCATCGA
>CAZWZH010000150.1:0-36590 GCA_964638775.1 uncultured Pseudomonadales bacterium
GCCTATGTCAATGTGGCCTTCGTGCGCGATATCGATTCGGAAGAGATCTTCGTCAGCCCCCTGAGCTATGCCGTCGCGCCATTCGCCGTCGACCGCGCGTCCCGGCGCCTCGACATCGGCCTCGCGGTGCCGGACCTCGTCCGTCCGGGGGATGCGCTGACGGTCGGCTACACGGCGTCGCAACCCGCGCGGCTCGTGCTCTTCGCCGTGGACGAGGGAATCCTACAGGTGGCGGACTACGACACGCCCGACCCCCTGGAGAACTACCTGCGCAAGAAGGCGCTGCAGGTGGACACGCACCAGATGGTCGACCTGATCCTCCCGGACTACGACGTGCTGCGCCGGGCGTCGGCGCCGGGGCGCGGGGACCTGGCGCGCCTGCTCCGCGCGAACCTGAACCCGTTCCGGCGGCGCTCCGAACCGCCGGTGGTGTACTGGTCGGGCATTCTCGAAGCGGTTCCCGGGCAACGCGAGGTGGCCATCGATATCCCGGACTACTTCAACGGCGAGTTGCGCGTGATGGCGGTGGGCGTCGCGGCCGCCAGGCTCGGTGCGCAGGCGGAGCCCGTCACCGTGCGGGGGCAGATCGTGCTCACACCGAGCCTGCCCCTGGCCGCTTCTCCCGGCGATGCGTTCGACGTTGCGGTGGGTGTCGCGAATTACGTCGAGGGATCCGGCGAGGCTGCACAGGTGGCGGTCGCTGCCGAGGCGTTACAGCGGCTGTCGATGGACGGGGCGTCCGAGCGGGAAGTCGCCGTGGCCGAGGGAAACGAGGGACGGGCGCTCTTCCGTCTGCGCGCGGGGGCTGCGCCGGGCGCGGCGTCCGTGACGTTCGCCGGGCGCGTGAAAGACGTGTCCGTGCAGCGGCGGGCCACATTGTCCGTGCGGCCGGCGAGTGCATTTCAGACCACGGTGAATGCCGGCTTCGATGCCGACGGCACGACCTCGGTGGTCCTGCCGCGGCGGCTGCACGAGGCCTTCGCGGACCGGCGCGTGACGGCTTCCGCGAGCCCGCTCGCGCTTGCCGACGGGCTGCTGGCCTACCTCGAGTCGTTTCCGCACGCCTGCGCGGAGCAGATCGTCAGCAAGGCGTTTCCGCAACTGGGCCTGCTCGAGGCGCAGTCCAGCGGCCTCGATCGGCAGGAGTATCGGACCCTGTTCCGCGACACGATCGCGCTCCTGCGCCCGCGCCAGAACGCCGACGGCGGTTTCCTGTTCTGGTCGACATCGCGGGAGTCCGCCGCGTTTCCCTCGGTATACATCACGCACTTCCTCACCGACGCCCGGGAACTGGGGATGCCCGTGCCCGACGACCTGTACACGCGTTCCGGCGGGTACCTGCAACGCATTGCCGGCAGCACGGAGACAGCCGACGGCGGTTCGGACAGAAGCGCCGGCGACTCGCAAGGAACGGCCGCGCTCGACCTCGCCGCCGCTCGCACCCGGGCCTACGCCATCTACCTGATGACGCGGCGCGGCCAGGTCACCACGAACTATCTCAATGCCCTTCAGGAGTCGCTTGAAGCCGGCGCTGCCGGGCAATGGCGCGGCGACATCGTTAGCGCGCTTATGGCGGCCAGTCATGCGCTGTTGCGCAACGATGCCCTGGCGGAGCGCCTGATCGACGGCTATCGGCGCGGCGAGTCGACGCGTCCGGACACCGACTTCGATACCGGCCTCGGGCGCGACGCGCTGTACGTCTACCTGCTGGCCCGGCACTTCCCGGAGCGTCTGGCGCGGCTCGACGGCGATGCCGTGCGACGACTCGTGCAGCCGGTTTTCGAGGACCGCTTCAATACCTTGTCGGCGGCGTACACGGTTCTGGCGCTGGGTGCGATTCACCGGCACCTCGAAGCGCGCGACGAGCTGTCGCCGCCGGCCATCGCGGCCAGGGCAGCGGACGGTCCCGTCAAGGTCGACGTGGCGCCGGGGGTATTCGCCAGGGCTGCCCTGCCGTTGACAGTCGAGCGGCTGGACATCTCGGGTACGGCGCCCCGCGGCGTCTATTACACGGCAAGCGAATCGGGGTTCGATGTCGAGGTGCCCTCGGAGCGCATCACGGAAGGCATCGAGCTGGACCGCGCCTACCTCGACGCGGAGGGGGAACCCGTTGAACGGGTCCGCGTCGGGGACGAACTGACGGTACGCCTGCGCGTGCGTTCCACGGGGGGGCGGATCGGCAACGTCGCCGTCACGGACCTGCTGCCGGGAGGCTTCGAGATCGTCGCGGAGTCCGTGCGCAGGTACTACGGCGGATGGTCGTGCGACTACCTGGACGTACGCGAGGACCGGCTGGTGTATTACGGCAGCTTCGACGAGCGGATGGTCGAGATCGTCTACCGGGTCAAGGCAACGAACCCCGGCGAGTTCGCGGCGCCCGCCGCCTACGCCGCCGCCATGTACCACCGCAGCGTACGCGGCCGTTCCACGGCGGGCCGGCTGGTCGTGGAAAGCCAGTGATCGCCGCGCCCCGGTGGCGTTTCCGGGCGCTCGCGGCGCTCTTTGCGCTTCTGGCCTTCGCGTTGCTTGCCTGGGCCCTGGTGCCGAAGCCGGCGCTCTACGGGGAGATCCCGTTCTCGACCCTGGTGACGGATCGCGAAGGCCGTCCGCTCAAGCTCGTTCCGGCGCAGGACGGCCGCTATCGCCTGTTCACCGAACTCGACGATACAGCGTCGGTGGCCCGGCAGGCGACGCTTCTCTACGAGGACCGGGGCTTCTACGGCCACTCCGGCGTCGACCTCCTGGCCCTCGCGCGTGCGGCATGGACGACCTACGTACGGCGCACCCGGGTCGTCGGCGGCTCGACGATCACCATGCAACTGGCCCGGCTGCGGTTCGGCCTGGACACACGCACCCTGTTCGGCAAGCTCGTGCAGTGCGCCCGCGCACTGCAGATCGAGCGTCACTACGGCAAGGCGGAAATCCTCGAGGCGTACCTGAACCTGGCGCCCTACGGCGGCAGCATCGAAGGCATGGGCACCGCCAGCCGTATCTATTTCGACAAGCCGGCGAGCGCGCTCAGTCTCGGCGAGGCCCTGGCGCTGGCCGTCATTCCGCAGAACCCGACCGACCGGTTTCCGGTACGGGCGAGCGGTCGTGCGGAGCTCCTGGCGGCGCGCGAACGTCTCCTCGAAGTGTGGCTGTCCGGAGCGGGCGATGCCGACCCGGGGATGGTTGCCCGGGCTCGCCTCGTACCCGCGTTCCGGTCGCCGGCGCGGTTGCCGTCGCATGCCCCGCATTTCGTCCGGGACCACGTCCCCCATAACGGCGGTTCCCGAATACGCACGACACTGGATCTCGACCTGCAGGGCCTGCTGGAGGCGCGCATCGCCGAGCATATGGAGCGGCGCCGCCGGGACGGCATCGTGAACGCGGCCGCCATGCTGGTCGATGCGCGGCGGATGGAGGTGCTGGCGCTGGTGGGGTCGGCGGGGTTCTTCGACACGGGGATCGCCGGCCAGGTGAACGGCGTGCGGGCGCCCCGTTCGCCCGGATCGACGCTCAAGCCGCTGCTCTACGCGCTGGCGCTGGACGCGGGCCTGATCCACCCGATGTCCCTGCTCGAGGACGCGCCGCGCCGCTACGCCGCGTACACGCCGGAGAACTTCGACCGCGAGTTCCTGGGGCCGGTGTTCGCGCGGGATGCCCTGGTCTACAGCCGCAACGTGCCGGCGGTGGAGCTGCTTGCGGATCTCGGCGTGGAGCGGTTCCGGGACTGGCTGCACCGTACGGGGGTGACGAACCTGCGGCCTGCCGCAGACTACGGCCTGGCCCTGGCGCTCGGCGGCAGCGAGATCACCATGGAGGAGCTGACGCGGCTTTACGCGATGCTGGCGGGCGGGGGCCTCTGGCGGGACTTTACGGTCGTGCCCGGAGGCGACCCGGGCACACCGCAAATCTTGCGAACGTCAAGCCCCTCGGGCTCCCCGCGCCTGCTGAGCGAGGAAGCCAGCTTCCTGGTGCTGGACATGCTCCGCGATGTCGCGAGGCCCGATGCGCCCGTGCGGAGTTTCGACGAACGGCCGGCCGTTGCCTGGAAGACGGGTACGTCGTTCGGCTTCCGGGACGCCTGGAGCGTCGGGGTCGTCGGCCACTACGCGCTGGCGGTGTGGGTCGGCAACTTCGACGGCAGCGCCAACCCGGCCCTCGTCGGCCGCGAAGCCGCCGCACCCCTGTTCTTCGCCATCGCGGACAGTCTCCCCGCGCCCGCCGGGGACGGTGAATCCCCCGCGGAGGGACGCCCCTGGTGGGCCGTGCGGGACGCGTCGCCGGCGCCCGGCGCCCGCAACCTGCGGCAGGTGGAGGTCTGTGCGACCACCGGCGACCTGCCGGGACCCCACTGCCCGCGCACGACGCGGTCCTGGTTCATCCCCGGGGTGTCGCCTATCCGGGTCTCGACCGTCTACCGGGCCATCGACATCGACCGGCGGACAGGGCTACGGAGCTGCGAGCCCGACGGCCACTCCGAGCGGGTCGTCTACGAGTTCTGGCCCTCGAACCTGCACGATGTCTTCCGCCGCGCGGGTATCGCCATCCGCCGCCCACCGCCCTGGTTGCCGGATTGCGGGCTGGACGAAACCTCGGCCACGGGACTGGCGCCGCGCATCCGGTCACCCCAGCAATCGCTCGTCTACCACGCCGCCGCGCCGGGCGCCGCAGAGGGCACCGTGCCGTTCTCGGCCGTACTGGACGGCGACGCGCGCAGGATGTTCTGGTTCGTCGACCACCGCCTGGTCGCCAGCGCCCGCCCTGGCGAGAGCTACTTCTGGACCCCACGGCCAGGACGATTCACGGTGCGCGTCGTGGACGACCTCGGCCGCGCCGACGCCGAAACGATTCGGGTGCGGGCGTTTCCGGGACGGTAGTGGCACCCCTGCGGCGTGCCCGACTGTGCCCGAGCATCGGGCCAGTCCGAAAAGCTGCATTTCATCGCGCACATTCCGATTGGTTTTGACCGACGGGAGACGGCGACCGACAGTTCCATGCGCTCAAGGCGGAACCGGAGCAGGCCGTGCGGGACGCGGAGTCTGGTGGATTCGAGGAATTCGAGCATTTGGCTTACGAGCCGGGTTCCGGCTTGGACCAGCCGCAAGGCATGGTACTCGTTCACACCCACCATCTTGGTGTCGCCCCTGAAAGGCAGGTGCTTCCCCTGGTCAGGCAACCGCTTCAGCGACCAAACGCTCGAAATTCTCGATGCGAGGCTCGAGCGCAGCCACGGTGTCGCGCCAGAAGCCGGGTGCCGTGATGTCGGCGTCGAGGTGCCGGGCTGCAAGTTCCTCCGTGGTCATGCGGCCCGTGTCGGTCAGCAGCGCCTTGTAGCGGTCGAAAAACTCGTCGCCCATCTGCTCGCGCCGCGCATAGACGCCGAGGCTGAACAGGTAGCCGAGCAGGTACGGGAAGTTGTAGAAGGGCAGCCCAGAGATGTAGAAGTGCAGCTTGTTGACCCAGAACAGCGGGTCGGGCTCGGACAGGGCATCGCCGTGCCACTTCGTCCATGCTTCGCTCATCAGCGCCTTCAGTTCGTCCGGCAACAGCGGCCGTTCGGCCCGGGCGTCGTGGAAGCGGGTCTCGAACTCGAAACGGGTTGGGATGTTGAGCAGGAACCCGACCGTTGCGGAGACCTCCTCCCAGGCCACGGCCAGTTCAGCGGCCGGCGAGGCCGCCTCGCGCATCAGCGCATCGCGCACCACCGTCTCGCCGAAGATGCTCGCCGTTTCCGCCACCGACATGCCGTAGCGACGCTGGGCGTCGGGCAGGTCGCGCATCACCCAGTGATGGAAGCCGTGGCCGAGTTCGTGGGCGAGGATGGCGACGTCCGTCATCGAGCCGCTGTAGGTCATGTAGACGCGCGGCGTCCGCGACTTCGCGAATGACGTGCAATAGGCGCCGGGCATCTTGCGGGGCCCCTGCGTCGCCTCGATCCAGCGGTTCCTGGCCATCATGCGGACGAAGTCGCCCATCTCCGGATGCACGCTGCCGTAGGCGCCGGCGACGAGGTCGATCGCGTTATCGAAAGCGATCGCTTCCGGGGAGCCGGCCAGGGCGGGCGCGGGAGCGCGCTGGTCCCAGGGCCCGATCCGCGGCTTGCGGTAGGCCCCGGCCATGGCCTTCGCGGCCCGGCGGGCAAGGGCATTGGACTCCCAGGCCACCGCCATCAGCGTCTCGAGGGTGCCGCGTTCGATGCGGTTGGCGTGCACGGGCGCGTCCAGATAGTGCACGGCCCGCTGCCCGGAGCGCTGCCGGCACAGCTCGAGCCGCCAGCCGGCGATTGCATTGATGGCCGCGGCGGCGGTATGCACGTGCTCGTCCCAGGTTCGGTTGATCGCTCGCCAGGCGTCCTCACGAACGGCGTCGTCCGTGGACATCATCCGGGACGCCGCCTGGGCAAGGCCTACCTCCTCACCCTCGTTGTCGTCGCTCCCGACCCGGCACTTGAGCGTACCGGCGAGCTTGTCGTACAGCATCCCCCAGGCATGGATGCCGTCCTGGCCCAGGGCGTTGACCAGGTTCTCTTCGCGCAGGCCGAGAAGCTCGTGGCGCCGCCGCCGCGAGTGCTGCACGGCAAAGGCGGACGGGCGCACGCGCTCGTCGTCCAGGTATTCCTGCACGAGGTCTTCGGGGGCGAGGTCCAGGAACTGGGACAGCGGCTCCATCACCGTCTTGAAACGCACTTCCACCGACTTGAGCCGGCCCTGCAGCGCCTGTGCGGCCGGGTCGCCCGCATCCACGGAAAGGAGGCAATGGGCGTACGTGGCCGGGTCCGCAAGGAGCTTGACGGCCTCTTCCCCCATGGCGTGAATCTCGCGCGCCGCCTCGATGGCGTCGACGCGCTGTCCGTCGTCGAATTCGAAGCCGCGCGAAACGGCGTCGGCAAGGAGCCCGCCACGGCCTTCGATCACGCCCAGGAGGCGTGCGAGTTCGGCGAGATCCGCGTCGATGGCCGGATCGTCGGGCGAGGCATATTCAGTGGACAGGTCCCAGGCGGGTCCGGACAGGTCGGCCATGGTTCGAACTCAGCGTTTTACGCGACGTATTCCTGCGCCGTGGCCGCGGCGGCGAAGTTCTCCTGCAATGTCGCGTAGCTCTGCATGTCGGCGTTGACGACGTCGAGGCCGTTCTCGAGCACATAGGCGTAGCTGCGCTGAAAGTCCGAAAGATGCGAGCGGAGCAGCTTTTCGTCGTAGTGGCCGTCGAATGCCTTGGGGTCACCGCGCCCGAGCCAGCGCCGGCCCGCGAGCAGGCGCCCGGCCTTCATGCCGATCAACCCCATGCCGGCGGCTCTCGCTTTGTCGAGCAGCGGACGGATCGCCTTCATGTCAGGGGTGCCATCGAGCAGCTTGCGACTGTTCCAGTCGTACCAACCCGCCGGCGTGACGGCGATCATCGCCAGGCTGTACCAACCGGTCTCCGCCGCCGCTTCCAGGACGCCCGCGGCGTTCTCGTGTGTGCTGACGCCGTAGTGCGACACCTTTCCCGCGCGCTTCGCCGAAAGGAAGGCTTCGTGCATTTCCTCAGAGCGAACCACCCGCGGATTGTTCACGCCCATCAGGTAGTATGCGTCCAGGTGGTCGACGCCGAGTTCCGCGAGGCTTTCGTCCATCGAGATCGTCCATGTCTGCGCCGCCTTGCGCGCCTCTGCCACGGATATCCCGTCGTCGGGACCCGCATCGATGCCCGTCAACGCTTTTGATATCAGGAAGATCTCGTCGCGGTGGCGCGCGACGAAACCCCGCATGTTGCGCTCGGCGTCGTCGTAGTACCGGCGCGTGCCGACATCGTAGACGTTGACGCCCGCCTCGAACGCACGTTCGAGCAGTTCGTCCCGGGGCTGCCGGGACAGGGCGGCGCCGCAACCGAACACGAGCCGGCTTGCGTTGTAGCCGGTCCGGCCAAGGGTCCGGTACGTCATTTCCGGCCAGGGCATGGCGCTCGCGGCGGCGTCCTTCGCCGTTTCGATAGCGGCATGGACATTCCGGGTGTGCCACAGCGCCTGGCCGCCGGCGGCGAGCATCGCGAGGAATTGCAGGAACGATCTACGGCTGGGCAGGCTGGTTTTCATGGGATCGGGCATCCTGTCGGCTTACACGGCCACTTTGCCACCTTTGCAGCGTGCGTCAACACGATCCCGCGAAACCGAAGCAACCGCGGCACGCCCCTATTTCGTCGCCGTCAGAGTGAAGATCAGGGGAATGTGGTTCTCGGGAAACGGCATCCGCCACAGCCCGTCGTCGCCGCACAGCATCCCCGGGAACTGACGGAACATCGTCACCGAGTGCTCATCGAAGGAGGTGAGCCGCAGCCCAGCGTCGAGCAGGGCACCCAGGATCTCGGCGAGGCTGTGCTGCCACTCCCACGCCGGACTTTCGATGATGTCCTCGCCGACGTAGGAGGGCGCGTTGCCGGGATACAGCGTGCCGGCGGCGTCCGGGAAATAGCCGCGCGCGACACGCAGGTCCTCGTGAGCATGTACCTCGACGGTTTCGTCGAATACCTGCGAGGCGGGGTGGATATCCAGCAGGTAGAAGAGCCCGCCGGGTTTCAGGTGTTGCGCCACCACTTGCGCCCACCGGGCGAGATCAGGCAGCCAGACCAGCGCGCCCATCGCCGTGTAGACGACGTCGAAATTCTCTTCGAGGACCTCGGGGAGGTCGTATACGTCGGTTCGAATGAACCGTGTTCCGAGATAGCCCGCAAGTCGCTGGCTTGCCGCAACGAGGGACGGCACCTATACTAGCTAATCTAGCTATATAGAAACAATCCGATGCTCGTCAACGTCCATGACGCAAAGTCACAGCTTTCCAAACTCATCGCCGCGGCCGAGGCCGGCGACGACGTGGTGATTGCACGAAAGGGCAAGCCGGCGGTGCGGCTCGTTCCGGTGAAGCCGGGCGGGTTTCAGTTCGACGCCCTGGCGCACCTGGTCGACGCCGTTCCGGAGTTCGACGAACCAATGGACGAGAACGAGCTGGCTCTCTGGGAAGGCGAGTCTTGAGCGACGTCCTGCTGGACACTCACGCCTGGATCTGGAGCCTCATGGACTCAGCGCGGCTGCGCAGCCGTGCGAAGGATGCGATCCTCGCTGCGGACGCGGTCTACGTCAGCCCGATCAGCGTCTACGAGGTGGTTCGGAAAGCCGGCTTGGGCAAATGGCCCGAGATCGTGCCGAATCTGGATGTGCTGCTGGCCGAGCAGCAGACCGTTTCGGCTCCCTTCACGCGTGCCGTGGCCGCCCGGGCCGGGGCACTCGACTGGACGCACAGGGATCCGTTCGACCGGTTCATCGCCGCAACCGCGATCGAGATGGGCTGGGAACTGATTTCCAAAGACCCTGAATTCGACGCGCTCGATGGAATGCGGGGGTGGCGGGGGCGCGTTTGGTCGTAGCGGCCGGCCGCTGAAACCGGATTGTCGCCCATCCAGCTTGGCGGCCAAATCATCGATCGCCTAACATCGAAAGTGGACCGGGCGTCCTATCCCCATAACGCATTAGACTGTCGCGCCATCGGATTCGAAACGGAGCCTGACCTTGCCGGACGCGCTGCACGCATTGCGCATCTGCGACTTCACCGGCCAACTCACGGCAACAGGGTTTCGGGCCTGCGCCGAACGGGAACGCGGTGCCCAACCGGGCGTATAGTTGCATCTGCCGCAGCAGTGGGGGGAAAACCATGAAATCAACCGGACGATTGCACTGCCTTGCGATCGCATTGGCTACCGGCCTGCTCGTATCCTGCTCGCCCCCCGGCGATACGGCGGAGCCGGCTACGAAGGAAGGATTCGCCGAGACCAACGACGGTGTCCGGATTCACTACCGGCTGCTTGGCCCTTCCGATGCGCCGACCCTCTGGGTGGGTTACCCCTGGACCGAGGGCTGGGAACGCATCATGCGTGAACTGGGCGCCACGGGTCGAGACACGGAGGTCAACAGGGAACTGATCGAGGTGCTCACGGCAAAATACCAGGTGCTGCACGTGGACTATCCGCGCGGAACCGGGGATAGCACCGGCCCCTTGCCCGGCGATCTCAAACCCGAAACGGTGGCCCAAGACTACGTGGCGGTGGCAGACGCCGCCGGCGTCGACCGCTTCGTTGCCATGGGATACTCCTGGGGCGCGGGGTTCGGCATCCATGTCGCAAGTCGAACCAGACGCTGTGCGGGCCTCGCCATCGGCGGCTGGCCCGTTCTGGATGCGCCTTACGAGGAGATACTGGAAACTTCGCGCGCGCAGTCGACCAGCCTGCCGGCCGAAACGGCCGCTCAGAAGGTGATCGCTTCCAACACCAACTTCTATGCCGATATCGTCGGCGGCGACTGGAACGAGGAAGCAGCCGTCGAGTTCATGCGGGACAGGGCCGGGCTGCTGTACCTCTATGTCGGGTCGGAAGACGTGGGCGTCCCTTCGATGGGTCACGTGTTTCCCATCGCCGAGCCGATCGCCGCGAACAGGGAACGGCTCGAGGCCGCGGGCTGGAAAGTGAACGTCATCGACGGTTACGACCACATGAATCTGCCGCTCGATGCCTGGCTGCCCGGCGTGATGGACTTTCTCGACGGAAAAACCTGGTGAGCCGGGCGGCGCTCTTCCTGACCAATCCCCTGACCTTCGGGCCCGATTTCACGCAACCGACCGTTTCCCGGGGCAATGAATGGGCCGTCTCGAACAACGAGTTCGACCTGTTCGGCCTGGTGCTCGAATACGAAGCGGATTCGTACAGGATCACGAGCAGCACCTCGTACCTGGAATACGAGTCGCTGCAGCTCTACGACGACTTCGTTGTCGGCGTTTTCAGCCTGCTGTTCGATGTGGAGACGTTCGCACAGGAGGTCAACGTCGCATCGGTGCAGGAAGGCGCGTTCGACTGGGTGCTGGGCGGCATCTACCTGGAAAACGACATGTATTCCGATTTTCAGTTCGGGCTGCTGTTCCCGGGCGCGCCGGACCCCTTCTTCGTGCCCACCGGCGGCACCGACAGTTCCGTCGAACAGTGGGCCGTCTTCGGCGAGGTGTCCTACAACTTCTCGGAGAGTTGGGCATTGACCCTGGGCGGGCGCTACGCCTCGGACGAAAGGGGATCAATCAGCAATCTCGACCCGTCCGATACGCCGTCGGGCAAATTCGACAAGTTCACGGGCCGGGCCAACCTGGCCTGGCGGCCGACGGACGATGCGCTGATCTATTTCAACTTCGCCCAGGCCTACCGAGCCGGAGGGTTCAATACCCGGCTCTCAATCGCCACCGCAGTGGCCAACGGGCTCGAGGGGGTTCTTCCGGCCGTCGAACCGGATGAAGTGACCACCTACGAGATCGGGGCCAAGTTCGGCCTGCTGGAGGGCGACCTGGATCTGGAACTCACAGCCTATGTTCTCGACTGGAAGAACAACCAGATCTTCGTGCAGTACGTCGATCGTGTGGTGAACCCGGGGGTGATCACGTCCAACAACCAGAACGCGGCGTCGGTTGACGGGAAGGGCGTGGATATCGCCCTGAACTACCGGGGCATCGAAGGGTTGACCCTGGGCCTGACGGCCAACATCTCCGATACGGAATACGCCTCGGACGTTCCGGGCGCCGGCATCGAGAAAGGCGATGCGTTCTTTCAGGCGGCGGACCTGACGCTCTCCGCCCTGGCGGGCTACCGGCGGCCGATCGCGCGCGGGCTGCAACTGTCGGCGCTCGGTACGGTCAGCCACATCACCGAACGCGAGGACCGTTCTCTCGGTGGAGTTTTCCGGTCCGACAAGACAACCCTGGTCAATGCCCGCGCGGGCGTCGAAGCGGACAAGTGGAGCCTCTACGTGACGGCGGAGAACCTGTTCGACGAAGACGGCGCGGTGAGCCAGTTCGTCGCCTTCGTTCCGAGCGGAGGCGAGCCGATCCGTCCCTGGCCGCGTACCATCGGCGTCGAGGTGAATGTATCGCTCTGAACAATCTCGCGCCCAGCGTCGGGAGCAGTACCGGCGCGGCGGCGGCAGCATCGCCTCGAACACGGTGCTGAAGTCGAATCTGTAACCGCCGTCGGGGGAGGACGGGACGTGGACAGGCGCGGCTTCCTGTGGACCGATTCTGTCGTACCGGCCAACCTGTTTCCCGCATATCGGCAAGCGTACAATGGTCCACAAATCCGAAGCGCTCCCTTGGGCTGCCCATGACGGACCAACGCCATGCCCTAAGCAAGTTCGCCCGGCTGGGCGCACGTGCGCAGCCGCCGGTCTTCGTCGGGCGCAAGGCGGTGATCGAAGACATCAAGGACACGGCCAGCCTCGCCTACGAAATGTGGCTGTCGGGGGCGGTGGATGCCGAGGACCCCGGCCTGACCCGCCTGGTGCAGGGTGCGCCCGGGGTCGGCAAGACTGCGCTGCTGCGGCGTCTTCGGGAAATGTGGGGCCGTAGCGAGCCCTCCGCAGACAACCCGATTTGCGTCAACCTGACCATAGACGCGCTCTCCGACCCCAACAAGCTGCTCCAAGCCGTCACCGAGTCACTTCCTTCCCCGGTCCTGAAAAAGTGGGGGGATATCGTAGCGCGGGCTGTGGCGAAGCACTTGGTGGCTGGCGACGAGGCCGCGAATTCCCTGATTGACGTTGCTACCGCCGAAACCCGGCGACTGTTGCGCAGGGATCGCGCCGACGACTTTCCCGCCCCGGTTGTCCTGATGGTGGACGAGGCGCAAATGGTTGCGCCGCACACGCCGCAGGCCAGTGCGTTGCGATCCCTCCATCTTGGCCAAGTTGGCGACATCCCCATTCTCCCGGTGTTCGCCGGCTTGGGTTACCTGCACCGCCATCTGCAACAGGAGGGCATCAACCTGTCACGGTTCTCCGACGAGGCCAGGTGCATCCACCTGCTCGAATCCCTTTCGGATGCCGAATCCCTGGACCTTTTCGCGGGCTGGCTCGACCACTTCGGCATAGCGGCCCGGCGTGGCGATGCGGACCGCTGGGGCGAGGCGCTGCTCCGCGATGCCCAGGGATGGCCCATGCACGTCAACGGATTTCTTCGGGCCTTGGCGGAGGTTTTGGCGACGGCGTCCGATCCGGCGTCCCTCGCTTCCGCAGACCTGGACGCCGTGCGGAGGATGGCGGCGGAAAATCGCGCGATCTACTACAACGGGCGGTATGCGGGCGTCGTGGAGGCGAACAGAAAGTGGACCGGTCTCGCAATGGCAGCCCTGCGATCCGCGCAGCCCGTCCAGCAGGATGTCGCGACAGACCTCATCGCCGAAGTCGCACCGGATAACCGGACGGGCGCTGCCGCACTCTTCGACGCACTGGTCGAGCGGGGCTTTTTGCAGCAGGTCCACCCGGGCCTAGCCTACGCCTGCCCGATCCCTTCGCTGGCGGCCCACGCTGCGGTGATCGCGATGGGCAAGCCGGAACTCCACGCGGCAGCGACGATTGGCGACGTCGATGCACTGCGCCGACTGCTCGCCGACGGCGCGGACATCGAGGCCCGCGACACGCTCGGACGCACGGCGCTGGCTATCGCTACCGAGTGCGAATGGCCCGGCGTGGCCAAGACACTCATCGAGGCTGGCGCGAACTCAGACGCCGGGGCGTTGACGGGCTGACATCACGCGGCGCATCGACGTGCCTCACGAGACCATCCGGAACTGGGAACTAGGGCAAACGGGGCCCGACGGGCGCGGCCAGGGCGTTGCTCAGGATCCTCGACAAGGCGCCGGAAACGGCGCTCCGGGTGCTCGGCTAAAACGAGACGCGGCGAGGCCAGCCAACGTACCGGCCAAAGAACGCCGAGCTGCATGGAAGGCGCGCATCGCCGTATCGAACGCCTTGCACGCATTGAGGCGGTGCACCGATTGCCGCGTCTATGGCGGATACCTGGGTCAGAGAGCCGCTTTTCGAAAGCATGAAATCCACAATCAACATCTATGAAGGCTATTCCAGCGAGGTCGCGAACGGTTACTCGCGGTCTTCCGTGCACGTTCCCGTCGACGACGGCTGCCGGATCGCCGTGGACATCCTGCTGCCCACCCTCGACGGCGAACCGCTTGACGGGCCCCGGCCGACCGTCGTGCAGGCGACCGGCTACCGGCGCGCGTACTACAAGAAGGAGAACGAGTTCAATGCGCCGAAATACGCGAAGCTCACGGCCCATCTCCCGGTCGGCGCGCTGATAACGGCCTATGAACAGCGGCCCGCCTGCCAGCAGGTGATCCACTACGGATACAACGTGGTCAGCATCGACTTCCGAGGCACGGGCGCTTCCTTCGGCGCCCACGCCAACCAGACCTGGCGCAATGCGGCCGACATTGCCCAGGTAGTGGACTGGATTGCTCAGCAGGAATGGGCGACGGACAAGGTGGGCATGATCGGCGGCTCCTGGGAAGGCGTGATCCAGCTCGCAACGGCCGTCTTCCAGCCCCGGCACCTCGCCTGCATCGTGCCGCAGATTCCGCCGTCGATCATGAACGCCATCGTCGACAGCGGCCTGGCGATGACCGGGTTCGCCCGCGACTGGTCGGAGATGCGCAAGGGCCAGGACGGGGCGGACGTGGCGGCGCCGGTGGACGGCCCGGACGGTGAACGCCTGTTCGCCGAGGCGCTGGCCGGGCGCGCGCCGGCCTATGCGGGCTCGGACGACCTGAGCGTGCTCGAGCACATGACCAGCGACTGGTACGTCGCCAGCATGTCCGAAGGGGCGCCACCGCCGCCTTTCCCGGAACTGGGCCCCCTGCGCGACGTCTTCGACGAGTTCGAACGCATCAGCCGCTCGGGCGCCGCGGTGTACCTGCAGACCGGCTGGTGGGACATGACCTTTCCCGGCGAGTGCCTGGACCTTTACGAGGCGCTCAGCGGCCCGAAGCGCATCATCGTCGGCCCCTGGAACCACGGCGTGCTGCCGACCATGGAGCCGTTGCGCTGGTTCGACTACTGGCTCAAGGGCATCGACAACGGCATCGCCGACGAACCCGGCGTGATTTTCGCGACAACCGACCTCAAGGGCCGGGCCGTCTGGAAAAGCGCCCGGGGCTGGCCGCTGCCGGAGGTCGAGAGCGAGTCATGGTTCCTGAACGACACGCCCAGCGGCACGCTGGCGTCCGTCCTGGACGGCAGCCTGGAGCGCAACGCGGGCCCCGAGACCACGGCCGGGTACCCGGTCGACTACGGAACGGGACTCGGCAGCCTCGGGCGCATGCGCTTTATGCTGCACGACGAGTACATACGGCATCCCCACCTGCATGACCGGGCGCTGCGCTGCGCGACCTTCACCGGCCCCAGGTTCACCGAGGAGGTCGAAATCACGGGCTCGCCCGCGCTCTTCCTCGAACTCGCCACCACGGCCTGCGACGGCGCCATCCACGTGACGCTCGAGCAGGTCAGGCCGAACGGCAACGCCGCGTACGTCACCGAGGGCTGGTTGAACCTGCGCCACAGGAAGGTGAGCGAGAGCCCGCGGCCCCACGCCGGGCCCGCCTGGCATTCCCAGGCCGAGGAGGACCTGCTCGAGGTCGTTCCCGGAGAACGCATGACCGCCGCTCTCGAACTCTACCCCGTCTCGGTTGCGATCGGTGTCGGGAGCCGCCTGCGGCTGACCGTCGCCGGTACCGACCGGGACAACCTGTACGTGCCGGAGCGCGACCCCGCGCCCGTGCTCACCCTGTTCTTCGGCGGACGGTCGGGATCCCGGCTCGAACTTCCCGTCGAGGATGTGGCGGGGCGTCCCGAAGGGCGCGTCATCCCGGATGCATTCGAGGGGCAGGCCCCCGGTTTCGCGTTCGCAAAGTGAAAGAATCGCCCGGCGCGCTGTCCTCACTGCGCATCTGCGACTTCACCGGCCAACTGGCCGGGGCCGGCGGAACGAGGAGGTGTTCGCCACACTGGAAACCGGTGCCGCGCTCCCGCTCAGGCGCTCATGACCGTCAACGTGGCCATCGGGCGGCAGTGAGCAACTCCGCTACCGGCGACTCCAGCCAGGCGTGGTGCGGGGCATCGCCTTCGGCGTCCCGAAGGACGAGATCGACATGTTCAGCAAGGAGCGTCGGGAGCAGTACCGGCGCGGCGGCGGCAGCATCGCCTCGAACACGGCGCTGTAGTCGGATCTGTAACCGCCGTCGGGGGCGCCCTCGACGATACCGGCTTCCTGCCCAGCGGAGGAAACACAATGAGTTTTGTTAAACATCAGGGGCGAAAACTCAGCCCTGCAGCAAATGTGGTAACGGCGCTCCGACGTGCTGAAGGTACAGCTTCAAAAAATAATCTGACTTTGTCATCCAAAACTGGTTCTAATTCGTCTACTGAAGTTGGACTCGTAGAGCGTTACTCCTAAGTGGATAGCGGCAATCTATTAGATCGAACTTACCTGTCAATAGTCGGACGTCTGAAAGGTGCTATTGCCGGTATTGTTCCTCCCAAAGAGGTCGAGGACATTGTCCAAGAGGCCTATGTTCGCGCCTGTCAGGCCGAGCGTGAGTCACCCATAACTGCTCCTCGTTCGTTTCTGTTCAAGACAGTAAGAAACTTGGCGCTAGACCATGTGAAAAGAGCTGAAACTCGCCTGTCAGACAGTTTTGACGAGGATGAGTTGGGGTACACTGGACAGCAGGCTTATGGCGCTGACCCACTGGGTGAAGCGGTTAGCCACGAGGAGTTCTCACTGTTCTGCGAAGCGACGCGCCTGCTTCCCGCGCAGTGTCGCCGGGCGTTTGTTCTGAAAAAGGTCTACGGCTACTCGAGGCGGGAGATCGCAGAGCATATGGGTGTGAGCGAAAACACTGTTCAGACCCAGATTGCGCGAGGCATGAAAGCCTGCCTGCAGTTTATGGAGCGCTGTGAAAGAGAGGGAAAAGGAGGCCAAGTGGTCGAATTGAAAACGAGCAGCCTGTCTTCAACGCGGGCGTCGAAGGATGATTTAGCTTGAGCAAGGTGTACCAGTTGCGTTCAGAAGAAGAACGCTACGATGCAGCCAGTCTATGGATTGAGCGTCTCAGTGAGGGCCTTACTCGGGAAGAAAAACTCGAGCTTCAGGCGTGGCTCGCGGAAGATCCCGCCAATCAGGCATTGCTCGAGAAGATGGTCAGGCTGTGGGACAAGATGGACAGTCTCAGTCGACTTTCTAAGCTGGTGCCGCAACCGGCTGCAACAATAAAACCAGGCAGCAATCGCTGGGCTTTTTTGGCGCTGGCCGCATCTTTAGTCCTTGGACTGTCAGCGCTGCTGTTCTGGAACTCGTCATTTGACACCGGTATTGCTCCACAGATCGCTCAGCGACCGGCCGAGAGTTTCTACGAAACGGCGATTGGTGAACAGCAGGTTCATATCCTAGAAGATGGCACCCAAATTACGTTGAATACCAGTAGCCGGATCGGTGTTCGCTATACCAGTGACGCTCGGCTGTTGCACCTGGAAATTGGTGAAGTCCATGTGCACGTTGCAAAAGATCCACAGCGGCCATTAAGCGTCCTGGCACGGGGTCGCATCATCCAGGCGGTCGGCACGGCATTCAACATCGAGATAAAACCAGATCGGGTGATTGAGCTGGTGGTCACCGAGGGCACTGTGCGGGTCGGCGAGCAACCGGAGTCGACCAAAGCTGCGCGAAAAAACGTGAGGATCGTACTGCCCAGATCAGCAACCGTAGTCACCGCGGGTCAGGAACTGGTAATGGGCCAAGAGGCTGAGGTTGCCAGGCCAATATCCGAGGCTGAAATCAAAGTCAAACTCTCCTGGCGGGAAGGGAGTCTCATTTTTCGGGGGGAATCGCTCGCCGAAGTCGTCCAGGAAGTCGAGCGATACACCGGTGTCGAGTTTGTATTCGTGGATGAAAACCTGAAAGAAGTGCATGTCTCCGGGTTCTTCAAGGCAGGTGATGTGGAAGGCATGCTGGCTGTACTCAAAGAAAACTTCGACGTCGAGTTTCAGCGAGAAAGCGAGAACAGGGTTCTTCTTCACGGTATGTAAACACCGCCTTGTCGAATCCGTCAGCACCTTTGATTCGGAGGGGACACCATAGTAAAGGTTGGCGCGAAAAAGTTTTGTTACATGCTGTCACCCAAACCCGGAACCGGGTCGTCTATTAAGTACGCGCAAGGCACAGCGCGTTGCAATAGAACGATATCGGTTCTGGCAGTTTGGTTGGTACTGCTGTTTGTGGTGCTTCCGCTTCCGGCAACCGCGGATGAAGTCTCTGTAGACAAGCTCATCCAATTCAATGTTCCCGAGCAACGTGTAGATCTGGCGCTGACGCAATTTGCGGAGCAGGCGAACATCACGTTGCTGTTCCCCACGGATGAGATGGGGGAGCCGACGTCAAATGAACTGGTGGGGAAGTACTCGGTATCTGAAGGCGCAAACATTCTGTTAGCCGGAACCGGTCTGATTCCAACGTTTAAAAACAAGCTTGTTCTCAACATTGTGCTTGATCAAAACAACGATGTGGAGACAAACATGAACAATCGTGAAACAGCCAGAGGGGGCCTGCTAGCTGCAGTGTTAAGTCTCTTTGGTACATCCGGTGCTCAGGCTGAAGACGCCCTGGGTGCTGCCGCTGCTGAGCAGGTTATTGAAGAAATCATCGTCACCGCAACGAAGCGCACGGGTACACTGCAGGATACTCCCTCCGCCATCTCTGCGTTTTCATCTAAGCAGCTGGAAGAGGCCAACCTATACAACTTAAACGAAATCATCACCTTTATCCCGGGCGCCTCGGAGGAGCTGTCCGCCAATGCCGGTCTTCGCCGCTACCAGATCCGCGGCCTTACCCAAGGTAGAGGTGATCCAACTGTTGGCTATTATATTGATGATGCAGCTTTCTTCTTTTATGGCATTTTTTACGCCCCGATGGGGCGCGCGATTGATCTGGAGCGGATTGAGGTGCTGCGCGGTCCGCAGAGCACCCTTTACGGCGCCGGATCCATGGGCGGTACGGTCCGGTATATTACCAAGCAGCCGAACCTCAGCGATTTCGAGGGCCATGTCAGGGCAGGCTATTCGGACACTGACGGTGGTGACCCAGGTCACTTCGCCGATGTCGCTGTCAGTTTGCCGATTGTCAAGGACAAGCTCGGCGTGCGGCTAGTCGGCACTTACGAAGAAATCGGTGGTTTCATAGAGATACCGGACCTTGGCCTTGAAGACGCCAATGATCAGGAAACCACGCACCTGCGCGCGAGCGTTCTTTGGGAGCCGACCGATGACTTGACGCTCAAGTTCCTCTACACCATGAGCAAACCGGAGGCGCTTTCCACCGGGTTTGCGACGTCAGAAAGGAATGAGACCGTTACCTTCAGCGCGCCTGGTGATCGTTACACTAGCGACTATGACTTATTCATCGGAACATTGAACTACGATTTCGGGTTCGCCTCCCTGACCAGTACAACCAGCGTCCTTGACGACTATCATTTTTTATGGCTCAGATCGTATAGATTTCCTTTGTCCCCCACCGGATTATTGGTGTTCGACCTGCTTCAAGAAGCGAAGGCCGTGAATAACGAGACACGCCTGGTGTCCCAAGGGGTCGGGCCGTTCCAGTGGCTGGTCGGCGTGTTTTACTCGGATACCGAGTTGACGGAAACCGCCGCATATACACCTGCGATTCTCCCGACCAGTGTCCAGGAGTTTAAGTCCGAATCGATCTCTGTGTTCGCGGAAACCTCCTGGTCGTTTTTGGACGGCAGGCTGATTCCCCTGGTCGGGCTGCGCTATTTTGAAGATGATCGTTCCACGTTTAGTGACTCCTTCAGCGTTCAGCCGCGGCCGGACACATTTGACAGCGTTAACCCGCGCTTCAACCTGTCCTACCAGCCGACTGTCCATTCACACTACTACCTGAATATCGCCAAGGGATTTCGCAGCGGGTCTTTCAACAATCCCGACATCGCTGCGCTGCACAGGCTTGGTGGCATGCCATGCGAAGACACACTGGATTCCGACGAGCTCTGGAGTTACGAAATCGGCACCAAGCAGGCACTATTGGACGGACAGTTGCTGCTGGATGTGGCCCTTTATTACCAGGACTGGCAAGACATGCGCAATCTAGTACCGACCTTTGGTCTGTTTCAGGAATACCATGTTGGGGATGCCGAACTCTACGGCGTCGATTTGGGGGTGGTCTACAACCCGCCGGAAATCGAGGGACTGACGTTGCAGTTGACCGCCAATTGGAACAGCTCGGAGATTGTTGATATCGATCCCGCAATTACGGCGGCGACAGGCGCCAAAGCGGGTGACAGACTGCCATTCGTACCCGATTGGACTGCCGCGATTTCAGCAAGTTACTCGCGGGAGGTAGCTGCCGGTTGGATGGGGCAGCTCTTCCTGGGCTACAACCATCTGGCTCCCCAGTCCGGGCAGTTCGGGCAGCCCTCCGTCGGTGACTCCCGCGATCTCTTGCGTGTGCGGATCGGTGTAGAAAAAGATCGGTTTGGTGTCTACCTGTTCGGCAGCAACCTTCTGGGAGAAGACGGGGCCATTTACTCACAGGAAGTCCCGGGTGGCGCGACTGGCTACACGATGGATTATCCGCGCCAATTAGGCGTCGAGGTGCAGTTTAACTACTAATCCGATGACTGATACATGGCTTGCGTTGGTCTGTTAAGAACCGCTGCTTATTGCGGGCGTTGGAATTCGTGACTCTGGTAAACATGGATTTGAGCTTTAGATAGACGTTATGCGTATAGATAGGCGGAAATTTCTAACGGGAGCCCTGGGGGGTGCAGGTGCTCTGATGTTAACAAGATCGGGGCTATCGAAGGTCCTAGAAGACAAGATGGGTCATTCCAGACTCGACTTGAACATTGATGGGTTTCCCGTACATGGAATCGTTGCCAGTGGTTTCGATCAGGTTGCGGAGGCGTTTGTCCGTAATTTCGAGCAAGGACTCGAGATAGGCTCAGCTACCGCTGCCTATCGCGACGATGAAATTCTCTTCGATCTCTGGGGCGGATTCAAAGACGAGGAACTTGGGGAACCCTGGGAATCGGACACCATGGCTTGTGTTCATTCAAGCACCAAGGCCATCGCTGCCCTGGCAATTGCCATGGCATTGTCGCGGGGTTATCTCGAACTGGATCGCCCGGTGGCTGATTACTGGCCTGAGTTTGGTGTTAATGGGAAGGAAGGAATCACCGTTCGACAGATTCTGGATCATTCAGCCGGTCTTCCGATCGTAGAAGAGCAGCTCAGCATTGCCATCATGGCCGATTTGGACGCGCTGAGCGTCATTCTCGCGAGACAATCACCACAGTGGGAACCGGGTACCCGGCATGGGTATCACGGCTGGACGTTTGGGATGTACCTGAACGAGATCATGAGAAGAACCGATCCCGAGTCGAGGACAATCGGAAGGTTTGTACAGGATGAGATTTTCGATCTGCTGAACGAGGAATTCTATATCGGGCTACCAGATCACATCGATGATTCACGGGTTTCGGGCGGGATCATGACCGGCAGGACAATGTGGGAAATGTTTGCGTGGTCTCCAATGGTTGCGACGTCGATATTGCTTCCAAAATGGATGAAGGGCGACAGCTTGGGATCCAAAATGTTGTACAACCCTCCTGAACTTGGAACCGTCTCCAATTTCCATAGAAGGGATGTCCGCCGGGTTGAAATTCCTGGTGGGAACGGCATTGGTACGGCGCGGGCCATGGCGCGGGCCATGGCTGCCAGTCTTGCTGAAAACAACCCACTGCAGATTTCTCCAGAAGTACAAGCCGAGATCGAGAAAACGCATCCAAAGAGCGATCTCAACGAGCTCGATGCGGTCATGGGTAGTCCAATGTTGTTTCAAATGGGATTTGCAAAACCAACTCCGCAATCGCAATACGGTAGCAGGCCCCGCACTTACTTTCATTCCGGTGGCGGAGCAAACCTATGCCTTGCGGATCCCGACAGTGGTGTGGGCTTTGGCTACTGTCTTAACAGATTTGGGGGGAATCCACGAGGCGATCCAAGAGTCACAGGTCTGTACGATGCGCTCCTTGACTGTCTTGGTTAGGTGGATCTCGAAGTCCGCGGCGAAATTGTTAGAAATGATGTGATTGACGATCGGCGGCAGATCAATACCGAGCGGCCAATAAGCCAAGAACGATTGGGCTCGAGGCCACACTTCGATTCTGAATGGAGGGAACATGAAGAGGAGACAATTCGTAACCGCTTGTGCAGCGACCGCCATCGCGGCGAGCTATGGCGGCGTAGCTAGTGCTGCAAAGGGATTATCAACACAAGGTAACTCGATGATTTTGTTCAAAGACGCGCTGTTGTTCGATGGGTATGACACCGTTGGTATCAGAAACGTACTGGTTGAAGGCAACGTTGTTCGTGAAGTGTCAGAATCGGCAATTAACGTCAGCAACGCCGAAACCATAAGCTGCGACGGTAAGACATTGATGCCAGGCATGATCGATTGCCACGTCCATGTCTACATCAGCGGTTTAGGAAGGCAGCCAAGGCTGGGGTTGCCAACTTACTACGCGCAATACGCAAACAAATTCCTCAGATACATACTCGATTGTGGATTCACAACGGTAAGGGATACTGCTGGTGGCGATCATGGTCTCGCCTATGCGCTTAGAAGCGGATTTTTGGAAGGACCAAGGTTCTTCTACGGCGGTTTTGCGATTTCACAGACAGGGGGGCATGGAGATCTGCGCTCGGAAGATCAACACACGCCCCTTTGTGCTTGTGAGCACCACAACCACAGCCTGATAGCAGTTATGGCGGATGGCGTGGATGAGTGCATTAAGGCCGTTCGCGAGGAGCTACGAAAGGGTGCGTACCACATCAAGATTATGGGTTCTGGTGGGGTCATGTCACCCACCGACCCTGTCGACAAGTTGCAATTCTCAGACGCTGAAATCAAAGCCATCGTAGAGGAGACCGTTCGTCACGGCGCCTACGTAACGGCCCACTGCCATCCAGATGAAGCCGTGCTTCGGTGCGCCATACTGGGTGTTGAGTGTATCGAGCACGGAACCCTGACTTCCAAATCAACTGCGCAAGAATTGGTGAAGCTCGGCACTTTCGTTGTACCAACGCTCTCTGTCATGGGAGCGATCATGCACGATGGCCGCGAGATGGGTATCAGCCAAGTTAATCTCGACAAACTGAGCGCCATTTATGGAGACGCAATGACCTGTCTTGAGACAATGAAAAATGAGGGGGTCAAACTCGCTTTCGGAACTGATCTGCTGGCGGAGCAGCACACCCGCCAGGGAACAGAGTTTACGATGCGTTCTGAGGTGTTTTCACCAATCGAGATCATGAGACAGGCGACCAGCAACAGTGCTGAATTACTCCGTTCGAAGGGAAAACTTGGGTGTGTGGCGCCAGGTGCATACGCTGATCTGCTCCTGGTAAACGGCGACCCAACAAAAGATATCGATCTACTAGCGTCGAACGGTCAGGATCTTTCGGTGATCCTCAGGGACGGAAAATTTATTAAACAGGGGGCATAGGAACCATGAAAAGACGGCACTTTATGTCGACTGCTGCAATGACCTCAGTTGGCGCGGCCTGTTTAGGTCAGTTCCCGGTGAAGGCCGCTGTAGCCGAAACACACGAGATGACCATATCGAATACAGAAAGCTTTGTGGTTCATTCGGATCACGTTGGCGATGCTTTTCAGATTTCTGCGGCGTTTCCAACTGTGCTCCAATCAAAGCCATTGACGAAGCGACCCCCGCGCATCGTGTACTGTGTTGATGGAGGGGGTTATGGCCCTATTCTGATTCAGACCGGCAGGTACCTCGGTATGGACCTGGACCGGTCGATTGAGCCGCTGCTCGTGGTAGCAATCGAATATCCTGATTCAGCCAGTATGCCCCGTTTACTGCTTCGCAATCGAGACCTTGTCACCCCAGGAACATCTATCCCGGAGTGGGTACAACAAGCGTTGGGAGGGAGCGGCCCGGAACCTGCTTCGGATCAGTTTTTGTCATTTATCGAGGAGGAACTCGACCCTCTCATAAGAAAACGATACGACCACAGCGACGCTGGTGCTGCGTTAGTTGGGGATTCTTATGGTGGTCTGTTTGCCTTGTACGCTTTCTTTCGCCAGTCAAAGACGTTTGATCACTATCTGATGGGAAGTCCAGGTGCGGTCACTGAGAATGACCCGGTTTTCGATGTTGAAGCAGGGCAGTTTGAAAAAGGTGTCAAGCTGAAAGGGCGCGTGTATATGGCGATAGGAGAGCACGAGGGTCCCAACTCAGGTACGTCCTACGAACTGCTGGGTAAGAACTACTACAAACTGGTGGAACTGCTCAGAAAGCGCGCCTACCCGGATCTGCAGTGGACGGCCGAAATCATTCCAGGGGAAACTCACGCCTCCGTTATCCCGTTTAGTCTCTCCCGTGGAATTCGATGGCTGTTCGGCAAAGAAGGAGATCCCGCACTTGCGCCAGTGCCGACGCTATAAGTGACAAAAATCAGAGCATAGGAAGAATAACGGCCCGAAAGGCGTGGTCTGGGGAGTACGGCCGATAGGGATGGCTTGAGTCGGGTGCCGGGTGGGGTTGCAGGCCGTGTGCGTGAAAGTTGCGGTCGCTCGTTGTTGGCCGCACTTCAGGTAGTCGTCGAACGCCTGCTTGACGAATGCGGGCAGCGAGCCACTGTCGGCTTCGAGCCGAGCGAGAAACTGCGGGTAGTACGTCTCGACGATCCCGTAGAGCGGGGTCTCTTTCGGGGCGGTGCCGCTCATAGTCGGCCGCGGCAGCCTCTACTACCGGCCGAGAGGCGAGTTGCAAAAGAATCTGGCGTTGATGCGCCGGATCGACGAGCTGTACCTGAAGACCCCGTGGTACGGCGCCCGGCAGATGGCGCGCACCTTGCGTCGGCAGGGACATCCGGTGGGCCGTTATTCTTCCTATGCTCCATACAGGGCGAGGTTCCGCCTCCGAGAGCGGCAAGGCCATTCCTGTGTGGCACAATAGGGCGTCTGCAAGTCAAATCTCATCCATGTGCCGAGAACGATGAGCGTCGTTGGGAATGCCGAATCGAGCAAATTGAAAGCGCGGCTCGACCAAGGGCGCTTGACGCATTTGTTTTCCACAAGGGCTGGGGGCGCACCACCCCTGATTGCTGGCCGAAGCCATGAACAGGGGATTCTCGCTGAGTTGATCGGCGGACTCGCGCAAGGCCAGCCCAACAGCGTTGGCGCGGTGCTGTTCGGTCCGCGCGGCAACGGCAAGACCGTTTTGCTGAACGCAGCGGTTTCTGATGCGCAATCACAGCACGGCATTGATGTCGTGAGCTTCACCCCTACGACCTGTCCGACCGAGGAACGACTCAGCGTCCGCCTGCTGGAGGGGTTCGAAGCCCCGCAAAGCTTGTCGCATACGGTGCGGGGTGGCGGAGGCGTTGGAGTGGCCAAAGGCCAAGTGAGCAGGACTCGAACAACGAATCTGCCATCGCCAAGCGTCACCTATGCCATGGTTGAGCGCATCAAGAGAACGGGCAAGCCGCTCGTGATTGCTGTGGACGAAGCCCACCGGCTGCAGCCGAACGTTGGCGAAGCGCTTTTGAATGCGGTCCAAGAAGCCAACGGCCAGCAAAATGCGGCTATCGCCCTGTTGGCCGGGACGCCCGATCTCATCGATCACATTGGTCGGATGAACGCCACCTTCTTCCTGCATCGCTTGGGCGACTGCCTGCTTCCCATGGGGCGCATTTCGGATGATGCGGCCTTGCGAGCGGTCGCTGAGCCATTGCGCAACGCGGACCTGACGGTTACGCGGCAAGCCGAGCAGGCGATCATCGAGCTGTGCGCCGGGTACCCTTACTTTACCCAGGTTCTTGGCCGCACCATTACGGAGTCGCCGGAATTGTTCGTCGGATGCCCCATCCCGCTTGGCAACCCGGATGATGCCGCCCATTTAGCCACTCGCGATCGATTTCTAGTACTCATTCAATCTAATAACGCTGTATGTTAATGTAGTCTCTCAATAAGTTGAAGTAACTTGTTGAGAGGTTGGCCATGAAGAAACTGTATACGGTTCGTCTGACGCTGGAGGAACGGGAACGGTTGCACGATTTGGTTCATAAGGGGCGCGTGGCGGCGTACAAGCGACGGCATGCGCAGGTGTTGCTGCTGGTAGACCAGGGCGGGCACGGTCCCGGCCATCCGGACCGGGTGGCAGCCGACCGGGTGGAGATGCATCCTCGAACCGTCGAGAAAATACGTCAACGTTGCGTGCTGGAGGGATTGAACGCAGCGCTTGGGCGTCGCAAGCGTAGCCGCGACCGCTCCCGCGTGTTGGACGGGGAAGCCGAGGCGCAGTTGATCGCCATCGCCTGCTCGGAACCGCCCGAGGGATGCGCACGGTGGACGCTGCACTTGCTGGCCGACGAGATGCAAAGGCGCCGCATTGTGGCGTCGGTGTCGCACGAGACGGTGCGCCAGGTTTTAAAAAAACGCCGTCAAACCCTGGCAACGGGAGATGTGGTGCATTCCGCCCAGGCAGGACGCGGCGTTCGTGTGCGCGATGGAGCGGGTGCTGGACGTATACACCCGCCCGCATGACCCGGCTCATCCCGTGGTCTGCATGGACGAGACGACCAAGCAATGCGTGAAGGAGACGCGCGTCCCGCAACCGGTCGCGCCGGGCCGTCCGGCCCGCTACGACGCCGAATACGAGCGCAACGGCGTGGCGCATCTGCTGCTGTACTACGCGCCGCTGGAGAACTGGCGGCCGGTGGACGTGAAATCGGATCATGTCGCCACGACTTGGGCCGAGGGCGTACGCCGACTGGTGGAGGAGGACTTCCCCGACGCCGGGCACATCACGCTGGTGATGGACAACCTCAACACCCACACCGGCGCCTCGCTGTACAAGGCGTTCGAACCGGCGAAGGCGCGCCGGTTACTGAAGAAGCTTGAGTTCGTGTACACCCCCAAGCACGGCAGTTGGCTGAACATGGCCGAAATCGAGTTCAGCGCAATGGACCGACAGTGCCTGAACCGGCGTTTGTCCGACACCGATGCCGTGCGCGAGGAAACGACCGCTTGGGCGAAACGCCGCAACGTCTGCGGAACCCCAGCCCAATGGCGGTTCACCACCGAGGATGCGCGCATCAAACTGCACAGCTTGTATCCGGCCATATCAGATTGAAGAGGTACTAGTAGATGAATTCGGAAACGCCGTACCCATTCGATGCGACGAATCGCCAAGCCCTTGTGCGTTCTCCGGGGTGGAATCGCGTAGCAGCCGTTCGGCCGCGTCGGCAAAGCTCAAGGGGTGCCGGAGCAGCAAGTCCGTTGCCAAACACGTTCCACCGCTTTTCGAGACAGGCCCGAATCACGCCGGGGAATGGTTCACAGGCACCGGACCTTCACCGACATCGGTTTCGCGCGCCGCCCGGTTCAGGCCGTCAACATGAACCGGAGCATCCGCACCGACTGCCGGTAGACGGCCGAGAGGTGTTGCGGGCTGCAGCCCAGGTGCTTGCCGAATGCGTGCTCCAGGGGAACGCCCATCGAGATGAGTTCCCCGCCGACCACCTCCACCAGCACATCCTGCTCCTGCGCCGGCCGCGTCCCGAAGTCGCCCTCCGCCGTGAGCATGAGCACCACGGCGTGACAGAGGCTTTCGATCCGCCCCGCCTCGTGCAACGCACCGAGCGCGGCGCGGATGCCCGGCGAGCGGCCGCCCGGCCGAATGAGGGCGTCAACATCGTAGCGGGTGGCGATCAGCGTCGTCAGAAACGAACCCATATCCAGGGAATCGTGCGGCGCCAGGCGCACCCAGCGGCGGTGCAGGTGCGCGACCCAGCGCGCGGTCTTGCCCGGGTCGCCCTGCCTGGCGACGGCCCTGTGGAAGTCTGCCACGGTCCTTGCCTTACCGAATCATCGGGACGGTTTTGCAACGGTGCCTCTTCCTCCACATTCTCCAGAACGGCCGGCCGGGCTCGCGGCCCGGGCTTCGCTTGTTTTTCTCGGCGACCGACAGCGCGGTCAGCGCCTTCCGGAATGTCTCGATCATGCAGATCTTCTCGGCGGCGAATACGCAACGTCGCCCGGCTCATGGCGCCGGGCCATTGCAAAACGTTCAACAGGTTGTTGAGGTTCCTGCCTATTCACCAAGCTTGAGTAGCTACTCTCAAACCGGGCTAAGGGCTGTTGTATTCGGCAGGCGACCCGACCAGCGGATTTACCCTGTCGAACGTTTTGCGGGGGCTGACGCTATGCGGTCCATTGACCTCTGTCAAGTGAAGCGCACTTTCGGTGATATGCGGCAACTTTGCGTGAATCAGCTCGTCGGTGCGTCCATCCACTACCGCATTGCCATCGGCCCCAATGCGGGCCGCCAGGCACTCGGAGTACCTTGATACCCCCAACCAGGACAGGCTACTCTAAAACACCGCCTGACGTTGGCCTGCGACCTCAACGTTGGCGATGCACCGTTGCGCGCGAGATTCTGCGCTTTTTCGTCACTCGCAACTTTCAGGCACACGGCCTGCGTCCCCACCCGGCGCCCGACTCAAGCCATCACTATCGGCCGTACTCCCCAGACCACACCTTTCGGACCGTTATTCTTCCTATGCCCCTCAAGCCCTCCCGATTCGGCGTGTCAATGCTGTACAACCGGGAATCCCAGTGGACGGCGATTAACCGCCGGATCTTGGCAATCCGGAAAGCCGCCGTTCACGGCGTTCGTTCAGATTGATTTTGACCAACGGCGGTCGGCCTGTCAGTATCTAACAATATTGGACAGCAGGAGTGGCTCAAATGCCAAACGTACACCTCACGGAACAGATGGAGAGCTATGTGCAAGGCCAGATCAGGTCCGGTGCGTACGCGAACCTCAGTGAGGTCGTGCGAGCGGGTATCCGGATGCTCATGGAACGGGACGGCGCCAGACAGTTCTACGCGCTCAAGGCGGAACTGGAGCAGGCCTTGCGCGATGCGGAGTCTGGCAAATTCGAGGAATTCGATCCCTTGGCTTACGAGCCGGGGTCCGGCTTGGACTAGCCGCAAGGCATGTCACTCAAGCTCTCCCGACCGGCATTGCGGGACCTGGACGAGATACGCCGGTACACGGTCAAGACCTGGGGCCGGGACCAGTGGATCACCTATTACCGGGGCCTGGTCCAAGCATTCGAGAGCATTGCAGCCAATCCGGACGCCGGTCGCGACCGGAGCCTGTTTGCCGCCGGTCTGCGTTCCGTCAACTACCGGCGGCACGTCATATTCTTTGCGCGCGTCGCCGCAGCCGGTGATGAGCCGGTGATACTGCGCATCGTTCATCGGCGCCGCAATTTACCGGCGCTGGTGTATTTCGAACGTATGGAAAACTGAGATTCCCGTGTAGAACGGATTTCGCGACAGAATCCACTCGACACAATGCTCATGACGCTCGGACAGTCGGACATTTCGGAGGCGCGCCACCGTCTCTCCGAAGATGCTCGCCGTTTCCGCCACCGACATGCCGTAGTGACGCTGGGCATCGGGCAGGTCGCGCATCACCCAGTGATGGAAGCCGTGACCGAGTTCGTGGGCGAGGATGCTGGTGTCGGTCATCGAGCCGCTATAGGTCATGTAGTGGCGTCGTAGCGGATTCAAATGACCCGCCACCAGGGTACTGCCAGAACGTCGGGCGTCAGCCATTCCAGTGCGTCGCCGTCGTGCAGAAGCAATCCGGCGCGGGACTGGCTTTCGTATTCCCGTCGGAACGAACGAAGACGCACCGTATCGCGCAGGCGCGGCCGTCCGCTTGCCTTGACCTCGACCGGTAGCAGCCCGTTGGCGGTTTCGACCACGAAATCCACCTCCTCGCCCGCCGTCGTTCGCCAATACAGGATTTCGCACCGTTCTTGACGGGCCTCGCGCCAGGCCAGCAAGTCGCCGAGGACGAGGTTTTCCAGAAACACGCCGCCCGGTTCGTCCAGCCCGGCGATGTGCAGCGCCAGGCCGGTATCGCTCCAATAGAGTTTGGGCGACTTGATCAGCCGTTTGGTCCGGTTCACCGCGTAGGCGGGTACGCGCACCAGCAGGTAGGAGGTTTCCAGCAGGTTTAGGTAGCGGTGGACGGTCGCTTGCGGCAGGGCCACGTCGCGGCCCAGCTCGGTCTGGTTGACAGGTTGGCCCAGGCGCAGGCAGGCCGCGCGCGCCAGGCGACGAAAATCCGGAAGGGAGGCGACGCTGGACAGATTCAGGAGATCCCGTTCGAGATAGGTGCGCATATAACCCTCGAACCAGACGGCCCGCGCCCGTTCGTCGGCAAGGTGGACAGCCGGATCCGGGAATCCGCCGCGCCGCGCGAACGTCCGCCAATCCTCCCGTTCGGAATCGGTATCGGCGACGAGTTCCGCCCACTGCGACTCCGGTGTGGTCAGCAGATCCTCCCAGATTCCACCGCTGCCCAGACAGCGCTGCTCGCGCCTGGTCATGGGCCAGAGCGTGAGGTAACTGGCGCGGCCCGCCAGGGACTCGGTCGCACGGCGCATCAGCAGCAGGTTCGCCGATCCGGTGAGCAGGAACCTGCCCGGCTTCCTGTGGCTGTCTATCGACAGTTTTACGGCGTGCAGAAGGTCGGGCGCCCTTTGAATTTCGTCCAGCGTCAACGGCCCGTGGCCGCGGACCAGGGATTCGGGATCGCGCTCGGCCGCGTCGATCACATCGAATTCATCGAGCGACAGATACCGCCGCTCGGGGTTCAGCACGCGGGCAAGGGTACTTTTGCCGGCCTGGCGGGCGCCCATCAAAATAACGGCGGGCATGGCCGCAAGGTGGTCGGCTAGTGCATCTTGTGCGAGACGATCAAGAAATTCATTCACGATATGGATGATAATCATCCGCGTCGTGATTGAAAAGCGCAAGCTGACGCACCGCGGATGCGCTGCATCTTCGCGGGTACGGACACAGGGTTTCGTGCCTGTGCCGAATGGGAGCGCGGCGTCCCGAAGGGCGCCTCGTCCCGGGTGCATTCGAGGGGCAGGATCCCGGCTTCGCGTTCGGAAAGTGACAGAACCGCGGAGGCGAAACCCGGTTTCGCTTCCGGGCCGATCCGGATCCGAGTCCGTTAGACTGTCACGCTGCCCGTTCGAACCCGGAGCCTGACAATGCCCGACGCGCTGTCCTCACTGCGTATCTGCGACTTCACCGGCCAACTGGCCGGCGCCGGCGCAACGAAGTGGCTGGCCTCGTTCGGCGCCGAGGTGATTCGCATCGAGGACCCCGTGCGGGAAGGGCGTTGGGACATCCTGCGTGGGATACAGCCTTTCGTCGACGAGCGGCGCGGCATCGACTACGGCGGCGCGTTCAACAACCACAACGTCAACAAGTACGGCATCACGCTGAATCTCAGGACCGCTCGCGGCAAGGAGATTCTCGAGGAACTGGTGGAGGTCTCCGACGTGGTCAGCGAGAACTTCGCCAAGGGCGTGCTCGAACGGTGGGGCTTCGGCTACGAGCGGTTGAAGGCCATCAGGCCCGATATCATCTACGTCTCGAACTGCGGGTTCGGACACGTCGGCCCCTACAGCGATTTCAAGTCCTGGGGCCCCATCGTGCAGGCCGTCTCGGGGCTGACCTTCACCTCGGGGCTGCCGGAGCGCGAACCGGCCGGCTGGGGCTACTCGTTCATGGACCACACCGGCGCCTACTACATGGCCATCGCCATCCTGATGGCGCTGATCCACCGGCGGCGAACCGGCGAGGGTCAGTGGATCGACCTGGCATGCACCGAATCGGCCCTCGCCCTGCACGGCCCGGCCCTGCTCGACTGGACGGTCAACGGCCGGCCCTGCCGGCGTGAAGGGCAACCTCACAGCAACCGCAACACCTGGCCGCCCTTGGCCCCGCACGGCATCTACCCGTGCCGCGGCGAGGACGACTGGGTGGCCATAGCCTGCCGGCACCAGGGCGACTGGGAGGCGCTTGGGTCGGTGGTCGACGAACAATGGTGCGGCGACCCGGCGTTCGCCAACCTCGAATCGAGACTGGAGGCCCAGGACCGCCTGGACGAGCTCATTGCCGCGTGGACGGCGCCCCTGGTCAAGTTCGAAGTGGCAGAAAGGCTCCAGGCCGCCGGCGTACCCGTGGCGCCGGTACTGAAACCCGAGGAGCGCATCGATCTCGACTCGAGTACGGGGGAGTTCGGCCTCTGGCCGGAAGTTCGCCACTCGAAGATCGGCGACGTGCGGGTCGATGGGCAGCCGGTGCATTTCTCCGCTACCGACTGGCATCTGGAGCGCGGCGCGCCCTGCCTCGGCGAGCACAACGAGGAGGTGTACGCGCGCCTGTTGGGCATGAGCGCCGAAGACGTGGAGCAACTTCGGGTGGAGGGCGTGATTTGAGCGCGCTCGACGGATTGCGGGTCATCGAGCTCGCCGCCGAGCCGATCGCATTCGCCGGCAAGCTGCTGGCCGACATGGGCGCCGACGTGATCCTGGTCGAACCCCCCGGGGGCGACCCGTGCCGCAACTACCCCCCGTTCCTGGACGATGAGCCGGGAGAGAACCGGAGCCTGTACTGGTGGCACTACCATACGAGCAAGCGAGGCGTCGTGCTCGACCTCGAAGACCCGGGCGATGCGGCTCGTTTCCGGGGCCTGGCCGAAACGGCGGACATTCTCCTGGAAGCCGAGCCGCGCACCCGCCTCGCCGAACTCGCCCTCGACCACGCCGACCTCGCCGCCGATTGTCCGGGGCTCATCCACATCGCCGTCACCCCCTACGGCCGGAACGACCCGAAAAGCGACCTCCCCTTCACCGACCTGACCATCATGGCCGCCGCCGGCCCGCCCTGGAGCTGCGGCTACGACGATCACTCGCTGCCGCCGATCCGCGGGCCCGGACAGGGTTACCAGACCGCAGCGCACTTCGCGGTGCTGTCCGCCCTGACCGCCGTGCTGCATCGGGACGCCAGCGGCCGGGGCCAGTTCATCGACCTGAGCATGACGGCGGCATCCAACGTCACCACGGAAGCCGCCACCTACTCCTGGCTGGTGGCGCGGCAGACGGTACAACGGCAGACCGGGCGCCACGCGGCGGTCGAACCGACAGGCGAAACCCAGAAGCTTTGCGCGGACGGCCGCTACGTCAACACGGGAGTGCCGCCCCGCTTTCCCGACGAGTTCCGCAAGCTCTTGAACTGGCTGCGCGAACTCGGGCTGGAGGAGGAACTGGCCGAAGCCGTGTTCATCGAGATGGGCGCCAACTGGGACGGGCCGTTCGACCTGTCGCTGATCGGCAGCGACGACACCGTGGATGCCGTCTTCGGCGCCGGCCGGGAAGCGCTCCGGCTCATCGCCGAACGCATCGGCGCCCGGGAATTCTTCCTGGGTTCCCAACGCGCCGGACTTGCCGCCGGGGTGATCTACTCCCCGGAAGAGGCCTTCGACGACGAACACTTCAAGGCGCGGGGATTCCAGGTTCCGGTGCGCCACGACGACTTCGACCGCACCGTCCTCTATCCCGGCGCT
Source organism: uncultured Pseudomonadales bacterium (assembly GCA_964638775.1). GTDB lineage: Bacteria > Pseudomonadota > Gammaproteobacteria > Pseudomonadales > Azotimanducaceae > Azophilus. The sequence continues at coordinate 33,385 of CAZWZH010000150.1, forward strand.
CCCTACCGGTTCACCGGCACCCCATGGCGCATAAGCCGCCGTGCCCCGCACCTGGGGGAGCACAACGACGAAGTTTTCGCCGCCCTGGAATCCGGCGCCGCTCTCCCGCCCAAGGGCTCATGACCCTCAGTGCGGCTATCCGGCGGCAGTGAACACGGCAAGCAGAAGCTCTGCGGGAACGGAGCGCCGCCAAGCGCGCGTCATGCACCAGAATATTCGTGCCCGTCGCGATCAACCGCTCCGGCCTTCATAGATTGCATCGCGTAATCGCAGCCAGTCGGCGTCCCGGTAGGGAATCTGCAGGCCGTGGCCGGTAACGCTTGCGTCTCTGAGCTTGAACGATCGCCGTTCGGGATCCATTTTTATCGCCAGCCTCAAACCAGTCCGGCAGGCTCCTTGTGCCAGTTCCCGTCCTTCATGATGCCGACCAGCCTGTCGTGGTCCTGCAGCACGGTGATGTCGCTCGAGGGGTCCCCATTCACCAGCAGCAGGTCCGCCAGGTAGCCCGGCGCCACGCGGCCCAGTTCGTCGGGGCGCTCGAAGATCTCTCCCCCAAGCACCGTGGCGGCGCGGATGGTCTCCATGGGCGTAAAGCCAAGCAGGTCCACGAAGTGCTGCAGGTCCCGGGCGTTGGTGCCGTGGGGTGTCCAGGCGAAGCCGTAGTCGCCGCCGGGCAGCACGCGCACGCCACGCTTGTGGAGTTCCTTCAGGCCGACGATCGAGTGATCGAGTTCGTCCTTGTAGCCGACGGCCTCGGCCGCCTCCTGCGGGTAGCCGAATTCGGCTGCCTCGTACAGGGTAGCCCACAGCCAGTGCAGGCCCGGCGCCACGAACACCTCGTTGCGGCGCTGCTCGAAGAGGTCCGCCGCCTCGTCGTCTATGTAGCTGGCGTGGTAGATGATGTCCACACCCTGGTTCAGGCACTGCTTGATGGATTCCGTGCTGCGGGCGTGAGCGGCCACCCGCTTGCCCACCCGGTGCGCTTCCACGACCGCCGCCCGCACTTCCTCGTCGGTCATGTAGGTGTCCTTGGCCCAGACGCGCTCGGTGATGGACTCGCCGGAGAGGATCAGCTTGACGATCTCGACGCCCATGCCGCACATCTCCCGCACGGCCCGCGTGATCTCCTCGGTGCCGGAGACGATGCGGCTGATGCCGTTCACCAGGACGCCGGCGGGCGTGGCCAGCTCCTGGCCGCTCGCCAGGTAGCGGGGGCCCGGGACCATGCCGGCGTTGATGGCGTCGCGGCAGGCGATGTCGATGCGCTCCTTGGCCGAGGCGGCGCCCACGCACATCGTGTAGCCCGAATCCAGCACGATGCGCGCCGACTGCACGGCCACGATGGTGTGGTCCTCCACGGGCATGCTGCCCAGGGCGTCGAGGCTGCCGCCGCTGTTCCAGGTGAAGTGCGTGTGGGCGTCGCACAGGCCCGACATCAGCGTCATGCCGCCGCCGTCGACCACCCGCATGCCGTCCCGCGACAGCGCCCCTCCATTGGTGACGACCTCCTGAATCCGGCCGTCGGCCACGCGAACCTCGCCGGCCACCGGCCCCTCGGCATTGCCGTCCAGAATGTTGACGTTCGTGAACAGGATGTTGCCCATGGTTTCCCCCTTGTGTTGATGGCGTCATTGCTCGGCTGTCGAAGCTTCGACAGCCCGGTACACCGGCTGCAGGCGGCCATCCTCCTGGCCGGCAGGTTGCGCGGGCAGACTGCCAATGGTCTGCCGACGGCAACCATGAATTGAGAAAGATAGCAGACTCTCCGCCGTTTGAGGCGCTGCAGGGACCCCGGAGGAGCACAAGGCCGCTCATTCGTGGAGACATCGGGCGGCCGTTGCTATATTTCCGGCATGCGGCCGGTGAGCTCGCGCCGCCGACTTACGCTACTCCGGGGAGGATGACAATGCAGGGAAGGAAATTCGTGGCGGCCATGGCGGCAGCAACGGTGCTGGCCTTTGTCGCATCGGCGTCTGCCGGCGAGGTCACGAAATACGTGCGCTACGAGCACGGCGGCGCGGCCTCTTACGGCATCCTTGAGGGGGAGACCATCCATCAGCTCAAGGGCAATGTCTTCCGGTCGCCCGGCCGCACCGGCGTCACCGTGGCCCTCGACGATGTCGTTCTTCTCCCGCCGAGCGAGCCGGAGAAGGTCGTCGCGGTCGGGCTGAATTACAGGAGCCACTTCGACCAGGCCTCGGACCTGCAGCCGAGGGAGCACCCCAGCCTGTTCGACAAGCACGCCACGTCGGTGATCGGCCACGGGGCGCAGATCACGTACTACGACGACGCCAGCGACCTGCACTTCGAGGCCGAAATGGTGCTGATCATCGGCAAGGTGACAAGCAACGTTTCGGTGGAAGAGGCGCCCGACCACATTTTTGCCGTCGCACCGGGCAATGACGTCAGCGAACGGGAGTGGCAGAGCAGCGACCTGCAGTGGTTCCGCGCCAAGGGCGCCGATACCTTCGGGCCGGTCGGGCCGGTCATGGCGCGGGGGGTCGACTACAACGACCTGCTGCTGCAGGCGCGGCTGAACGGCAAGGTCATGCAGTCGCAGCGCACACGCGACATGGTGTTCGACTCCGCGGCGCTGGTCAGCTACATCAGCCGCTACGTGACGCTGAAGCCGGGCGACATGATCTTTACTGGCACCCACGGAACCACGGCGGCCATGCAGCCGGGCGATGTGATCGAAATCGAACTCGAGAACGTCGGCGTATTGCGCAACACCATCGGCGAGAAGGGCGCGCTTCCGGGGAATTAGCCGCAGCCTCTTGCCCGTCCGGGATCGATCCGGCACCTTACGTCGTCGACCCCGGTACGCCGGAACACACCGTTAACCCGCACATTGCACCAAGTGGCGCAATGATCGCGCCGGATCTTGCGCTTCCGCCCATGCTCGCGGGGAGCCCTCTGACGGCTTCGCCGATCACCAGGGCGCCGACACCATCGCGAAGGGCCCGGCGTTACCCCATGGCGCCGGACGCCAGTACGTTGGCGATGCGCTCGGCGTCGTACCCCAGAATCTCCTCCAGCACCGGATAGTTGTGCTCGCCGAGTTGCGGCCCGGCCCGGCCGATGCCGGCCGGCGTACGCGCAAGCCGGAAACGGCTGGCCTCAATGACCAGTTCCCGGACGCTCGGGTGGCTTACCGCCTGAAAGTGGCCACGATCTCGAAGCTGAGGGTCGGCTTCGCATTCCGC
>CAZWZH010000151.1:0-25504 GCA_964638775.1 uncultured Pseudomonadales bacterium
TCATACATGGCGCCCTGGACTGGATGTTTCCCGTGGAAGTGGCGCAGACCGCGCGGGATGCGCTATCCGCTGCGGGCGCCGATGTGGTGTACCGCGAAATCGAGGACCTGTCGCACACCTATCCCCGGGAGGAGAACGACCGCATCATCGACTGGCTGAACAGGTGAACGCGTGCGAGAACGCAATGCGAGCTTTCAGGCAATCGGTATCGACGCGTTCAGTTCGTTGGCGCGCCTGTATGCCTCGCGGTCGGTGATGCGGTTCCGGTAATCGGAAAGCGGCCCGGGCACGTCCACCTTGTAGAGGTGGGCCCAGATCAGGCAGGTAGCCAGCATCAGGTCCGCCCCGGTGAATTGCTCACCCACAAGGTAGTCGTGTTCGGCCAGACGTTGTTCGGCGAAACCGAGCAGCTTGCCGAACCCCTCGATGGCCGTCGTGATGGCGGCCGGGGCCTCGCCGTACAGGTTGGCCAGGTCCCGGTGCTTGCGCACCACGTAGAGCGTATGCGCGTCCAGTTCCATCTGTACGTAGGCGAGCCATTCGTTGTACCTCGCGCGCTCCGTCGTGTAGGGGAGCGGCACCAGACCGGTGTCGGGCCCGTACGTGTCGCCAAGGTAAGTGACGATGGCGGCGCTTTCGGTCAGCACGAGGTCGCCGTCGACCAGCACGGGGATCTTTCCCTTGACGTTCAGCGCCTGAAACTCGGCGGTTTGCGTCTCGCCGGTCCGCGGCCCGATGAGCTTCGCATCGTAGGGCGTGCCCAATTCGTGCAGCATCCAGTGGGGGCGCAGCGTGCGCGCGGTGGCCCCGCCCCAGAGCGTGATCATCGGGGCATTTCTATTTCGGTGGCTTCGTAGAAATGGGCCGCCGACTCGCCGGGTGGCTGCGCCTGCATGGCTGCAAGGAACTCCGCCATGTGCGGTGTCTGGAAGTGGGCGATGAGCGCTTCCTTGCGGGTCCAGCGCTCGGTGATGCGAATGACGCCGGGTTCGGCCAGTTCCACGGCAAAGTTGTAGTCCTCGCATCCTTCCTCGGCGAGCGAGGCGGTCTGCATGGCGATCATGGCTTCGCGCATGGCTTCCACGGCTTCCGCAGTGGTCTGGATTCGTGCATTGACGACGATCATCTGGGTCTCCTGACGGTTTTTTTCAGTCTAAAGCATTGCCGGGCGATCGGGCGTGTGTTGTTCGGCAGCGATGAACGAAATTCGGTTGATGCTGTATAAAAACACAGTTATTCTCGTCTTCCCGAACGGAGCCTGCGGGGATGGCAAACGCAAAAGCGCACAAGGGCCGCGGGGCCACAATCAATCCCGAAAGCCGGTATCTTCCCACAACCACCGAGCCTGTGGACGACGGCTGGAATCTTGAGGAAGAACCGGTTCCCAACCCCGCCACGGAATTCTTCCCGGACCGGACCGTTCGGCTGATCACCCGCAACCAGTCTCCCGACATCCCGTTCGACCGGTCGATCAACGCCTACAAGGGTTGCGAACACGGCTGCGTGTACTGCTATGCGCGGCCCACCCACGCCTATCTGGACCTCTCCCCGGGCCTCGATTTCGAAACGCGAATTTTCTACAAGACCGGCGTTCGGGAACGGCTGCTGGAAGAACTCGGGCGCCGCTCGTATGAGTGCCGGACAATCGCCATGGGCACCAACACCGACCCCTATCAACCGGTGGAAAAGAGGCTCCGCATCACCCGCACGGTGCTCGAGGTGGCGCTGGAGTGCAGGCATCCCGTGAGCATCGTCACCAAGAGCCAGCTAATCCTGCGCGATGCGGATGTTCTTGCGGAACTCGCGGGACTCGGGCTGGTGAACGTCATGGTCAGCGTGACGACCCTCTCCAACGCACTGAAAGTGAAACTGGAGCCGCGAACAGCGAGCCCGGCCGCGCGGCTCAGAACCATCGAGCGGCTTGGGGCCCGGGGCGTTCCGGTGGGCGCCATGGCCGCGCCGATCATCCCTTTCATCAACGACGGGGAACTGGAAGAGATTGTTGCCCGCGCCGCCGAGGCGGGTGCCCGGGCCGTGCGCTATGTGCTCCTGCGGCTGCCCCTGGAGGTGAAAGACCTCTTTGAAGCCTGGCTGGCCGAACACTTTCCGCTGCGCGCGGAACGCGTAATGAACGTTGTGCGCGACACCCGCGGCGGCAAGGCCTACGACTCGTCCTGGGGTAGGCGCATGCGTGGTACCGGACCGTTTGCGGAACTGCTGGCGTCCCGGTTTGCGGCCGCTTGCCGGAAGCACGGGCTTGAGGACGCGGAACTGCCCGCTCTCAGAACCGATCGTTTCGAGCCGCCGCGGCCGGAAAGCCCTCAGCTTACGCTCTGGTGATCCTGCAGCCGGCTCGGGCAGTTGCCACGGGGCCGTTGCAAGCGGTTCGACACATCCAAGGCTCCGTTGCAGTATATGGGTGCGGCGGGCTCGGCCCGCGCTTGCGTAGCAAACTTGATTCCTGAAGGAGGGAAGGCGTGGACCTGATCGGCTGGTCGTGGCTGTTCCTGGTGCTTTACATCGGAATGATGATCGCATTCGGCATCTGGGGCCGGATCAAGGTGAAGAGCGCCGACGATTTCGCCACGGCACGCATGGCCTATGGTCCGATCTTTCTCGCTTTCGCCTTTGCGGCCACCACTGCAAGCGGCGCTACCTTCATCGGCTTTCCGGGCATCGTCTACGACGCGGGATTCGCCGCGATCTGGTCGGCGTTCCTGTATCCACTAGGTGTGTACGTCGGCGTCTGGATCTGCATGCGGATAGTGGGCAACAGCGGGCACCGGTTCGGCAACCGCTCGATTCCCGAATACCTGGGCAGCCGATACCAGTCCGATGCCGTGCGGATCATGGTTTCGATCTTTTCGCTGTTGCTGTTCTTCTATCTGGCCGGCCAACTCGTCTCGGGCATCGTGATGTTCGAACTGATGCTCGGCGTCAGCCCGGAGTGGGCGCTCGCCACGACGGCCGCCGTGCTCATGACCTATGTGGTGCTGGGGGGCGCTCATGCCGACATCCTCACGGATGGCGTCCAGGGTTTCATCATGGTGACCATCGGCGCGGCGCTGGTGCTGATGTTCCTGACCGGCTTCGGGGTGGAAGGCGGTTATTCCGGGATGGTGGACAGCCTGCGCTCCCAGGACGCCAACCTGGTGGGCTGGCTGAACCCGCAATCGGTGCTCTATCACTCCTGGTGGTCCATTCTGGCCATCCTGCTGTCCCACATACCGCTCGGCATGCTGCCCCATATCGGCAACAAGGTCTGGGCGCTGAAAAGCGCGGGGGAGCGGCGCCGGTTCATCAAGCTGGCGCTCACCTTCGGCCTGATTCTTGGCATGCTGGGTCTCGGCGGCCTGCTGGCCCGGGCGATTCTGGGCGATGTGCTGCTGCAGCCGGGCGAATCGAGCAACAACGCCCTGGTGCTCCTGTTCATCGAGCTGTTCCCCGGCTGGCTCGCGGCGCTTCTGGGCGTCGGTATTCTCGCTGCCGTCATGTCCACCGCCGATGGGCTGGTGGTTTCGAGTTCGCAGATCATCGCCAATGACCTTTACCGGCTGAGCTACGTGCCCCGATATGCCCGTCATCTCGACGAGGCTGCCGTCGACCGTCGCGTGCTGCTCATCAGCCGGGTCGCCACCGTCCTGGTCATGTTGTTCTGCACGGCGCTGGCCTGGGCGCTGGTCGACAGGAACGTGGCCCTGATCGTCTGGATCGGCACCGGCGGCATGATGGCAGCATTCGCGGGTCCGCTCGTGGTCGGCGCTGTTTGGCGCGGCGTGACCAAAGCCGGCGCCTTTGCCGGGCTCCTCGGCGGTGTCACGGTCTTCTCCATCGCCCACAGCGGCGTGATCGACCCGCAGTGGTTCAGCCCCGGCGCGCTTCGCAACGCGGCGGCCTGGCTGCACGGCGAGGCGCCCAACCCCTGGTCCTGCGCGGCCATGGGCGAAGTCGTTTCCGTGGCTCTTACCTGGGCGGTATCGAAACTGACCCAGCCGCTGCCGGAAGAGCATGTCCGTGAACTGTTCGATGCGCCGCCCCTGGAAGAACAGGCAGTCTGACCTGCGTTTCTGACGTTGTTGCGAAGGGTTTGCGGTATGGGTGTGGAAGTCCGGCGCCGGGCGCGCGACCCGAGATGCGGGGCGGAGTGATGCGCATCCACCGCTTCGAGTATCGGAACAAGCCGTTTGAAGTGCGCGTCAGCGACAGCTCTACGGTGGAACTCTGTCTGGACGGCGTGGTGCGCAAGCGTCGCCTGCCGTCGGGGAAGTCGCCGATGTATCTGTGGACCAACGTCGAACTGCAGTGGGAGGAACACCACTTCGTGGAGGTGCGATATTGGCCAGGGAACGGCCGCCTGCTCATCACGGCCAACGGCGAGCCGATCCACGACGAAACGTTGCCCGCATCCGGTCAATCGTTCGACTGACGGCTTATCCGGTTGCGGACGCCTCCCGCCTGCGCGGCACGACAAGCCCCTTGATGTCACCAGCGATGACATAGAGCGATGGCACCAGCACAAGCGTGATCAGCGTTGCGAACAGGATGCCGAAGGCCACGGAGACCGCCATGGGTATCACGATCTGGGCCTGCATGCTGGTCTCCAGCACCATCGGTATCAGCCCGAAAAAGGTGGTCAGCGAGGTGAGCAGGATGGCTCGGAAGCGGGCGGCGCCGGACTTGATCGCCGCCTCGATCTGATTTGACCCCGAGGCCACGGCCTTGTTCACGAAGTCGACCATGATGAGGCTGTCGTTCACCACCACGCCGGAGAGGGCGATGATGCCCATGATCGACACGGCGCTGACCGCAAGGCCGAGCAGCATGTGGCCGAACACCGCGCCGACGACGCCGAACGGAATCACGCCCATGATGATCAGCGGCTGTACGTACGACCGCAAGGGAATCGCCATCAGGGCGTAGATGCCGAAGAGCGCGATGCCGAACCCGGCCAGAACCTGGATGAGGCCGACGCGTTCCTCGTAGGCGCTGCCGGCGATATCGGTCGAAATGCCGGGATACCGGGCGCGCAACTGCGGCATGAAGTCATTGTTGATGTCGCGGGTGACCTGGGCAGGTTCCACGATGTTCAGATCGGCGCGGGCAGTAACGCGGATGCTGCGGCGGCCGTCGACCCGCTGGATGGAATCGTAGCCCTGCTCAAGGCGGTATTCCGCCACTGCGGCGAAGGGCAGTTCACGGCCGTCCGGCGTGCGCACCCACATCTTCTCCATGTTGCCCAGGGATTGCCGCTCGGATCGCGGATAGCGCACCATCACCCGCACTTCCTGGTCGCCGCGCTGGATGCGCTGCGCTTCGGCGCCGTAGAAGGCCGTGCGCACCTGCCGCCCGAGGTCCTGCAGCGTTAGGCCGGAGGCTTCGGCTTCGGGCTTGATGGCCAGGCGCACCTCTTCCGGCCCGGCATTGGCGGAAACCTGGACCTCGAAAACCCCGTCGAAACCGGCCAGGTGCTCTTCCAGGTCCGCCGCCGCCCGCTCCAGTTGCCGGAAGTCGCGTCCCGCCAGGTTAAAGTCGATGGGCGGACCGCCGCCGAGGTGCATGGTGGACATGAAGCGCAGTTCCCTGGCGCCGGGAATCTCCCCGACCTCGCTGCGCCAGCGCTGCTCAACGACCTGTGGGGTCACTTTGCGTTCCTCGCCGCCCGCCAGCTCCACGAAGAAGAATCCGAAGCGGCCATCGCGAATGTAGGCGAACACGTTCTTGACGATGTCCTCTTCCATGCCCGTCTCGGCCTTGAGTTGATCGTTGACCCGCTCCAGGGCGCCGCTCATGCGTTCCACCACGCCGGCGACCAGCGATTCGGGAGCGCCGTCATAGAGTTCGAGGTTCGCCGCCAGCATGTCCTGCTCGACGTCGGGGAAGAAGGCGTAACGCACCTTGCCGCCGAGCACGAGGCTCACGGTGAGGATCAGAAGGCCCAGGAACAGCGCGAGCGTCGTGTAACGGTGACGGATCGCCAGGTTCAGCATTGGCTTGTAGCGACGCTCGATGAAATCCTTCAACCAGCGATCGACCACCTCGGCGGGCCCCTTGCCGCCGCCGGAGACGTGGGAAGAGCGCATGATGGCCAGGTGTGAGGGCAGTATGAGTTTGGACTCCACCAGCGAGAACGCGAGGCACAGCACCACCACCCAGCCCACCGAGCCGGTCATTGCGGACAGCGCGCCGCCCGTGAACAGCATGGGCAGAAAAGCCATGATGGTGGTCAGAACGCCGAAAGTCGCGGGTACGGCGACGCGCCGTGCCCCGGCGACGATGTTGGCGGTGGAATAACCCTCGCGTTCCGTCTCCGCATACACGGACTCCGCCACCACGATGGCATCGTCGACCACGATGCCGAGCACCAGGATGAACCCGAAGACGCTGATCACGTTTATGCTGATGTCGATGGCGGGCAGGGGCAGCATCATCAGCGCGCCGAGGAAGGCGACCGGCAGGCCGACGATGACCCAGAAGGCGAACTTCAGGTGCAGGAACAGGCCCAGTATGGCGAACACCAGGATGGCGCCGATGAACATGTTCTTGAACATCATGTTCATGCGGCTGTCCAGGTGCTGGCTGACGTCGCCCCAGGTCTCCAGCTTCACGCCCGGGGGCATGGTGGCGGAGGCTTCCTCGACCCAGGCCCGGACCGCGGCGGTGACGTCGAGCTCGTTTTCGTCCTCCGTGCTCATCGCCGCGATGCCGAAACTGCGTCTGCCGTTGAAGAAGGCGTAGGACTCGGTCTCGGCGAAGCCGTCTTCGATCGTTGCGATGTCGCCGAGCCGAATGCGGGTGCCGTCTTCCCGGGAGATCAGCACGATCCGTTCGAACTCCTCGCCGGTGTACGCCTGCCCCTTGGTGCGCAGGCGTATGTCGCCGCCGTCGGAACGGATGCTGCCGCCAGGCAGGTCCACCGACCAGGCGCGGATGGCCAGGGCCACCTGGTCGAGGGTGAGGCCGTACTGGCGCAGGGTGATCTCCGGGATATGCACCGAGATTTCGAACGGGCGGGAGCCGCGCACCTCGGCGTAACTCACCTCGTCCAGTGCCGTGATATCGTCGCGGATGCGCTCGGCGAGGTTCTTCATGTCCCGCTCGTCCATGTCCCCGGAGACCTGCACGGTGATCGCCTCCCGGCGGAACTTGGCCTTGCTGATGATGGGACGTTCGGTCTCCACGGGGAAGGTGAAGATGCTGTCTACCGCCAGCTTCACCTCGTCGAGGACCGTGGCGGGGTCGAATCCGTCGCGCACCTCGATACTGACCCGGCCGCTGCCTTCCCGCGCATAGCCGAAAACCTGCTTGATGCCCTCGATGTCCTGGATCGCTTCCTCGATCCTGATGACCACCCCTTCTTCCACTTCCGCCGGCGCCGCGCCGCGGTAGGGGACCTGCACCTCGATGGTGTCGAACTCGAACTTCGGGAATGTCTCCACGGTGACGGTGAACGCGCCGTAGAGGCCTAGCGCGATGATGAAGAACATCAGCAGGTTCGCCGCCACGTGGTTGTGGGCGAACCAGCCAATGATGCCGCCGCGGCCCGGGTTCGCGATTGGAAACGGGGATTGCCCGCTCACGAGGTGCGCACCGGCATGCCGGGAAGCGGCTGCTCCATGGGGGTGATGCAGATGCGATCGCCGGCCTTAAGCCCGCGGTCGATGTAAACGTAATCCGTATCGGCCCGCACGATGCCTACATCGGCGGCCTCCAGCCGGTTGCTGTCGTCGACCAGCCAGACGGTCGTTCCCTTGTACAGGGCGTGGCGGGGTACGGCGAAGAGGGCGCCGGCGTTCCTGCCCTGAATCTCGGCGTTGACGAAGGTGCCCATGCGCAGGGGTTCAGGCACCGGTTTTTCGATGCCGTAGGGGTCCTGCACCTGGGCGACCGCATAGAGTACACGGGTGCGGCTGTCGAATACGCCTTCCGTGCGGGTGACTGCCCCGCCCCACCGTTGATCCGCGCCGGCGACCCGGGCGGTCAGCGTTACCGGGACCGGTGCTGCCCCGGTCGAGCGCGGCAATTCCAGGAACTGGAGGTCGGCTTGAGTGAGCGGCAGCCGCACCTCCGCGTAGTCCACCGCGAATACCGACGCCATGCGGTCGCCCACCCGCACGTACTGCCCCACGTCTGACAGCTTCTCCCGAACCATGCCGCTGTAGGGTGCGCGTATCGATGTGCGTTCCAGGTCGCCCTCGGCTTCGACCAGTTCCGCTTCCGCGGACTCCAGTTGCGCTATCGCAGCGGCTAGTTGCGGCTTGCGCAACGTCAGGTCGGACGGTTCCTCCCTGGTGTGACCCTGGCCGGTATGCTCCCGTTGCCAGTTATCGTCCGCCTGCAGTTCCTGCAGGCGGTGCCAGTCCTCAAGGGCGTAGCCGGCCATGGCGTTCTCGGTGGCGACCTGGGTCCTTGCCGCGGCGACATTGGCCCGGGCACGCTTCACGCGGGCGTTGTAGATACGGGGGTCGATGCGCACGAGCAGTTCACCCTCCCGGAAGAACCCGCCGCTCACGAAAGAGGGCGACACCTCCACGATCTGGCCGCTCACCTCCGAGATCAGGGTGGTTTCCGTACGCGGTGCGACTTCGCCCTGTGTGGTTACGGTAAAAGTAGTCGGAACGCGTGTCGCGGTAAGGGTATCCACCAGCAGCACCGGCGGCTGGCGAGGCTGCTGTTTTGCCTCGGGCCGGTTCAGCACCAGCGCGGAACCTATGGCGATCGCGACGATCAGTACGGCAATGGGGGTGACGATCCTTCGGAGCATGAGGCGGTGGAGGAGGCCTGCCTGATTTCGGACGCGGATTATACCGCCTCGATCCGCCGGCGAGCCGCACGGGTTTTCCCGTCGGGGTCTTTCGCCGCGGGTCGCGCCGGGGGAGAATCCATCCCATGGAAATGCAGCCCGGCAAGACATCGTCGTTGAACCCATCGGTGTTCGGCCGCGACGGTTATGTCGTGGTCAAGGGCATGGTCGACCCGGCTGTGTGCGGAGGCGTTCGTGCCTCGGTGCGGGCGGCCCTCGACCCGCTGCTCGGGGCGGCGGAGTTCGAGGCGGACGTGGGCTACCCGGGTGCCCCGGCAGGGCTCGATTCGGCGGGTGGCCGCACGCCCCGGCGGTTGCTGTTCGCCGCCTCGCGCTTTCCGCGGCTCAGGGATTGGGCGACCGGGCGGCGAATGCGGTCCGAACTGAAGGCCTTTCTTGGCGACGAGCCGGTTCTGTCGCAATGCCACCACAATTGCGTCATGACCAAATTCCCGGGGTACAGTAGCGCCACGTTGTGGCACCAGGACATCCGCTACTGGTCGTTCGACAGGCCGGCACTCGTATCGGTGTGGCTGGCGCTCGGGAATGAGACGCCGAAGAACGGCGCGCTGAAGATCATTCCCGGCAGCCATCGCCTCGACCTCGACCGGGGGCGCTTCGACAGGGACCTGTTCCTGCGCCCGGACCTCAAGGAGAACAAGGCCCTGATCCGGCAGTCCCGGGATGTCGTTCTGGAGCCGGGAGACGCGCTCTTCTTTCACTGCCGGGCGATTCACGCGGCCGGCAAGAACCGGAGCCCGGAGGTCAAGCTGTCTTGCGTGTTCACCTATCACGACGCGGACAATCGCCCGATACCGGGTACGCGCTCCGACCGCTATCCAGGTTTGTCCCTGGCGGCAGGCGGCACATCCCGCTGAGCGCTGGCACGGCGATGGCTTGATGGCGTAGGGTTCGCGCAAGATTTCCCGCACAGGAGACCGGTCTCATGGCGGTCAGGCTCGCCGTCCTTGACCTCGCGCCCATCGTTGAAGGGGGCGATGCCGCCCGCGCGTTCGGGAATTCGGTCGACCTCGCGCGACATGCGGAGAAATGGGGTTATGTCCGCTACTGGGTAGCCGAGCATCACAATATGCGCGGCATCGCTAGCGCCGCCACAGCCGTGGTTATCGGGCACATCGCGGGGGCCACGTCGACCATCCGGGTGGGTGCCGGTGGGGTGATGCTGCCCAATCATGCGCCGCTGGTGATCGCGGAGCAGTTCGGCACCCTGGAATCGCTTTACCCCGGCCGCATTGACCTCGGCATCGGGCGGGCGCCGGGTACCGACCAGATGACGGCCCATGCCCTGCGGCGCACGCTCACCGGGAACATCGACGACTTTCCCCGCGACGTGATGGAACTGAGGGATTACTTCGCCGAAGCGAAGCCGGACCGTCATGTTCGGGCGGTGCCCGGGGCGGGCCTCAATGTGCCGTTGTGGATCCTGGGCTCGAGCCTGTATGGCGCGCAACTCGCGGCGCTGCTCGGTCTGCCCTATGCGTTCGCCTCGCACTTTGCCCCGGCAGCGCTGGATCAGGCGCTTGCAACGTATCGAGAACACTTCGTGGCTTCGCCGCAACTCGCTGAGCCGTACGTGATGGTGGGGTTCAATGTCTTCGCTGCCGACAGCGATGACGAGGCGCGTTTCCTGCGCACTTCCTCACAGCAGTCGTTCCTGAAGCTGCGCACCGGCAATCCGGGTGAGCTGCCGCCGCCGGTGGCGGACCTGGAGGAACGGCTTGGCCCCGCGGAGCGCCGCCTGATCGGTCAGATCACGGCCTGCTCGGCCGTCGGAGCGCCGGAGAATGTGCGCGAGGAGATGCAGGCCTTCGTCGACCGGACCGGCGCTGACGAAGTGATCGTTTCCTCCCACATCTACGACCACGGCGCCCGCCTGCGTTCCTACGAGATCGCGGCGGAAATCGCCCCGGAACTTGTCAGCCGGCAGCTATAGGGTCCCCTTGTCGAGATCGAGAGCGCCCCTCGCCAGATTGAGCCGGAGTACGTCGGAAGCACCTTCCGCTAACCGGAGCGCACGCACACGGCGATAGAGCACCTCCAGGGGATGCCCCACGACCAGCGCCTGGCCGCCGTGCAACTGTATGGCGGCGTCCACGATCCGGCCGATCGCCTCGGTGGCAAAAACCTTGCACATGATGCCTTCGTTGACGGTGTTTGCGCCTGACTCCGCCAGGCGGGCGGTGCGATACAGCATGCTGCGTGCCGCGTAGGTATCCATGCGCATGTCGGCGTAGCGAAGCCGCATGCCTTCCCTGGCGCCGCGCGGCTTGCCCTGGCGGTCGGGGGAGAGCAGGTGGTCGCCGGTCGTTTCAACCACCCACCGGGCGAGACCCACGCACTGGGCGCTGATGGCGAGGCGCGTATCGACGATCTGTCCCATGGCCCTGGGCAGGCCTTCGCCGGGCTTGCCGATGATGTGCTCGGCGGCCACCCGGACGCCTTGGAACTCGAAGGCGGCGTGGTGACTGCCGTCGAGGGACTCGAAACGTTCCGTCATCCTGATGCCCGGTGCGTTGGTGTCGATAACCACCAGAGCGGGGCCGGCATCCTCGACGCGCACCAGGGTGTTGATGAAGTCGGCGTCGGCGCCACCCGTTACATAGGATTTCGAGCCGTTGACGACCAGTTCGTCGCCCTCCAGCCTGCCGATGGTGGGATTGCTTTCCGGCTCGGTGAAGGCGAAAGCGGATCGCTTGTCCCCGCGCAGCATGGGTTGGAGATAGTTGCTGGCCAGGGGTTCGGGGCAACCGTCCAATACGCCGGGCCCGGGCCCGAAGACGGCATCGGGGAACGGGGGATTGTTGGCGGCCAGTTCCTCCCGGACAACCGTCAGGGCGAGTGGCCCCGCCGCGCTGCCGCCGTACCGCCGGGGCTGGGTCATCTCGTAGAAACCGGCCTGGCGGGCGGCGGCAACCGCTTCGGCACGTTCCTTTGCGGCGTGCAGGACTTCGGCGAACTGCGCAGCGCGTTCGCGCAGTGCCAGCAGTTCTTCGGAGAGCTGTTCCGGCATGGGCAGCGTTTAAATGCAACTAGTCATGAACAGGTGCGCCTAGAGCGTTGGGCCGATCAGGATGACGATGATCAGGAGTGCGCACAGCACCATGATGCAGACGGCGTAGAGGATGAGCGTTTCGCGCCGCGCCTGGGTGGAGAGGTATCTCTCGACCTCTTCGGGCTGCCGCGCGGCCATGGAGCTGGTCAGCCGATAGCGCGTCAGACCATCCCGTTTCGGCAGCCGCACGAAGAGTTCAGGCGTGCGGTCGAGCATTCTGATCACGACCATGAACCCGATGCCGGTCTGGCGGGAAATCTGGGTCGGATGCAGCGCCTGCCCCGGGTTGGCCAGGAAACACCGGTACAGGTCGAACAGCCTGCGGACTTTGCCGCGGAAGCGAAAGGTGAACGGGAACAGGCCAAACATCGGATTCTGCAGGCTCGATTGCCGGCGGCCTGCAAAGTTTAACAGGTGTGGCGATGCTTGCCGGCTCGTTTATGCTGTCCGGGCCATGGGCGCGCAGCGAACGATAGCGCTGATGAAGTAGAACCCTGAATCGAACGGAGGGCGGAAGCAATGGGGAGACTGCAAGACAAGGTGTGCCTGATCACCGGCGCCGCTCGCGGCCAGGGAGCCGTGGAAGCGCGGTTGTTCGCCTCGGAAGGCGCCCGGGTGTGGCTGACGGATGTGCGCGACGAAGAAGGCCGGGCGGTGGCGGAGGAGATCGGTGGCGAGTACCGTCCCCTGGACGTCCGTGACGCCGGAGCCTGGGAAGCCCTGGTGGCCGAAATGCTCGACGCCGCGGAATGCATCGACGTGCTGGTGAACAACGCGGGGATCTTTCAGGCGAAACGTCTGGTCGAGACGGAACCGGAAGATTTCGAGGCCGTCATGGCGGTGAATTGCACCGGCGTGTATCTGGGCATGAGGGCGGTCGCGCCGGCAATGAGCGCGGCCGGGCGCGGCTCCATCGTCAATATCTCCTCAATCGCCGGTCTCGGGGGCGCCCGCAGCGCATTCGCATACAGCGCCTCCAAGTGGACCGTACGCGGCATGACCAAGAGCGCCGCCTTTGAACTCGGACGCAGCGGTGTCCGTGTGAACTCGATCCATCCGGGACTGATCGAAACCGAGATGCTGCACCAGGTTGCCGGGTACCAAGACGGCAGATTGCTGCGGGCCGTGCCGCTCGGCCGGGTGGGTGAGGCGGACGAGGTCGCCCGCCTCGCACTCTTTCTCGCCAGCGACGAAAGTTCCTACAGCACGGGCAGCGAATTTATCGTCGACGGCGGCATTACAGCGGTCTGAAGCGGCAAGTCGGGCGCAGCCCGAGCCGAAGCACCGCTTCGGCAGGTGGCGACGCCCCGCAACTGGTTGCGGGGCCGGTTTGTCGAACAACCGATGCCGTTGACAGCTCAACTTCCGCCTGGCGTGCCGGATGCACGTACCGGATCCCGGCTCTCGGAGCCGCCCGACCCAACCAACCGGCCGCCCAGTCCGCGTGCGATCAGCAGGCAGCGCCGTGGCGCCGCATACCCCTCTACCGTTCGGGTCGCATCCATTGGGTCCAGCGCCTCGGCTAGCGACTCGAAACGCATCCAGTCGGTGGAATGTTGTTCGGCCGTGGTGGTAACCGTGGTGTCGACGATGCGGACATCCTGAAAGCCGCATTCGGCCATCCAGTGCGCGAGCTGCCGTTGGGCCGGAACGTGCCAGACGTTGCGCATGCGGGCGTAACGGCCATCGGGTATCAGCGTTTGCGGTCCATCGACACAAAGGCTCTCGATGACGGCGGTACCGCCGGGCACGAGGCACTGCGCGATGCGCCGCAGATGTTCCAGCGGATCGCGGCGGTGATAGATCACGCCCATGCTGAATACCGCATCGAAGCGCCCGGCGCTGAGCGTTCCGGGCAGTGATTCCAGCGCCAGCGGCAGAACCTGGTTCCGGTCGTCGCCAATGAGCCGGTTGATGGCCTGATGCTGCATGCAGGTGAGCACGGACGGGTCGATGCCGATGACCAGGGCGGCGCCGGCGCCGAGCATGCGCCAGCCGTAGTAGCCGTTGCCGCAGCCGATATCCAGAATGCGCGAGTCCTTGAGGTCGAGATGCGGTGCAATCCGCCGCCACTTGAAATCGGAGCGCCACTCGGCATCGATTCGAACGCCGAAGAGCGAGAAGGGTCCCTTGCGCCAGGGATGCAGGGCCTGAAGGGCGTTGCACAGCCTTTCCTGTTCGCTCACCGGCAGTTCGGCCGACACGGTAACGGTGTCCTCAAGCGACACGGACGACGCGGGACGGGCCGGCAGGGCCATCACCGCCTGGCGCCAGTTGGCGAAGTCGCCATGGCTGCGCAGGTTGCGGGACAGCACATCGTTGAGGCCGGACCAGTCGGGCAGGTGTGCATGAAGTCCGTCGAAGCTCAGGCCCTGCCGGTTGGCGCGTTTTGTTCGCCGATCGGATGGTGCGGCCATCAGGTTCCGGTCCGGCCCGTACCGTTCAGGACCAGGCGAGGAAGGATGCCCAGTTCAGGCAGCGAAACCAGGTCTTCACGGCAGCGAATCCGGCCGCCTCCAACCGGGCAAGATGCGTTTCCTCGGTATCCACGATCATCACCTTCTCCAGCGCCGTCCGCTTGCCGCTGACTTCGAGTTCGCTGTACCCGTTGGCCCGCTTGAAGGCGAGATGAGCCGCGTCGAAAAACACCCGGTCTTCCGCCGCCGGGAAGTCGATCTTCTCGGAAAGCACCAGCAGGCCGCCCGGCGCCATCTGCTCCCGGAAGCGCTCGATCAGCGACGTGCGCCCGGCGGGCGGAATGAACTGGAGCACGTAGTTCATGAGGATGACATCGGCGCCGCTGACGTCGGTTGTGCACAGATCCTGAAGGCGGAACTCGACCCGGGCGTCGTTCACCAGTGCGCCACAGCGATCGAGCATGGGCTTGGAGTTGTCCACGGCGACGATCCTGCACGGCCGGTTTCCGAGTTGATGGAGCAAGGCCAACGTTGTTGCACCCAGGGAGCAGCCGAGGTCGAAGACCAGGCCGGCTTCCGTCGCCGCGCCCGAACGGTCGCGCCGCTCGCTACCGCTTTGGACAGTCTCTGCCCCGGCACGGGCGTCGACACCGCCACCGCCCGCGGGCGCGGTGGGCCTTGCCCCGGCAAGATGGCGCGCCGCCAAGAGGCCGGTCAGGGGTATCACCGTTTCATACGCCGGCACGCTGCGCCGGATCATGTCCGGGAACACGCCGGCGACTTCCTTGTCGAAAGCGAAATCGACAAGCTGATCGCGAGGGTCCCTGTAGATGCGGTCTCTTCCGGACATTCCTGCGATGGCCTGCGTGCTAAACTCGGCGGTTCCCTTGATCGAACGTTCCAGCGCAATGGACAACGACGCGCTCAACAATCCGGAACTTTACATCAATCGCGAACTGTCGCTGCTGGAGTTCCATCGCCGGGTGCTCGCCCAGGCCAAGGACGAGTCGTTGCCGCTGCTCGAGCGGCTGCGGTTCCTGTGCATATTCAGCTCGGTGCTCGACGAGTTCTTCGAGATACGCGTTGCCGGCCTGAAGCAGCAGGAGGCCTACGGCGCACAGAGCCGAGGGCCGGACAACATGACGCCTTCGGAACAGTTGCGCCGCATTTCGCACACGGCCCACGAGATTGTCGACGATCAGTACGTGGTGCTCAACGAGGCGCTCTTGCCGTCCCTTGATGCCGAAGGCATCCGCTTCATCGGCAAGGAAGACTGGAACGCCCGCCAGCGGCGGTGGATCAAGCGCTTCTTCAACCATGAACTGGCGCCGGTGATGAGCCCCATCGGGCTCGACCCGGCCCATCCTTTCCCCCAGTTGATCAACAAGAGCCTCACCTTCATCGTCACCCTGGAGGGCAAGGACGCATTCGGCCGCAACAGCGGCAAGGCGGTGCTGCAGGCGCCGCGCTCCCTGCCACGGGTCATCCGCCTGCCGGAATCCTGCACGGCCAGCCCCAACGAGTTCGTGCTGCTGTCGTCCATCATCGCCGCCCACGCGGGCGACCTGTTCCTGGGCATGAAGGCGACCGGCGTCTACCAGTTTCGCGTCACGCGCAACAGCGACCTGTTCGTGGACGAAGAAGAGGTCGATGACCTGCTGCGGGCCCTGGAAGGCGAACTTTCTTCCCGGCGCTATGGCGATGCGGTGCGGCTGGAGGTGGCGAACGACTGCCCAGACGACCTCGAGGCTTTCCTCATCGCCCAGTTCCAACTGTCCCGGGACGATGTGTTCCGCTGCAACGGGCCGGTGAACCTGATGCGCCTGGCCACGGTGCCGGACCTGGTGAACCGGCCCGACCTGAAATACCCCGGATTCACGCCGAGCGTTCCGGAGCGTGTGCGGGCGGCGAACGACATGTTCGAGGCGATCTCCCGCGCCGATATCCTGCTGCACCACCCCTTCCAGTCGTTTGCCCCGTTCGTCGAGTTCCTGCGGCAGGCGGCACGGGACCCGGGCGTGCTGTCCATCCGGCAGACCCTCTATCGCACCGGCACCGACTCGGTGGTGGTGGAAGCGCTCACGGATGCCGCCAACAACGGCAAGGAAGTGCTGGTGGTCATCGAACTGCGCGCCCGGTTCGACGAAGCGGCCAACATCGAGCTGGCCAACCACCTGCAGAGCGCCGGCGCCCAGGTGGTGTACGGCGTGGTCGGGCACAAGGCGCATGCCAAGATGTGCCTGGTCATCCGCCGGGAAGGGACCACCCTGAAACGCTATACGCATCTTGGCACCGGCAACTACCACACCCGCACCGCGCGGCTGTATACCGACTATGGCCTGTTCACCCGTGACCCGGACATCGGCGAGGACGTGCAGAAGGTGTTCCAGCAGCTCACCGCCATGGGCAGGGCCGGGCGCCTGAAGAAGCTGCTGCAGTCGCCGTTCACCCTGCACAAGTCCATGCTCGAACTCATCGAGGGCGAGATCAAGAACGCCGGCGAGAACGGCAAGGCGCGCATCATGGCCAAGATGAACTCCCTCATCGAGCCGCAGATCATCCAGGCGCTGTACCGGGCGAGCCAGGCGGGCGTGCAGGTAGACCTGATCGTGCGCGGCATCTGCGGACTGCGCCCGGGAGTGGAGGGCGTCTCCGAGAACATACGGGTGCGGTCCATCGTCGGCCGTTTCCTGGAGCACCCGAGGGTGTTCTATTTCCAGAACGGCGGGGAGCCGAAGGTATTCATCTCCAGCGCCGACTGGATGGGCCGCAACTTCTTCAACCGGGTGGAGACCTGCCTGCCCGTGGAGAACAAGAGCCTCAGGCGGCGCATCGTCAAGGAAACCTTCGATACCTACCTGGACGACAACACCCAGTCCTGGCTGCTGCAAAGCGACGGCACCTATACGGCCGTCGAGCACGAGCCGGGCAATCGCAGCAGCGCCCAGGAGAAGTTACTCACGCAACTGGCTGAATGAGCCGGTCTCTTGCGGGTCAACTCAGGTCGGGCGGACTCACCGCATAGGCGGGCCTTTCCGACCGGCTCTTGACCCGCACCTCGCCGTTTGCCCCGGTTCGCAGCAGGTCGACAATTTCCGCCGCCATCACCGCTGTGGGCATCATGCCGAATTCCGGCGCCCTGTACTTGTCGGGCACGATGCCCGTGTCCACCACGCCCGGGCAAATGACGTTGATGCGGACGTTCGATCCCTCGTTCGCAGCGGCCAGGGCCCGGCCGAAGCCGATCACGGCGTACTTGGTGGCCGTGTAGAGAGGATCGTCCGGCACCATGCCGAGGCCCGCCACGGAGGCGGTGAGGGTGATGGCGCCGCCCTTGTCCCGCATCACCGGCAGCACCGTTTTCGTGCCGTGAAACACCCCGTCGAGGTTGACCCCGAGAATCTTCCTGTACTGCTGCTCGGTGACGTCCTCGATGGGCAGGAACGGGTGGTTCGTGGGAACCGTCATCACCCCGGCGTTTAGGTGGACGTAGTCGGGCGCCCCGAACCGCTCGACGCAGCCCTTTACCGCTGCCTGTACGCTTTCCAGGCGGCTAACGTCGCAGCGGATGAATTCACCGCCGATGGCCTTCGCAAGCTTTGCGCCGTCCTCCCTGTTGATGTCGCACACGGCGACTTTCATTCCGGATTCGGCAAGCGATGTGGCTACCGCCGCGCCGATTCCGGTTGCGGCTCCGGTGATGAGTGCAATCTGCTCCGTCATTTTCGTTCTCCGTCTCCAATCCAGAATCCGATCTCTCCGCCATCTCCAGGTAGCGGCCCGGTCCATGCAAAACCACGCACGGGACGGTAATCCGCCGGCTGTGCGGATTGTCCCGTTTCCCGGACGCAACGCCCCGCTTTGCCCGCTCAGCCCACCGTGATCTGCAACGCGATCGAAGAAGCGGACAGGTAGTCGGCTTCCTCCTCGAGGTTCAGGCTGGTAAGCGGATGTTTCGCCAGCCACTTCTTCGGAATCGTCAAACTGAGCCGATCGTTTGTTGCGGCTGCCGAAATGTGAGGCAGCGGCTTCTTGCTGCGGCTCCGGTTCAGAATGACGGCCACGCGCAGCAGTGCGGCGAGACGCAGGATGTGCTTCCGGGCCAGCGTGGGCTCGGTTTCCACCGGGAACTTGCGCCTGTGGCTGCGCACCAGGCCCGCCAACTGGAACTGGTCCGGCCAGGAAAAGCCGGGCATGTCCATGTGGGCGAGCAGGTAGCCGCCGTGCCGGTGGTAGTGGTTGTGGGCGATGTCCATGCCGATTTCGTGCAGGTCGGCGGCCCAGGCCAGCAGCAGGTGGTTGGAAGACTCGGTGAGGTCCCAGGCAACGGCCGTCTGGGCCAGCAGGCTGAGTGCCGTATCGCGCACCCGCTTGGCGTGGGCGGCATCGATGTGATAGCGCACCATGAGGTTCTGGACGGTGCTCTCCCGGATGTCGTGATCGTGGGCGCGCCCGAGCAGGTCGTAGAGCAGGCCTTCGCGCAGTGCGCCCCGGCTGGCCCGCAGGGTGCCCAGGCGCAGCGCGTCGACAACGGCGGTGAGTACGGCCATACCGCCGGGAAAGACAGACCGCCGTTGTTCGGACAGGCCCGGTAACCGGAGGCGGTCGACATGACCTGCCGATATCATCCGCTCGTTGATCGCCTTCAGGCCCCCGGACGAGATGGCGGTCGCCGGGTTATCTTCCAGTTGTGTCAGCACGTCCCGTGCGGCGAGCACGGTGCCCGATGCGCCGATGGCGATGTCCCAACCCACCGCCCGGTACTGGTTGCGCACCGCCTGGAGTTCCTGCCTGCAGTGATTGATGGCGGCTTGCAGCGACTTGCCGGAAATGCGGCCGTCCGGGAAGAACTGGTCTCTGACGCCGACGCAGCCGATGTGCAGGCTTTCCATGATCTCGGGTTGAAACGAGCGCCCGAGAATCAGCTCCGTGCTGCCGCCGCCGATATCGACCACCAGCCGGCGGTCGTCGCTGTCTTCCAGGGTGTGGGAGACGCCGTGGTAGATCAAGCGGGCCTCCTCCCGGCCGGAGATCACCTCGACGGGATGGCCGAGCGCTTCCCGGGCCCGGGCCAGGAATTGAGCCGAGTTTCGCGCCTTGCGCAGGGTGTTGGTGCCGACGATGCGGACGTTGTCGCGGTGCAGGTCCCTGAGGCGTTGGCCAAATCGTTGCAGGCAGCCCATGGCGCGCTCCGCGACCGTCTCGGCGAGCTGGTTGGTGGCGCCGAGGCCTTCCGCAAGCCGCACCATCTCCTTGATGCGGTCCACAACCTGGAGATGGCCGTTGGATTGATGGGCGACGATGAGATGGAAGCTGTTGGAGCCGAGGTCCAGCGCCGCCATTTCCCGGGTGGCCATGGCTTATCGGGTATCCAATGTTGCGTTTGCCCGATCGGGCGCGCCGGACGGGCGGGTCATGGTTCCGGTCATGAACTGCGGGCTAATCCGGCAACCCAAGCACCCGCTTGGCGATTACGTTGAGCTGGACTTCGCTGGTGCCGCCCTCGATCGAGTTGGCCTTGGAGCGCAACCATTGACGGGTGTAGGCGCGTTCCCGCCCGGTGAACCCGTCGCCGTCCCAACCCGTGGCCGCCGCGCCCATGGTTTCGAGCACCAGCTCGTATTTGCGCTTGTTCTGTTCGGTGCCGTAATACTTGAACATGGACGCGAGGTGACCGTTCGCGAGGCCCGCCTTGGCTTCCTCGCCGCCTCGGGCGAACGTGAGCTGCAGGGCGCGGTCGTTCATGCGGTGGCCGCTGATCCTGGCGCGAATGACGGGGTCGCTGATGCGGCCGCCGGATTCCCCGACATAGCTTCTGGCAATGTCCTCCAGCCGGCTGCCCGAGCCGCCGATGGCCGTGTTGCCGCCGATGCCGGCAACCATGTTGCGCTCGTGCTGCAACAGGCGCTTGGCGATGTTCCAGCCCTTGTTGATCTCGCCGACCAGGTTACGCTTGGGCACGCGCACGTTGTCGAAGAAGGTCTGGCAGAACGGCGACGAGCCGCTGATGAGTTCGATCGGCGAGGTGGATACGCCTTCGCTCGCCATGTCGAAAAGCAGGAAGCTGATGCCCTGGTGTTTCGGCACATCGGGGTCGGTGCGCACCAGGCAGAATATCCAGTCGGCCTCGTCCGCGTAGGAGGTCCAGATCTTGGAGCCGTTGACCAGGTAGTGGTCGCCCCGGTCTTCCGCTCTGGTCTGCAGGCCGGCCAGGTCGGAGCCGTGGCCCGGTTCGGAATAGCCCTGGCACCAGCGGATCTCGCCGCGGACGATGGGCGGGATATGTTCCTGCTTCTGCTGTTCGTCGGCGAACTCCAGGAGCGCGGGGCCCAGCATCCAGATGCCGAAGCTGTTCAGCGGAACGCGCGCCTGGATGCGTGCGAGTTCTTCCTGGAGTACCCGGTCTTCCTCGAACGACAGCCCGCCGCCGCCGTACTTCGTCGGCCACCTCGGAGCGGTCCACCCCCGCTCCGCCATGCGTTCGAGCCAGGCTTTCGAGTCGGGGTTCCTGAATGGTTCCCGCCGCCCGCCCCAGATCACTTCGTCTTCCGGGGTGGGTGTACGCATGGACGGTGGGCAGTTTTCTTCCAGCCAATCCCGCACCTCGTTGCGGAACGCTTGCAACTCATTCACTGGGAGGGAGTCTCTAAAGGTGGCAGGCGAACCATTGTAGGGAAATGGGCGCGGCGGTGGTAGGCGGGCCGCTTGCCCGGCATGAGGGCCGCTACCAGATCGCGATTTCGGGGGTTATAGTGCCGCGTCCCGCATCCTGAGGGTTCTCATGAGTCAGTTCGACGCTGGCGACTTCCGCACGACGCTGGGGCAGTTCGCGAGCGGAGTTGTTGTCGCCACGGGTTGCCTCGACGGCGAACCGGCTGGTTTTGCGGCACAGTCGTTCACTTCATTGTCTCTCGAACCGCCGCTGGTGGCGCTGTGCCCGGCCAGGTCGAGCCAAAGTTGGCCGAAGCTTCGCGACAGCGGCAGTTTCTGCATCAACATCCTGTCGGAGAGCCAGCGGGCGATCTGCGAACTCTTTGCCCGTACCGGCATCGACAAGTTTGCCGGCCTCGAGTGGCGGCCGGGAATCACGGGCTCGCCCATTCTTGCCGAAGCACTTGCGTTCGTCGACTGCGAACTGTTGGAGGAACACGATGCCGGCGATCATTCCATCGCCGTCGGACGGGTGAGGGATCTGGGTGTGCTCAATGCCGACGCGGGTCCGCTGGTGTTTTTCCGGGGGGCGTACGGGCTGGCCGACGGCGCTTGAGAAACAGCTCGGAGTGAACGTCGCGTTCCCGGGCGACATCCCGACTGGCGATGCGTCCTGAACGTCCGTGTGGAGCACCCGATGTACGGTGACTCCGAAGTCCGGCAGCGTAGAGGGGCCGCCGCCGGCGCCTGCGATTGTCCACCATTGGCGAAAGATGGAAATGTTAGCCTATCCTCAAGAGGCAGCTCACCGAAATGGATGATCCGGACAGCCCGCGGCAACCGGAAGGCGCGGAGGCGCTGAAGCAGGAACAGGAACCCAGGCCCTTCGTCAGCCCGGGCATCTGGCAACTCGCATTCCCGTCGATACTCGGCAACCTCTCCTATTCGGTCGTCGCCATGGTGCAGACCAAGTTCGTTGGCGAGTTGGGGCCGGGCGCCCTGGCTGCGGTCGGCGCCGGGCAGCGGGTGTTCTTTGCGATGCAGGCGATCCTCATGGCGGTGAGCGCCGGTACCACGGCCCTTGTCGCACGGGCCTGGGGCGCCGGAGACTACCAGGAGGCGAGCCGCGTCACCATGGCATCGCTGGCGCTTGCGGGCGTCTTCTCCCTGGCGGTCATGGTGGTGGGCGTTCTTTACGCGCGCCCCGTCTCCAGCATGTTCGGGCTCGACCCGGTCACCCTTGACTTGGCCGCGGAGAACATCCGCATGTTGAGCTGGTTCAATCTCGCCTTCGCGGTCACTTTCATTCTGAGCGCTGCGCTTCGCGCCTCCGGAGACGCCTGGTCGCCGCTCTGGATCGGCACCGCCGTGAACCTGATCAACATTCCCCTGCTCTACGCATTCGTGTTCGGCCGTTACGGATTCCCGGAACTGGGCGTCGCCGGCGCCGCGGCGGCGGCAGGGGTTTCCTTCTCCGTGGGCGGTGTGCTGCTGCTCGGTCTCTGGGTTATGCAGAAGTTTCGCATTCGCCATGTGACCGGCGGCTGGTGGCGGCGGGAACGGCTGCAGCGGTTGCTGCACATCGGCTATCCAGCCGCCTTCGAGCAGGTTGTCTTCCAGTTCGGTTTCTTCGTTTTCATGATACTGATCGGCAATTTCTACGGTACCGAGGCCTTTGCCGCCTACAACGTGGGCGCCAACCTGCTCATGGTGTGCTTCATGGTCGGCTTCGGCTTTTCCATCGCCGGTTCGACCCTGGTCGGGCAGCATCTGGGCGCGGACGACCATTCGGGGGCGGAGCGCAGCGGCTGGCGTGCCGGAGGGCTCGCGATGCTGTCGATGGGCGCGCTGGCCCTGCCGGTGATCCTTTTCGCAACGGAACTCGCAAACCTGTTCATCGGCGATGAGCCGCTGACCGTCGGTTACACCGTGCAGTTCATCTACGTGATGGGCGCCATGATGCCGCTGCTGGCGATCGAGTTCGCGATCGGCGGGGCACTGCGCGGAGCCGGCGATACCCGATTTCCCCTCGTGGCAACCTTCGTCGGGCTGATCGTGGTGCGCTGCGGCCTGGCGGCGGCGTTCACCTGGATGGAACTGCCCGTTGGCTGGGTCTTTGCCGCGCTTGTGGGGGACTATCTGGCAAAGGGCGTGATGCTGGTGACGCGGTTCAAGCGCGGCCGGTGGAAAACGGTGGTGCGTACGGAGGCGCAGGGCTTCGGGCGCGCGTAAGGCGCACCTTGGCGGTTTTGCGCCCTCCCGAAGGGCGCGCCGCACAAGGCCTGTGGCTGCGTTGCGACCCTTGCAAAAGTGCTTGATATTGGCTGCGGGCCGCGCCTTGCCACAGACCTTGTGCGGCACGCTGAAAGGTAGCGTATTTGTGACACAGGACACTAGCGTCTGATCCGGGTCGAAGAGAAGTCCATGCGGAACTCCGCCTCGTCAACGCCGGTGCAGGCGTCGAGCAGGGAAGCCGGCAAAACCTGATCGCCCAGTTGCTGAAAACTCCCGTTGAACAGGCGTCCGAACACCAGGAATCGCACGCCGTGGCCGAGCATGCCGGCGATCGCTTCGTCGCGTTGCACCAGGCCGCCGTAATATCCGGGGTCGGCGATGCGTACCAGCGTGTCCGTTCCGATCACGAACGTCGCGCCCGGAAACTTCCGCGCTTTCTCGGCGAAGGTGGGCAATCGGGTCAGCCAGACGGGCCGATCGAACTGTTCGAGCCGCGAGCGAATCTCGAAATAGTCGAGCAGCGGTTTGTCCGGGTTCTCGATTGACAGTTCATAGGCTCCCGGACCGCCCAGCCGACGCTCGGCGACTGTCATCATGCCGCGGTGACCATCGTGAAGCGGGTTGAAGGAGCCGGGGAACACCAGGTCCCCCGGGTGTGGCGCCGTCGAAAAATGGGAAAGCCGGCCGTCCACCAGCGCCTGCCACTCGGGCGCCGCTTCCACCGTATTCAGTTCAATCTTCCGGTCGCCGGCCAGGTCAAGGGCCGAGAGCAGCACGTCCCATGCAACCTCGACCAGTTCCTGTTCCTGCGCGGTGCGGTCGTGGACAATGGAAAACGCGCTGAATTCCGCATGAAACCCGCGAGCCGGCGTCTGAACGGCGATGTGCGCCCGGCACCGACCGCGCTTGGCCCGGTCCGTGGCGAGGCTCGCGGTGCAGGCAAAGCCGAACGGCCGGGTTGCGCCCAGCCGCCTGGCACGCTCGAGACCGCCCATGGCCATGGCCCGGGCGGTGCCGGCGCTGCACGCCTGGGCCGGCGCGCCACCCAGCAGTTCCGCAAGGCTGTCCGCGGAGTATGGAACGCCCGCATCCAGCACGCTGCGGGACGCGCCCGCCGTACCGAGCACTTCCGCAAGGAATCCGGCGCCACCGCCAGTCAGGTGTATCACGCCCTGCCAGGGGCTGTCGTGCAGTAGCCGGGCGCGCGCACTCATTTGCCGCGGATCTCCCGCCAGTATGCCGACGCGCCGGGACGAGGACGCGCAAGGAACAGACAACCGCTGGGAGAGAGCAGGTGTGCGGTGCGGGGTCGACGCCGGTCGGGCGCAGCCCGAGCCGAAGCATCGCTTCGGCAGGTGGCGACGCCCCGCAACTGGTTGCGGGGCCGGGTGTCGAACACCAAGCGCTGCCAAACAGAAGCTCTTCGCCCGACATGCCGGATACCCGTACCGCATACCTGCTCTCGGTGCCGAGTCATCGATAGTATGTCAAATTGAATATCTATTGAAATCAACGAGTTGAAAACTGTTCCATGCAAGCGGGGAGCAGACTGTACTGGGTCCCCAACATCACTCTTCGAGGAACGCCCGGGTCCTGGCGACGAACTCCTCGAGCTGGTCGTGATGTACCCAGTGCCCGGCTCCCTCGATATTGGCGACCCTCGCATCCTTGAAGTAGGCGACCCGGCCGTCGGTAGCCGGGTCCGCGGCCCAGCTTTCCGTGCCCCGGAATAGCAGCGTCGGACAGGTGATGCGGCTATACAGTTCGTACTGTTCCTGCTGCGGCAGGCTGACCGGGGCCAGCGCCCGCACGTAGTTGTCGAACTTCCAACTGTAGGTGCCGTCTTCGTTCTGGATGCTGCCGTGTATCGTCAGGTGCCGGGCCTGTTCTTCGGTGAGGTGCGGGTTTTCCGTCTGCATGCGTTCGTAGGCGTCTTCCAGCGACCTGTAGCGCCTCGGGATGCGGCCGGAAATCTGGCGGAGGTCCTTGACCCAGGCATCGAGGCGATGGTTCACCGGCTGATTGATTCGTTGCTCGAAGATCTCCGGCGGGGGTCCCATGCCCTCGATGGAGACGAGCCTGGTGACGGTTTCCGGGTAGAGCCCGCTGTAGAGCAGTGAGATGGAACCGCCCAGGGAGTGGCCGATGATGGTTACCGGCGTATGGTTGCGCTGGTGCAGCAGTTGGGCGATGTCGTAGACGTAGTCCACGGGGTCGTAGCTGCCGCCGAGCAGCCACTGGGAGTCGCCGTGGCCGCGCAGGTCCGGCGCGATGATGTGGTAGTCGTTCCGAAATGCCTCCGCCACCCAGTCCCAGTTGCGGCAGTGG
>CAZWZH010000152.1:0-3797 GCA_964638775.1 uncultured Pseudomonadales bacterium
GAGAAGGGAGGGAGAAGGGAGAAGGGAGAAGGGAGAAGGGAGAAGGAAGAAGGGAGGGGAGCCGGAGTTTGCCGCCTACATCTGGAACTCGGGAAGCTGCACCACGAGGCCGTCGATGGCGTCGCTCACCTCGATCTGGCAGGAGAGCCGCGAATTGGGCTCCCGCTCCGGGTTGAGGTCGAGCATGGATTCCTCCATCTCGTGGGGGCGGCCGACGGCTTCGATCCACTCCTCCGCCACGATCACGAGGCAGGTGGCGCAGGAGCACTCGCCCCCGCAATCCGCGTCGATGCCGGGAACACCGTTGTCGATGGCGGTGCGCATCACCGTGGAGCCCGGTTCCCCGTCGATTACGTGACGGGTTCCATCGAATTCGATATAGGTGATGCTGGTCACTCGCGATTGCGCTCCTTCGCACGGAATTCCGGGCGGCGCGTATCATACCGAAGCACCGGGCAGCGTCCAGTGTGTTGGCTTATCCCCGGAGTTGGATTGTATGCTACGCGCCGCCCGCCGGTTCCAATGAAGCTGGCGGCTTGTTGAAACCGGAATTCGGGGGCTCGACCGATGATCGATCGGCATTGCGTGTTCAAGGGGCGGCGTTCCTGATGGCCGGGCCGCTGAATGGCGTTCGGGTCGTGGATTTCACGGCCATGTTGTCGGGCCCCATGGCGGGGGCGATCCTCGCCGACCAGGGCGCCGAGGTGATCAAGGTCGAGTCCCCGAGGGGTGATGAGGTCCGCAGGATGGGGAGGCCACGCAACGGCCTCACGGCGGGGTTCTTCGCCTGCAACCGGGGCAAGCGTTCGCTGTGCCTCGATCTCAAGCACCCGCAAGGCCTCGAGGCGGCGCGCACGCTGATCGCTTCCGCGGACGTGGTCATGCAGAATTTCCGGCCCGGCGCCATGGATCGCCTGGGCCTCGGCGCGGCAAAGCTGCTCAAGGCCCACCCACGGCTGGTCTACCTGTCGATCAGCGGCTTCGGGGAGACGGGCCCGTACGCCCACCAGCGTGTATACGACCCGGTCATCCAGGCGCTCACCGGGGCGACGGACATCCAGGCCGACCGGGAGACGGGGCGCCCGAAGATGTTTCGCGTGGTCGTCGCCGACAAGGTAACCGCCCTGACAGCCGCCCAGGCCGTGACCGCGGCGCTTTTTGCGCGGGAAACGACCGGGCGCGGCCAGCACATCCGCCTGGCCATGCTGGACGCCCTGATCTCGTTCTTCTGGCCCGAAGGCATGGGGGGCCTGGTCTTCGTCGGCGATGAGGTGGACGTGACGAAGTTCCAGGGCACGATGGATCTCATTTACGAAACCGCCAACGGCTTCATCACCGCCGGGGCCGTCACGGACGCGGAGTGGCGGGGCATGTGCAACGCGCTGAACAGGCGGGAGTGGATTGACGATCCCCGTTTCAAGACCACCCGCATGCGCATGCGCAACGTCGAGGAACGCAAGCGGCTGACGGCGGCGGAAATCAGCAAGTGGGACCGCACCGAGATTCTTGCCCGGCTCAATGCGGAGGACGTTCCCTCGGCCCCCCTGTTGACCCGGCTGGAATTGCTCGACCACGAACAGGTGGTCGCCAACGACATCGTCGGCATCTACGAGTTCGAAGGTCACGGCCGCATCCGCCTGGCGCGCCCCCCGGCCCGCTTCGACGCAACGCCCGCCGGCATCGATGCACCCGCGCCGCGGCTCGGCGAGCACAGCGAGGCGATTCTGACGGACATCGGCTATACGGACACGGCAATCCGCAAGCTGGTGGAGCAAGGAGTCGTATTGACGTGATTGCCAGTGCGCGCGAAGCGGCGACTGGCGGCGTTCTAGCCCTAGCCGGATCCGATCGTGAACGGCACCGCTCGGAACTTGGATTGCCGAAACTGCGTCAAATGGCTGTTCCGCCGATATCAACCGATTGAGAATCTATTCGAGTGGTGAACCCAAAGCCCCGGGGCGAAGACGCGCAAGGAATAGACGCCCGCTGGGAGAGAGTAGGTGTGCGGTGTGGGGTCGTCACCGGTCGGGCGCAGCCCGAGCCGAAGCACCGCTTCGGCAGGTGGCGACGCCCCGCAACTGGTTGCGGGGCCGGGTGTCGAACAGCCAGTACTGTCAAACAAGGATCTCCCGCCCGACGTGCCATTTGCCGTGCCGGATGCCCGTACCGCATGCCTGCTCTCGGTGCCTGATCGAAGGAACCGTTCGGTATTCGAGTGCAGGTCCAAATTCAATACATTCAATTAGTTGAAGAATATTTCCATGAAAACTATTGAACTGACCCCGAGCGCTCTCTTTGTCCTGGCTTTGCTGGCCGGTTGTACCGAGCAGTCGACCGAGGATGCCGAAAGCGAACCGGCGACGAATCAAGCGGAAGCGCCGCAGGCCCGCGCGGCGGCGATTCAACGCGCTACCGCGGACATCGACGGAACGCGCATCGTTGCGGCCGAGGCGGAGAACTGGCTCAGCACGGGGCGCACCTACGATGAACAGCGGCACAGCCCCCTCGATCAGATCAACCGGCAAACGGTGAGCGAACTCGGTCTCGCCTGGTATTGGAACACCGGCACCCGACGCGGCCTGGAAGCGACGCCCATCGTCGTGGACGGCGTGATGTTCACCACAGGCACCTGGTCGGTGGTCTGGGCGCACGATGCGAAAACCGGCGAGCTGCTCTGGGAATACGACCCGCAAGTGCCGCGCGCCTGGGGGCGTTACGCCTGCTGCGATGTGGTCAACCGCGGCGTGGCGGCCTGGAAGGGCAAGGTCTACGTGGGCACCCTGGACGGCCGCCTGGTCGCCCTGGATGCCGGCACCGGCGAACCCGCCTGGGACGTCGCCACCATACCGCCGGATCGCGCCTACACCATCACCGGCGCCCCACGCATCATCAAAGACAAGGTCATCATCGGCAACGGCGGAGCGGAGTACGGCGTGCGCGGCTACATCACCGCCTACGATGCGGCCAGCGGAGAGCGGCTGTGGCGCTTCTACACAGTGCCGGGGAATCCCGAAGACGGTTTCGAGAGCGAAGACATGGAACTGGCGGCCGCCACCTGGCAGGGCGGCCAATGGTGGGAAGTCGGCGGCGGTGGCACCGTCTGGGACTCCATGGCCTTCGACCCCGAGCTGAACCTGCTCTACATCGGCACCGGCAACGGCTCGCCCTGGAACCGCTACATCCGCAGCCCCGGTGGCGGCGACAACCTCTACCTGTCCTCCATCGTGGCCATCGATGCCGACACCGGCCGGCGCGCCTGGCACTACCAGACCACCCCCGGGGATACCTGGGACTATACCGCCGTACAGCACATGATCCTGGCGGACATCGAGATCGACGGCCGCCTGCGCAAGGTCATCATGCAGGCGCCCAAGAACGGGTTCTTCTACGTCATCGACCGCACGAATGGCGAGTTCATCTCCGCGGAAGCCTATGTGCCGGTTACCTGGGCGACCCATGTCGACCGGGAATCCGGCCGGCCGGTGGAGAACCCGGAGGCGCACTACGCCAACGAAAAGAAACGGATCCGCCCGGGACCGCTGGGCGGCCACAACTGGCATCCCATGACCTATCACCCGGGCACCGGTCTGGTCTACATTCCGGCACTGGATCTTCGTTTCGACTTCGCACAGGACAACGCGTTCAGGTACGTCCCAGAAAACTGGAACACCGGCGTCGATTTGATGACTACCGCCCCGCCCCCCACGGTGGAGGAAAACCTTGACAACCTGGAGGCCATCAAGGGTTTCCTGGCCGCCTGGGACCCGGTAAGCCAGCGTGAAGTGTGGCGCGTGCAG
>CAZWZH010000153.1:0-8098 GCA_964638775.1 uncultured Pseudomonadales bacterium
GGCATCAGGATTCACGACCACTTGGGCCAGAGCACCGCCATCCGTTTCCACGGGTTCGGAGATGCCTCGGTGATACAATCCGCCGACTTCGAACTGATCGTACCCCCCGGAACCGATGTTTACTGATTCGGCCAACGACGAGGCGCGGCCGCTCGCCGACCGTATGCGGCCCACCGGGATCGGGGACGTGGTCGGGCAGGATCACCTGCTCGGGCCGGAAGCGCCCCTCGGGCGTCTCGTGAACGAGGGCCGCCTGCACTCCATGATCCTCTGGGGCCCGCCCGGCTCCGGCAAGACGACGCTGGCGAAGCTGCTGGCGGAACGTGCCGGCATGC
Source organism: uncultured Pseudomonadales bacterium (assembly GCA_964638775.1). Taxonomy (GTDB): domain Bacteria; phylum Pseudomonadota; class Gammaproteobacteria; order Pseudomonadales; family Azotimanducaceae; genus Azophilus. The sequence continues at coordinate 336 of CAZWZH010000153.1, forward strand.
GCTGGCTGTCGCTGAGCGCCGTGCTGGCCGGCGTTCGCGATGTGCGCGAAGCCGTGAAGAGTGCCGAGGCTACTCTCCGGCTCGGCGAGCGCACGGTGCTGTTCGTCGATGAAGTGCACCGCTTCAACAAGGCCCAGCAGGATGCCTTCCTGCCGCACGTGGAAAAGGGCACCGTCACGTTCATCGGCGCAACCACCGAAAACCCGTCTTTCGAGGTGAACGCCGCGTTGCTGTCGCGAGCGCGGGTCTACGTGCTCAGGCCTCTCGATGCGGTTGCGCTGGAGAAGGTTCTCTGCCGGGCCGAAGCCGAACTGAACGTATCGATCACGGACGCGGGCAAGGTCTTGCTTGTCGAGCTGGCGGACGGCGACGCGCGGCGGATGCTGAACGTTCTGGAAACCGTCGCCCAGCTTTCGGACGGCGCCATCGGCGAAGAACTCGTGCAACAGGCGGCCGGAACCCGCTGGCGGCGTTTCGACAAGGGCGGAGACGCCTTCTACGAGCAGATTTCCGCGCTGCACAAGGCGGTGCGGGGCAGCGATACGGACGCCGCGCTGTACTGGTGCTGCCGCATGCTGGACGGTGGCTGCGATCCGCGCTACATCGCCCGGCGGCTCGTGCGCATGGCCAGCGAAGACATCGGCAACGCCGACCCGCGGGCGTTGCAGTTGACCCTGGCCGCCGCGGACGCCTACGATCGCCTGGGTTCTCCGGAGGGTGAACTCGCCATCGCCCAGGCCGTTCTCTACCTCGCGAGCGTACCGAAGAGCAACGCCGCTTACCGCGCCTTCGGCGCCGCCATGGAGCATGTGCGCGAAACCCCGTCCTACAGCGTGCCCATGCACCTGCGCAACGCACCAACCGGGCTGATGAAGGAGATGGGCTACGGCGAGCACTATCGCTACGCCCACGACGAACAGGGCGCCTACGCGGCCGGTGAGTGCTACTTCCCGGAAGAACTGGCGGGCCGGCGCTATTACGAGCCGACCGATCGCGGGCTCGAGGCCAGGATCAGGGCCAGGCTCGAACGCCTGCGGGGGCTCGACCGGGATGCCGCGGCGGCACAGTGAGCCCGCGGTACCGTAGAACCAGGCGTGCCGGTCCTGCGAGTCGGCAAGATGCTGGTTAACCTGGCCTGGGTCGCAGCCGGGGGAGCGCTTGGCGCCGCCGCCCGGTACCTGGTGTCGGTTGCGGTGCACACACCTCAGGGCTTCCCGGCCGCGACGCTCGCGGTCAACGTCGCAGGTTCGCTGGCCATCGGCGTCGCCTGGGGCGCCTGGGCGCACCAGCCGTGGTTCCAGGAGTGGGGGAGGGCTTTCCTGGCGATCGGCATTCTGGGAGGATTCACCACTTTTTCGGCCTTTTCCCTCGAGGCGCTGACACTGTTGCACACCGATCGGTTGGCGCTGGCCGCCGTTTACGTCGCATCGAGCCTTGCCGGTTGCCTGACGGCCGTGTGGCTCGGGTACGAGCTGGCTGTGAACTAGGGCGCCTCGAGCAGAACCTGAGCGAAACATGCTGGACACCCGACTTCTCAGACAGGATCTCGAGACCGTGGCCGCACGGCTAGGAATCCGGGGCTTCGAACTCGATATCGCCGCCTTCCGGGCCCTGGAGGCGGAGCGCGCGGCCGTGCAGCAGGAAACGGAGAGCCTGCAGCACGAGCGCAACATCAAGTCGAAAGCCATCGGCCAGGCCAAGGCCCGGGGGGAGGACATCGCACCCCTGGTGGCCGAAGTCGGCGGGCTGGGCGACCGGCTGCAAGAGCTGCGGGCGCAACTCGGCGATGTCCAGGAACAACTCACGGCATTCCTGCAGACCATCCCCAATCTGCCCGATCCGTCGGTACCGGCGGGTGACGACGAATCCGACAACCTCGAGATTCGCACGTGGGGCAAGCTGCCGGCATTCAACTTCGAGCCGCTGGACCACGTCGACCTGGGCGCGGGCGGGGCGCTCGACTTCGAGGCGGCGGCAAAGATCGCGGGTTCGCGCTATGTGGTCATGCGGGGGCAGGTGGCGCGCCTGCACCGGGCGCTGACCCAGTTCATGCTCGATACCCATGTAAGCGAGCACGGCTACACCGAGGTGTACGTGCCGTATATCCTCAACGCCGCGGCGCTGCTCGGTACCGGGCAGTTGCCGAAATTCGCCCACGACCAGTTCCGAATCGCGGAAATCGCCGAATCGTACCTGTCGCCCACGGCGGAGGTGCCCGTCACCAACCTCTACCGCGAGTCCATCCTGGATGCGGACGTTCTGCCCATCAGGAACGTCTGCCACACGCCCTGTTTCCGCCGCGAGGCGGGGACCTACGGCAAGGATACGCGGGGCATGATCCGCCAGCATCAGTTCGAGAAAGTGGAACTGGTTCAGATTAGCGCTCCCGAAGCCTCCTGGACGGCGCTGGACGAGCTGACCGGGCACGCGGAAGCCGTCCTGAAAAAGCTGGAACTGCCGTATCGCGCCGTGGTGCTTTGCGGCGGCGATCTCGGCTTCGCCTCCGCCAAGACCATCGATCTGGAAGTGTGGCTGCCGGGCCAGCAGCGCTACCGGGAGATTTCCTCGTGCAGCAACTTCCTGGACTTTCAGGCCCGGCGCATGATGGCCCGCTACCGAAACCCGGATTCCGGCAGGCCGGAGTACGTGCACACGCTCAACGGTTCCGGCCTCGCCGTCGGGCGCACGCTGATCGCGGTGATGGAGAACCATCAGGACGGGGAGGGCAGGATCGCCGTTCCGGACGTACTGCGAGGTTACATGAACGGCGCGACTTCGCTGGACCTGTCGGCCGTTTGAATCGGCCGCCGGGGGATTTCACGCCGGTTTTTCAATAGAGCCGGCTATTTTGGCTGTGGCACAACTGCCAGCACCGGGCAGCGAGTTTGCTTACGGCGCTTCCCTTTCGGCGCACGGCCACATCATCCTGCTTGACCTAAGGCTTTCGGACGAGCTTGACGCGCCGAACGGGAAGCGCCGCATGCAAACTCTATCCCCAAATCCAGCGTTGTTCCTTCCACGTCAACCTCCCGGCGGTCGTCTGTTCCTTGCGCGTCCTCGTCCCGGCGCGCCGGGTTCCCGACTCGCATCGGAAATCCGGCCGATGTTTCCCAACAGGAATTCATCTGCCACACTCCGGTCGGGTTCAGGCCGGATCGGGTTTGGTTGTGGATTACCTTCCACTGTACGTGGATTTACGCGACAAGGCGTGCCTTGTGGTTGGCGCGGGCACGGTAGCGCTTAGAAAGATCGAGCTGCTGCTGCAAGCCGGCGCACAGGTGCAGGTGGTGGCCCCGAAAGCCGCGGAGGCTGTTCAGGATCTGGCGGCCTCGGGCAAGGTCTCGCTTGAGCCTCGTTCCTACGTTTCGGGTGATCAGGCCGGCCACGCGCTGGTGATTGCCGCCACGGGGGCCGCTCCGGTCGACGCACAGGTGTTCGAGGATTGCCGGGCCGCCGGCATCCTGGTGAATACCGTCGACTCCCCGGACCTCAGCTCGGCCATATTCCCGAGCATTGTCGATCGCGATCCGGTGCTGGTCGCGGTTTCCACGGGCGGCCGTTCGCCCACACTGGCGCGGATCGTGCGCGGCTGGCTGGAGGCACGCCTGCCGCCGGCGCTGGGCCGGGTCGCCGAATTCGCCGCAGCGAGGCGCAAGGCCGTCAAGCAAAATATCGAATCTGCGGCAGCGCGGCGCAAGTTCTGGGAGCGCGTGGTGGGCGGCGCCGCTGGCGAGATGCTTCTAAGTGGCGACGATGAGCGTGCCGGGCAGCAGTTCGAGCGGGAGTTGCGACAAGCGGGCCCTCCCGCGGGGTCTGTGGCGCTGGTGGGCGCGGGGCCCGGCGACCCGGAGTTGATCACCGTACGTGGCCTGCGCCTGCTGCAACAGGCGGATGTGGTCCTCTACGACAATCTCGTCAACGAACGCATACTGGGCTACGCGCGCCGGGAAGCGGAACGCATCTACGTCGGCAAGCGGCGGCGGTTCGCCGGGGTGCGCCAGGAAGCTATCAACGACATGCTCCTTGAACATGCCCTGGCCGGGCGTTCCGTGGTACGGCTCAAAGGCGGCGACCCCTTCATTTTCGGGCGCGGCGGGGAGGAGATCGAAACGCTTGCGGCCCACGGTATCGACTGCGTCGTCGTGCCCGGCATCACCGCGGCGCTCGGGGCGGCGAGCTATGCCGGCATACCGCTCACCCACCGCGACCTGGCTCACTCGGTGCGGTTTGTCACCGGCCACCGGGTACACGACGAGGTGAACCTGAACTGGCCGGATCTGATCGACCCGACCCAAACCCTGGTGATCTACATGGGTCTGCTCGGGCTCGACCAGATCTGCGCCAAACTGATCGCCAACGGATTGCCGCCCGACACGCCCGCACTGATGGTCGAGCGGGCCACACTGCCGGATCACAAGGAAATCGCGGCTTCCCTTGAGGAATTGCCCGAAGCGGTAGCCGGGAGCGATGTCCGTGGCCCGACCATCGTGATTGTCGGTGAAGTGGTCAAGCTCGGGGGCCGGGCGGCGTCGTCCGACTGACCGGCTTTCGCGCCGGAACAAGCCGAATGTGCGCCGGTTCGGTGATTTCCGGGACACCGATTGCGAAAAACCGATTGCGATTGTAGCCTCATGAGGCTACATTGTTTCCATGACCACCATGGGCGTCAGGGAATTCAAGAATCGGCTGAGCGAATGCATCAACTTGGTTCGCGAAGGCGGTGAAGTCTATGTCACGCACCGTGGCAACGTGGTTGCGGAGCTGCGGTCACCGTCCAGCACCCCCGCAGACGGTTCCAGGGCCGAACTGCGCCGTCTCGCCCGCGCCGGGAAAGTGCGTCTGGGGGCGGCCAATCGTCCCGGCGCGTACGCCCCGACGCAGCCCGTCCTGACCCTCGACAGCATACTCGAGCTGTTGGATGAGACACGTGGTGATTGAGCCCCATGGAACTGTATGTAGAAACCAGCGCCGTGCTGTCCTGGCTGCTGGCCCAGAACGGCGGTGATGAAGCCTACCGGGCGCTGACCGGGGCAACGCACGTCTATACCTCGGATCTCACCCTCATTGAATGCGACCGGGTCCTGCACCGCGCAGCCGCCACCCGTCGTCTGGACGAAGCAACGGCCGCCGGTCTGCGCACCGCCATCGACACCGCGGCAGCCCACTGGAATGTCTGTTCCATCGACACCGAAGTGGTTGACGGCGCGCGCCGCCGGTTTCCCCACGAACCCGTACGCGCTCTGGACGCCATCCATCTTTCCACGGCCGTCTTCGTGCGCAACCTGGCGCCCGCGGTGTCGGTGCTCTCCTTCGACGATCGCATCCGGCGGAATGCCGAGGCGCTCGGCTTCGACATCGCTGCCTGATTCCGCCGGCGTTCGGATTCGGTGCCGAGCGTGCTCAAAGACAGTGCGTCGGCCTGGGAAGTCCGGCGATCTTGGCGGCCAGTTTGGCGGGGCTGCCGGGGAACAACCGCAGCAGGTAGAGGCTCGTGCCCTTGTCGGCGCCCAGCGTTTCCCGGACTCGTTTCACCAGCGGCCTCATGGGAGGGCTTATGTCATGTGTTTGATAAAAATCACGAAGTAAATTGATGACTTCCCAATGGTTTTCGGTTAAGCGAACGCCGTGAGTTGCGGCGATCTCGTGCGCCACTTGCGCATCCCAGTCCGACAGCTCGAGCAGGTAGCCTTCCTTGTCGGTTCGCACTTTGCGGGCGTTCATGCGCATCGGGTCAGCGGCTCCAGGTAACGACCGGTTGATGCCGCTCCACCAGTTCGACGAATCCGTCGTAGGAAAGGATTTCGATCGCGTTCACGATTCGGTTCATGAGACCGCGCGCTTCCAGGTCGTCCGCCAACGCATGACAGGGTGTGCTTGCGTCGATGTCGGCACAGACGGCATAGACCCCGTCTTCGATCAACAGCAGCGCATCCCCATCGGCAAGGAGCGGCAGACAGTCGGGGAGGGCGTCCGCCTTGTTGACGATGTGCAGGGCAGCCATCAGCCGGTTACCACCGCGTCCTGGCCGGCCAGCAGGTCCCGTTGTTCAGCCTGATCGAGGCGCTGTGCGGCCACGCAGAGATCCGCCTCTTCGATGCCGAAGCGTTGCATCGACGGTCCGCACACGAAGATCCGCTCGACTTCATACTCCGGCAGGGCCGACAGGATCTTGCCAACCGTTCGCTGGCCTACGGCGGAACCCTCCTGCCCTTCCAGAAGCTGATAGACGCCGGCCCCCTTGAACAGAACGCTGACCTCCTGCTCGAACACCCCGGCCACCAGCACCGATTCCAGCGTCTCCACCGCACGGGCCGAGGCGTAGGGCGCCCTGGTGAGCAGAAACAGGATGCGTTTCCGTTTCACGGCGGTCAGGCGGCGAAGGTGACGAAGCGGTCGCTGGTGGCGATCGCATCGACCAGTTGACCGAGCCCAACGAGGGTGAAGCGGGGATGCACCGTGGCCGAGGGCTTTTCATACCGCTCGCGCTCGCCCGCGTCGAGCATACCGCGCTTCAACGAGTTGGCGATGCAGGCCGCCAGCTCGACGCCGTGGGTTTCCTGCAGCGATACCCAGCCGGCATGCACATCCTCCTGGTCCTGGGGTGCCACGCCGTGGCTGCCAGCGGCCAGCACACCCTCGTGATAGAAGAAAATGCGGTGAACGGCGTGACCCCGTGCCAGCGCACATTCCGCGAAACGCAGGGCGCTACGCGAGGCCTGGGAGGCGTAGGGGGCGCCGTGCACGGCGATGGAGATGACCACTGGCGACTCCGACGGATACTGCGGGAATTATAGCGATGCGCCGAAAGCTGCGAGAGCGAAATCCGCAATCGCTCCAAGCGGCGGCGCTCGATACGTCTCAAAATGCGCCCGGTTTGCGGTGCGCGAATCCATCTTCAGGTATGTTTGTCCGGCTATCGGGTACGCATCAATTGCCGCAGAGCCGTTCGCAGGGCGTGCCGTCGCCATCGCCGTCGAGACGATTGAGTCCGCATTGACGCAGGAAGAAGCGGGCCTCCTCGCACGACGCCATTTCCCGGCAATAGGTCTTGCTGCCGCAACGGAAACTCGCTTCTGAGGGAGTCGAACCGACGCTTGCCCCGGCAGCCTGCCGTCTCCCGCGCCGCCATTCCCAGGGCGGCACCCGTTCCGCGTCGGGCAGGGACCAGAGCCCCGACCCCTGTTCCCTGGCCAGACGCTCGTCTTCGAGCAGCATGATGTCAGAGGAGTACTGCCGGTATACCCAGGCGTGCCCCTCCCGGATCATTTCCCGGTTGATGTCCCGGTCACCGAGATAGATGCGCCCGAGCAGCCGCCCGTAGCGATCTTCACCTTCTGAGGCAATGCGCACCTGGCGCTGGAAGACCTTGTTCGCCAAGGCCTGCCGCGACCTTGATGCCCAAGGTTGACCGCGTTCCGGCGTGTCGATCTCCGTCAGGCGCAAGCGCTTCTGCTCTCGCGTACCCGAGAAGTCCCCCAGCACGCTGACCGTGTCACCGTCGGCAATGCCGACGACCAGGGCGTCTACGCAGTACACCACCTCGCAGGGATTTGCCGACGCCTGCACCACGTTCAACGCAAAAAGGGGAAGGAAGAACCACCGCAGGTGTTTCAAACGTCAAACTCGTACAGGCGCTTGGGCTGTTATCCTACATTCTGGTCTGATGCCTGTGAATCACGAGCGGGGGCCTCGAAACGGGCTTGATACGCCCCTGCGATACCGACAAGATACGCTGCCCCGGAGGGGTGGCTGAGCGGTCGAAA
>CAZWZH010000154.1:0-9142 GCA_964638775.1 uncultured Pseudomonadales bacterium
TGGTCGATCCACTTCTGGCGCCTGGCCGCCGCATCCACCAGCCAGCGGGGCTCCACCTCGAATGCGGTGGCATAGAGCAGCTTCAGGTCTTCCGGCACCCGGTCGATTTCCGTCAGCGACCCGTCGTAGTACTTGAGGTCGTTGACCATGACCTGATCCCACAGTCCATGCACCTTGAGGTCGTGCACCATGTAGGGATTGACGACCGTGAACTCCCCGGACAGGTTCGACTTGACGTAGAGGTTCTGATAGGTCGGCTCGATGGACTGGGAGACGCCGGTGATGTTGGCGATGGTTGCCGTGGGCGCGATGGCCATGACGTTGGAGTTGCGCATGCCCGCGGCCTGCACCTTGCCGCGCAGCTTGTCCCAGTCGAGGGTGGACTCGAAATTGGCGTGCAGGTATTCCTTGCCCCGTTCCGAGCGCAGGCGCCTGAGCGAGTCGATGGGCAATACGCCCCGGCTCCACAGCGACCCGGAGAAGCTCGGATAGGTGCCGCGCTCCCTGGCCAGCTTTGACGATGCCTCGATGGCGAAATAGCTCACCGCCTCCATCGAACGGTCGGCGAACTCCACCGCGGCTTCGGAGGCATAGGGGATGCGCAGCCTGTAGAGCACGTCCTGGAAGCCCATGACGCCGAGCCCCACCGGGCGGTGCTTCATGTTCGAGTTGCGGGCCTGGTCCACCGAGTAGTAATTGATGTCGATCACGTTGTCGAGCATGCGCACCGCCGTGCGCACGGTCTTTTTCAGCTTCTTCATGTCGAGCTTGCCGTTCTCGACGTGCTGCACCAGATTCACGCTGCCGAGGTTGCACACCGCGATCTCCTCGCGCGATGTATTCAGCGTGATCTCGGTGCACAGGTTCGATGAGTGCACCACGCCGATGTGCTGCTGGGGCGAGCGCACGTTGCACGAGTCCTTGAAGGTCATCCAGGGATGGCCCGTCTCGAACAGCATGGAGAGCATCTTGCGCCACAGGTCGCGCGCCTTGATGCGCTTGTGCAACAGCCCCAGGGCCTTCGCGTTCTGTTCGTAGTGCTCGAACCGCGCCTCGAACGCCCGGCCGTACAGGTCGTGCAGGTCCGGCACCTCATTGGGGGAGAAAAGCGTCCAGTCGGCGTCTTCGCTGACGCGCTTCATGAACAGGTCCGGAATCCAGTTGGCCGTGTTCATGTCATGGGTGCGCCGCCGGTCGTCGCCGGTGTTCTTGCGCAGCTCCAGGAACTCCTCGATATCGAGGTGCCAGGTTTCCAGGTAGGAGCACACTGCGCCCTTGCGCTTGCCGCCCTGGTTGACGGCCACCGCGGTGTCGTTCACTACCTTGAGGAAGGGCACCAGGCCCTGGGACTTGCCGTTGGTGCCCTTGATGTAGGAACCGAGCGCCCGCACCGGCGTCCAGTCGTTGCCCAGGCCCCCGGCCCACTTCGACAGCATGGCGTTGTCGTGGATGGCGTTGTAGATGCCGTCGAGATCGTCGGGCACGGTGGTGAGGAAGCAGGAGGAGAGCTGCGAGCGCAGGGTGCCGGCGTTGAACAGCGTGGGCGTGGAACTCATGTACTCGAAGTTCGACAGGAGGTTGTAGAACTCGATGGCGCGCCGGGTCGGGTCGCTCTCTTCCGCGGCGAGGCCCATGGCGACCCGCATGAAGAACACCTGGGGCAGCTCGAACTTGATGTCGTCGTCTTCGGTGTGGCTGTGGATGAAGTAGCGGTCGTAGAGGGTCTGCAGGCCGAGGTAGGTGAATTTCAGGTCACGGCCGGCATCGATGGCCGCGCCCAGGGCGCCCAGGTCGAAGTCGAGCAGGGTGTGGTTGACCAGTTCGAGTTCAACGCCTTTTTCGATGAAGCGCTCGAGCGCCCGGGGATAGACGTCGGCCATCTGCGCCTGTGTCGCCGAGTAGTCGCCTTCGGCCGCGCCCGGGGCCTGCACGTCGAGGAACCGCAGGGCTTCGCTGCGCAACTGGTCGAGCAGCAGCCGCGCGGTGACCTGGGAGTAATTGGGTTCTTCCTCGACCAGCGTGCGCGCCGTCATCAGGAGCGCGGTGCCGACGTCGCGGGCATCGATGCCGTCGTAAAGGTTGGCCAGGCTCTCGTCGATGATGCGCCCGGCATCCACGTCCCCGAGGCCCGCGCAGGCCTCGGCGACGATGGTGCGGATGCGGCCGACGTTGAGCGGCTCGACCCGGCCGTCTTCCCGGGTCACTGTGATGTCGGCGCGTTCCCCCGCTCCGGATTCCGCTTTCCGGGCGGCGCGAACCCGAGCACGCTCCTCTCGGTAGAGCACGTAGTCCCTGGCCACCTTGTGCTCGCCGGAGCGCATCAGCGCGAGTTCCACCTGGTCCTGGATCTCCTCGATGTGCACCGTGCCGCCGGAAGGCAGGCGCCGGCGGAATGTGGCGCTCACCTGTTCCGTCAGCGCCGCCACCAATTCGCGGATTCTGGGCGAGGCGGCCGCCGTGCCGCCCTCCACCGCGAGGAAGGCCTTGGTCATGGCGATGGCGATCTTGTCGTCGGTGTAGGGCACCACCTCGCCGGTGCGCTTGATGACCTTGAGGCGGCCGGGCGCGGTTGCGGCGACGCCGGGCGAAAGCGTTGGCGGGGGTGTTGCCGGCGTGGATTCGGGGCTGGTTTCCAGGGCGTTTGGCTGCATGGCGTCGGCTGTCTCCGTATCTCGTTGGACCACTCACGAGAGGTTGGTGCTTCGCGGCCGCCGGAATGATCCGTGCGCGAGACCCCGAAATCGGCAACCACAACACCTTGTGGTTGCCGGGCCGCCGGACCGACCGCGGCCGACACCCCTCCCCGAGTGCGGCAGACCCCGATGCGGCCAGCCGGATCGATGGGAAAACGGGCACCCCCGCCAAGGGGAGCCGCGTTGTCCGGCCACCGACCGCCTGCCGGCCCTGCGCCGCGAAACGCCATATATTGGGTTTGCTGCCGCACGCCCGCACAACATAATGCGCTTCCGGTGCAATTGCAAGGGGATAACTCTTTGGAAAAGCAGGTGTGAAACCTGTGGAAAACCGGCCTGAACCTGGGGATTGTTCAAGGCGACAATTCCCCCGTCCGCGCTTGCCAGGAAGGCCGCAAAGGCGGGACTGACGCTTTACGGCCAACCACTATATATTGTGTTTCCGGCACTGGAGTGCATTCGAGAGTTACCCATGAGCCTGATTCTCGCCATCGACCAGGGAACGTCGAGTTCCCGGGGGATCGTCTTCGACCTGGCTGCCGGGCGAATTCTCGGCGAAGGTCAACGGGAGTTTGCCTGCCGCTTCCCGCGGGACGGCTGGGTGGAACAGGATCCGGAAGCCGTCTGGAGCACGACCCTGTCGGCCTGCCGGAAGGCGATCGACAATGCCGGCGCCACCGGTTCGGACATCAGGGCCATCGGCATTACGAACCAGCGCGAGACTACCCTGGTATGGGACCGCCGCACCGGCGCCTGCGTGCACGATGCCATCGTCTGGCAGGATCGCCGAACCGCGGACCGCTGCGAGCGCCTGCGCTCGGACGGCCTGGAGAACCACGTCAAGGCCAGTACGGGCCTGGTGGCCGACCCCTATTTTTCGGCAACGAAACTCGCCTGGCTGCTCGACAGCGATCCGGCGCTGAGATCGCGAGCGGCCGCCGGGGAACTCTGCTTCGGAACCATCGATACCTTTCTGCTCTGGCGCCTCACCGGCGGCCGGTCGCACCTGACTGACGCCACCAATGCCTCGAGAACCATGCTCTTCGACATCCGCCGCCAGGCCTGGGACGAGGAACTGCTCCGCTATTTCGACATACCGCCGGAAATGCTGCCTGAAGTCCGCGACAGCGCCGCGGACTTCGGCGTCACGGACGAGAGCTGGTTCGGTGCGCCCATTCCCGTTACCGGAATTGCCGGCGACCAGCAGGCGGCGCTGGTCGGACAGGGCTGTTTTGCCGAGGGCGCCTGCAAGGTCACCTGCGGCACGGGGTGTTTCGCGGTGACCAATACGGGCGGGCGCATGTTGAATTCGTCCAGCGGGCTGCTCTCAACGGTGGGGTATCGCATCGCCGGGGAGACGACCTATGCCCTGGAGGGCAGTGTCTTCGTGGCCGGAGCGGCGATCAAGTGGCTGCGCGACACCCTGGGCATCATTGCCTCGGCCGCGGAAACCGAGACCCTGGCGAGGGAGACCGGCGCACGCAGCCACGGGGTTTACGTCGTGCCGGCTTTTACCGGCCTTGGCGCGCCCTGGTGGAACCCGGATGCACGAGGCACCATTACCGGGCTCACGCTCGACAGCACGCGGGGCCACATCGTTACCGCTACGCTGCAGAGCGTTGCGTACCAGACCGCGGAACTGCTGGAGGCCATGGCGGGCGACGGCGCCGCGGTGGACCGGTTGCGTGTGGATGGCGGCATGGCGGTGAACGACTGGCTGTGCCAGTTCATGGCGGACATGTTGAACGTGCCGGTGGAAAGGCCGCCGTTCGTGGAAACCACGGCACTGGGCGCCGCCACCCTGGCGGGGTTTGGGGCAGGCCTGACGGCGAGCCTGCACGAACGCGACTGGGGGCTCGACCGCTCGTTTGCGCCCGAGATGCCGCACGAACGGAGGCAGGCGCTGCTCGACGGCTGGCGCACCGCGGTGCGGCAGACACTGGCTGGTACTCAAATGCGGTGACACACGGGTTGCGTCGAAGCACAACGCTTGTAGTATGCAGGGTGGTTATCAAGGGGTCTGTTCGACAGTTGACGCCATGATGGAAATCAAGCCCGGGCGGCGCGATGCCCGCCGTTGAAGCCACCGCCGAGGGGCTGGACTCGGTACTGGAGGAAATCCGTGAACTCGGGCTCGAGGCTCATGCAGCGGAGCTCGATACCTGGGGCCTGACGGTATTGCCGCCGGAACGGCTGGCGCCACGGGAATTCACCATCCGGCTGCGCGATGCGGTTCTGGATCTCGCGGAGCGCCGCACCGGCGTCAGGCCGGATTTCGAGAACGGCGCCACACACGCCAACATCCCGGCGACTTCCGGCCAGACCGGCGAGGCCTGGATGTGGCACATCCTGTTCGACGACCCCATCTTCCCAGACGCGCTGATGAACCGGGCCTGCCTTGCCATGGTGACCTACCTGGTGGGATACAGCGCCAAGCTGTCCAACAGTTCGGCACTGGTCAAGGGGCCGGTGGATTGGGAGGGGCCACCCCGGCCGCTCGGCCTGCACAACGACAGCCGCGGCGTGCCGGCGCCGCTGCCGCCCTACTCGCAGTTCGCAAGCGCAACCTGGGTACTCACCGACTATACGCTGGAGAACGGCGCCCTGGGCTACCTGCCGGGCAGCCACAAGCTGTGCCGGCAGCCGACGCCGGACGAGGCGCTCGACCGGGTCGTCCCGGTGGAAGCGGAGGCCGGGTCGCTGATCGTCTGGCACGGCAATACCTGGCACGCCCCCTTCCCGCGCACGGTGCCGGGCCTGCGGGTGTCGTTGCTGCTTTATTTCTGCCGGGACTACATGACCACCCAGGAACGCTATCGGGAACGGGTGCCGGAGACGATGCTCGAACGCCATCCGCCGCGCTTCCGTACGCTCATGGGCCTGATGGACGGCTACGGCTGGGCGGACGAGGGGCCGGACGTGACGCTGCTGCGCAAGTCCCGCTCGGGGTACAGCCAGCACTCTTGATCGGTCGAGGTGCGGAGTCGACGGGGGTACGGTCGTCTCGTACGGTCAGTGAACGTCGAAGGATCAACGCCGATTCTCGGGAAAGAGTTTGTATGCGGCGCTTCCCTTTCGGCGCGTTAAGCTCGTCCGAAAACCTTGAGTTCCGCAGAGTGCCTTGCGTACAGCAAAAAAGGAGGCCGTGCGCCGAAAGGGAAGCGCCGCATGCGAACTCGCTGTTGCGACTGACGATATTATGTCAAATTATTTTTTGCTTAAAATCAAAGAATTAAGTTGTATTCCATGAATGTCCAGAGGGAGAATCGATGATTCACAAGGGATCCGTTCAGACGGTACTGGGGCCGGTCGCGCCGGACGCGCTGGGCCTGACGCTCCCCCACGAACACGTGCTGGTGGACATGACGCTGGGCGCCTGTTCGTCGGAAGCGCTGATCGACCAGACCGAATCGGGCAAGAAGGCGGCCAGCGTTCCCGAAGCGGGTTGGGAACCCGGCGAAGACGGTCCGGGCACCGCGGCCACTTGGCGGGCGAAGTGGAACCAGCCCATCTGCCTCGAGAACCGGGGCGACGTGGCGCGCAACTGGTTCTACTACGGCGACTACAAGATTTCCGACATCGAGGACGTGATCTACGAGGCCAACCTGTTCAAGCGGCACGGCGGCGGCTGCCTGGTGGACCAGACCTCCATCGGCCTCGGCCGGGACCCGAAGGGGCTGCAGCAGGTGTCGCGGGCCACGGGCGTGCACATCGTGATGGCCACCAGCTACTACACCCAGGAATACCATCCCGAGCACGTGGCCGCCCTGGATGTCGAGGCCCTGGAGCGGCGCATACTCCGCGACCTCGACCAGGGCGTGGCCGGGGGCGTGCAGGCCGGCATCATCGGCGAGGTGGGTCTGGGTACGAACATCCACCCGGATGAAGAAAAGGTGCTGCGCGCATCGGCACGGGCGCAACGGGCGAGCGGCGCGCCGTTGAGCGTGCATCCCGGCTTCGGCCCCGACGCCATCTGGGCGGCGGTGCGCATCCTCGAGGATGAACAGGCCGACCTCTCCCGGGTGGTCATGTGCCATTGCGACCACCGCCTGGCCAGCCGTCCGGCGCCGAACTCCTTCGATCCCGAACCCTTCCTGGAACTGGCCGCCACCGGAATGTACCTGGAGTTCGACTGCTTCGGCTGGGAGGAGTCGTACCGCCAGCGCAGCAACGTCGATGCGCCGAACGACGCCATCCGCCTGAACGAGATCATGGCGCTGGTGGAAGCGGGCTACGATTCGAAGGTGCTGATTTCCCACGACATCGCGCTGCAGCACTGGCAGCGCAAGTACGGTGGCCACGGCTGGCAGCACATCCCGGAGTCGGTGACCGCGCTCATGCGCTACAAGGGTTTCGAAGAGGATTTGATCCGGCGGATCATCATAGACAATCCTCGGGAGCTGCTGACAATAATCTGAGAAGCGGAATGGAGGAGCTTGTGGTCCGCGGTCAGGGGAGCCCCATCTCCCCACAGAACGTCCCGAAGGGCAATACCCTCGTCCCCTGTGAGACATAGTCACGCCTGCCAAGGTGAACCTGGTAGAAGTCATTGATTGGGCAGCGCCGGCGAAAGTAATTGATTGCAGGATTCGGCGCCTTCTCTCCAGTTTTGCATTCCACGGCAAACTGAGGCTCACCGTCGCGTATCACAACGAAGTCGACTTCCCGTCGGTCGGTGTCCCGAATGAAGCGAAGTTCCATGCGATACCCCTGGGTGTCTTCCTGGAAGTGGCAATACTTCAGAAGGTGGCAGGCAACCAGGTTCTCAAATCGCTCGCCGGGTCCGGGAACCTGCGACCAATCCCAGAGGTAAAGCTTGTTTTCTTTCTTTACCGCGCGGATCCGCGGTGCCCCGAACGGTGGAATACGAAAGCAGACATAAAGGTTTTCCAGAATTTCCAGCCAGCGCGCGACAGTTTCATGGGCCACCTGCAGATCTTCGCGCAGACTTCTCACCGAAAGCGGTGCTCCTATCCTGGCCGGTAACTCCTCGATAAGCAGTTCCACCAGGGCCACCTGACGTACGTTCTCCAGGTCGCGCAGGTCTTCGTATACGACTCGCGACAATCGCTCCCGTTGCCACCGCCGCCAGACACGGGTGTTCGCGGCGAGCAGCGGTTCGGGAAATCCGCCGAAACGCAGCAGGGCATCGAGGTCGCTGGCCGATTCGTCCGCACCCAGTTCGCCCAGGGTGAAGGGATGCAATCGAAAGTGGTGGTAGCGGCCCTGCAGGGAATCGCCCCCCTTTCGGTAATGATCGAGGCGGGCGGAGCCCGTCACCAGGAAGGAGGTGCGATCTCCTTCCGTGTCGTAGAGACCTTTTACGAGATTTCGCCATCGGGGAAACTTGTGAATCTCGTCCAGCACCAAAAGGCGCTCGCTGCCGGGCAGTTCACCCCGCAGTAGTTTTGGGCGAACGCGCGGGTCGTCCCAATTGAGATACGCTGGGTGGCGCCCCCCGGCCGCGCCCAGAAGATCGAGCGCCAGGGTGGTCTTGCCGACTTGTCTGGGTCCACCCAGAAATACCATCTTCCGGGTCAGGTCAGCCTGGACCGGTGCGGCTAGATAGCGTCTGAGAATTCCTGATTTCGCGCTCATGGACCAATCGTCCGGGTTGACGGAATATCGTTACTGATTTCAGGTTAACTCTACAATACGCATGAGTAAAGTCGAGGAAATCTGAAAATACTCATAGCCGAATCTGACAATGACCATTGTAGTTTCAAGTGCGCCAAGTTTCAGATGAACTCCGTTGGCGCGAAACACCGTAGAAACGATTCGAGAAGTGTATTTCGCTATTCCGAATCCGGTCAGGGGAGGATGGTCACGGGGTGTGGCCGGGGCGGCGTGGCCGGCGCGAGTTCGCGCATTTGCGGAATATAACCGGCAAGCGTCAACTGCCGGTTGCCGGGGCTCGGATGGGTGCTCAGAAACTCGGGCTGGCGCGAGCCGCCATGCCGTTGCATCTTCTGCCACAGGGTCAGGGCCGCCAGCGGCTCGTAACCCGCCCGCGCGGCGATCTCGAAGCCCATGCGGTCCGCTTCGGATTCCGCCGTCCGGCTGTTGGGCAGTTGCAGGGCGAGCACCGCGGCCAGCGCGGCGCCCTGCCCGAGGCCCCGATGCTCCGTGGCCCCGGTAACCGTGAGTACGCCGAGATTCTGGGCCAGCGCCAGGGACATGCGTTCGGCGGTGTGGTTGGCGACGGCGTGGGAGATCTCGTGGCCCATGACCTGCGCGAGTTCGTCGTCGGTGAGGTCGAGTTTGTGGACAAGCCCGCTGTAGATGGCCATGCGCCCGCCGGCCATGCACCAGGCATTGACCGTCTCGGGCCCGTCGATGAGCGCCACGCTCCAGCGCCAGTTCGCGGTGTGCGGGTACAGCCGCACCGTCTCGGCGACCAGCCGGCCGGTGACCGTGCCGACACGGTCGGCCAGATAGGGGTCGTTTAG
>CAZWZH010000155.1:0-7115 GCA_964638775.1 uncultured Pseudomonadales bacterium
AGCGGTGCTACTGGCCAAAATTCCGACAAACAAGCACGACGACAAGAATCCCAGCGCCGATTAACCGCGTTTCCAGCAAAAAATCGTTAGTTCGACCTGTCTCCAGCCTCTACAATCGACCTTCGTGAATAGGTCGGGCTAACATGTCGTATGCCATAACACCCCCACAAACGATGGCCACGCTGATACTTGCCGCAATCGCACTCGGTTGCCTGGCGATTGGCGTTCGCCTGTTCAATGTCGAGACCTCCGAAACCTGGATGGCCTGGAGCGTGCGAGGATCGGTGGTGCTCGTCGTTGCGTTGGCGGGCCTGTTCGTCTACTTCCTGTGGGGCGCTTTCCGTTCGACCGTCACCATCGGGAACGACTCGGTCCGTCTGCAGGTGCCGATCTACGCCGTGACGGTCCCGCTGAACTCGATCGACGCAGAAGGCGCGAGGCTGCTCGAACTCACGGAAAACCGCGAATTCAAACCGGCGATCCGCACCAATGGGCTGGGAATTCCCGGCTACCGGTTGGGCCATTTCAGGCTGAACAACGGGCACCGTGCCCGGCTCGCGTTAACGACAAGGTCAAGCGTCGCCTATGTTCCGCTGGACAGGCGCACGGCGCTGCTTCTGAGCGTCGAGGAAGGTGAGGATTTCATCGCGGCACTCAAGAGCGCTGCCGCACGCCTGGAGCCTGCTACATAGGCTTTCGCAAAATCGGAAACTGCCAGCTCCGCAGGCTCCTGGCTGCCGAATCCTGTATTCTCGGCCTATGGAACCCCTCTCGATTTCAGGGCCTACCGGTGCCCTGGAGGCAACGCTGCGAACGCCCCTCGTTGCCGGCGGCGAACTTGCAATCCTCTGCCACCCCCATCCCCTGTACGGCGGCAGCATGCACGATGCGGTGCTCGACCTGGTCGGTCAGACTCTCGGCGAGCTGAACATCAATTGCCTCAAGTTCAACTTTCGCGGCGTGGGGGCAAGCGAAGGCGACTTCGACGGAGGACGCGGCGAAACGGAGGATCTGCTTGCCGTCGTCGACTGGGCTGGGGAACAGAAAGTTCAATCCTTGTGGCTCGGCGGCTATTCGTTCGGTGCCCATGTAGTTTGCAGGGCTCTGCCGCAAGCTCCTGACTCAAGCCGGGTATTGCTCGTAGCTCCGCCGACCGCGGCCATGGATGTACCCGAACCGCCCGCTTCCTTGACGGTGGACGTTTTCGCAGGCGACCGCGACGACTTCGTCGACCTCGATCAGCTCGCTGATTGGCATGATGCCCGGCTACACATCATCGCAGGCGCGGACCATTTTTTTGGGGGCAGCGCAAACCGTTTGCGCGAGACCGTCGCGCAAGCGCTTTCCCGGAGAGGCACGCGGTCGGTGGTTTTCGATCCTGGCGTTTCAGGAAGTTCCGATATCGCTTCGACCAAGGATCGCATGATCGGCGAGGCGTTCAGTGAGGCGAAGAAGCCCCGCACCGAAGCTACCTGAGCATTGTCGTCGACAGTTTCGCCTGGCCCGCCTTCATCTGGCGTTTCGGACGCGGCCGCAAACCTCCCTTTGACGCCTTGAGGTGGGCCGCCGCTGTGCTGGCGGGGTAAAACGGGGCGAACGGCAGGCCGTTCGCCCCGTTCCCAAGGCCGCCCCAGTTCAGGCTTTCAGGCGAACCAGTTCGTTGAGTACGCCGTCAAGGCCTCCGTAAACGGAAAGACTGCCGACTTTCTCGGTGATCTTCTCCAGCGTCTCCAGTTCCTTCAGGCGCAGCGCCACCGTGTTGCTCTCCATGACCTTGGCCGTGTTGAGCAGCGAACGGGTCGCGTTCGTTTCCTCGCGACGGCGGATCACGTTCGCCTGGGCGGCTTTTTCGGCCTCGACCACCTTCCCGAGCAGCACTTTCATGTCGCCCGGCAGGATGATGTCTTTCACGCCGACGCCTTCGACGGCGATGCCAATCCCGGCGAACCGCTCCACGACCCGCTCGGCAACCGCCCGGTCGATGGCTGCCTTGTCTTCGAGCAGCGCATCCAGGGTGCGGGTTCCCACCGCGGCGCGCAGGCCGAACTGGATCTCCTTGTACAGGTGATCGAGCGGGTCCTTTGCCGCGCGCACCGCCGTTTCCGCATCGACATAGCGGTAGGTGGCGGTGAGGTTCACCCGCAGGCTGACCTTGTCGCGGGTCAGGATTTCCTGGCCCTGAACCTCCAGCGTTTTCACGCGCAGATCCATCATGTCGACCCTCACGCTCGGGCCGCAGTTCCAGAACGCGTGCAGGCCGGGCTCGAGCGTACCGGTCAGCCTGCCCTCTACATACAGCAGCCCGACGTGCCCGTCCGGAACCTCACGCGAATACAGGGTCTGCCGGCCAAGGCCGAGAAAGGAGTCGAGCGGCCGCAGTCGCTTGGCGAGTTGCCCGTCGATTTCGAGACCCTCATCAAGGTCGAACCGCTCGAGCCGCGTGGACACCGGACCCTTCCAGTAGAGGCGGCGCTCCGACGGAGCCACGATCTCGGCCGCCCGCTCGTTGTGATAGACGACCGCCACCTCGTTGGCGCCGGTTTCCACCAGGGTGAACAATCGCTCCACGCTTTCGCGTTGGGCTTCGACCAGGTAGTCGACCAGCCGATGCTCGAACAACGGACTGGCGAGATCGAAACTCTCCACCGCGTAGCGCGAGCGCAGCCCATGGAATCGGTACGTCCCCGGTTCGAGGAACAGGAGGAAATCTCCGTCCCTGAACAGGAGCCCGCGTTCGTGCTTCAGCACAATGAACTTCTGAGAAAACCACATTTCGCGTTCTCCTTGCCGTTGGCGCCTGCGGAATCGGTCATCCGCAAGCGTGAAATGCGCCCGTTCCCACAACCGCGCGGCGGACCGGCGGTGCCGGTAGATCGGACGGACCGCGCACCGGCGCCGGATGGTTCCCCACTCCCGAAAAGAGCCGGAAACCCGTACGGCGCCGGCGGGCGATACGCCGGACCGACCGGCGCACCGACCGGGCCGGGCCCGATCGGCTTCCACCTGCCGGCAATACGGTTGCCGCTCTGCCGCATCCACCGCTCGCGCAGCGAACGGCGGCAGCGCCGGGAACGGACGCCCATGTGACGCATGTCGCTCGTCACCAGCGTTCTGCACGGTTATGAGCCGTGTGACCTCTTTCAAGGAAGTCAGATCTGGAATGCCGGACTCGAACCGGCAACCACCAGTTCCGAGACTGGAGCTCTACCCTTTTGAGCTAATTCCATGCACAGGCCGGGTGCATACATACCGCTCGATACACACCGTGCGATGGGTAGCGTTGGTGCGCCGGGCGGGATTCAACGGAACCCGCACCTCAAGAACGCCGTACGCCGCCCAACCTCTCTCCGGACGAGGCAACGATCCTCGCCCCTGGGCACTACCCTGGCCACCGGGTGGCACCTCATGTTTCGTCAGCGCAAAAAAAACCCTGAGCGGCGGGCCGACCAGGGCTCTTTTTCGCCTGGAAGGCCAGTTCGCGTTGCCTTCCAGGTAAATTGTGGAAGCTCAACGCATTGCCGGCTCGCCGTTCTGGACGGATCGGCTGGCAATCCCGCAAAACCGAATCGAATTGAGCGTCAGTGCCCCGCGGCCGCTCCCGGAGGGGCGCGGAAGGCATTCGATCAACGCGGAACTCGCTTTCGTTCGGATCACCGGGTTAGTCTCTGCAACGAAATCTTCAAAACAGTGGGCGCGGCATTCTATGGATGCCTGGACGCTTGTCAACGATTTTTTCCTCGAATCGAAAACCGCGGTGGTCTGTGTTAAAAGCACTGCCAATCTGGCAGTGACGCACGCCTTCTGCACATGTCCGAAACACGGGAAGAAATCGCCGAATCGTTCCGGCAGAACACCAGAGAATGGCAACAGGCTTGGGCTATCGATGTCGATGTGGACCCATGGGAACTTCCGCTCGAGGAGATGGACCCGGCTCACCCCGAACTGTTCCGGGCCAACAAGGTGCTGCCCTGGTTCGAGCGGCTGCGCGCGGAGTCGCCGGTACACAGGTGCACGAACAGTCAGTTCGGGAAGTTCTGGTCCATCACCCGCTACGACGACGTGAAGTACGTGGATACCCACCATGAGCTGTTTTCGTCGGACATCAACAACGGCGGCATCCGGCTCGGCGGCAGGCCCCTGGAAGGGCCGCCGGACCCGATGTTTCACCTGCCCATGTTCATCATGGCCGACCCGCCGGTGCACGAACAGCAGCGCAAGGCCGTCGCGCCGATGTTCGCGCCGTCGAAACTCGGGCGGCTGGCTGACCTGATCCGCACGCGGGCGGCACGGATTCTGGATGAGCTGCCACGGGACGAGACCTTCAACTGGGTGCGGCGCGTCTCCGTCGAGTTGACCGGTCAGATGCTGGCGACGCTGTTCGACGTGCCCCAGGAAGACCGCCACAAGCTGATCCACTGGTCCGATACCGTGGAACGCATCGCTGACCCAGACTATTTCGAAACCGCCGAAGAGGGGTTCAGGGAACTCTGGACCTGCTTCGAGTACTTCAACGCCATCTGGCGGGAACGGGCGGCGAAGGCCGACCAGGGCGAGGATCTCATTTCGTTTCTGGCTCGTGGGGTGGCGACAAGGAACATGTCACCCAGCGAGTTTCTGGGCAACATTCTGCTGCTGATCGTCGGTGGCAACGACACCACGCGGAACTCCATTTCCGGCGGCGTCCTGGCACTGAACCAGTTTCCCGGCGAATTCGAGAAACTCAAGGCCAATCCCGGCCTCATTCCCAACATGGTGCCGGAAATCGTCCGCTGGCAGTCCCCCGTCGCCCACATGTGCCGCACCGCCATGGCCGATACCGAGATTCGCGGCAAGAAGATCCGCAAATGGGACAAGCTGTGCCTCTGGTACCTTTCCGGCAATCGGGACGAAGGGCACATCCCCGAACCCGACCGCTTCCGGATCGAACGCCCGCGGGTGCGCAATCACCTGGCCTTCGGCTTCGGCATCCACCGCTGCCTGGGCAACCGCCTGGCGGAAATGCAGCTCGGCATCATCTGGGAGGAGATCCTCAAGCGCTTCCGGGAAGTGGAGGTCGTCGGCGAGCCGCAGTACCTCTATTCGAATTTCATCCGGGGGATTACCGAACTGCCGGTGCGGGTTCGGGAGTGATGATCACCGGTTCGTCGTGACGGTACCCGTGGCTCACCGCAGCACTGCTTGTAGATGCATTCCGTCATGCTCTGGGCAGCACGCTTCCTATTTCAATAACTGCTGGAGTTTTATTCGTCATGTGGTTGAAATGGCTTGGAATTGTCATTGTTTTACTGGTAGTCGCGTTCATCGGCTTCAGAGCCTTTATCGCTCTTGTCTACGATCCGCGCGTAATCGAGGAGCTGCGGAACGACCCAGGGGGAGAACGGGCCGGCATCGTCATGCTGTTGACCTTCCCCGATGGCCGGGTGCTACCGGTCAACTACCTGCGGGAAGGCAATCTCGTGTTCGCGGGCGCCGACGGCCGCTGGTGGCGCGCGCTGCGTGCGGGAAACGTTCCGGTGACCCTTTTGATCCGCGGCGAAACGCTGACCGGCCGGGCCCGCGTCGTTCTTGACGACCCCGAATACAAGCACGATGTCTTCCAGCGCCTGCGTCCGGACGTGCCCGAGTGGCTGCCGGATTGGCTGAACGCGCACCTGGTGGCCATCGATCTGGACTCTTACAACGTCAGCCACCCCCCGTCCACGGGAAGATAGATGCCCGTAACGAAGTCACTCATCGCCGAGGCCAGAAAAACGGCTGCCTTGCCCTGCTCCATCGGGTCGGCCCAATGCCCCGCCGGAAGCCAGGCGATCCAGTCCGATACACGCATTGTCAGTGGTTCCCCGCACTCGAAGGCGCGCATTATAGGGGCGATCCGTCCCGACCGGGGTGCTGGACCCACCGCGGCCAAAACGGTTGAATGAAGCAGAAAGTTGGTAACGGATAGGGGCTTGTGGGGGGGTTCCGGTTCCTCAGGCGAATCGCCCTGATTTCGCTGTCGCTGCATGCCGCAGCGTTCGCGCAGGCGGCAGCGGAATCAGCGTCGCCGGCTGTCGAACGCACGTACCGTGTTGTCGCCCATTTCCCGCACGATCCATCGGCGTTCACCCAGGGCTTGCTAATCTATGGCGGAGAGCTTTACGAGAGCACGGGGGGCTACGGCGCGTCTTCGATACGCATCGTCCATCTCGAAAGCGGCCGTGTATTGCGCCGGCAATCGCTGCCGGAGAACCGGTTCGGCGAAGGGCTCGCGTTCGCCCGGAACCGCCTGTATCAACTGACCTGGAAAGCGGGAACCGTCTTCGTGCGCGACCCGGACACACTGGATGCCGTCGCCGAATTCCGCTATTCCGGCGAGGGTTGGGGCTTGGCGCGCATGGGCGATGAACTCGTGATGAGCGACGGCAGCGCCGAGTTGCGCTTTCTCGATGCGGGAAACTTCATCAAGCGGCGCCACATCGAAGTCCGCGACGGCGGGTCGCCGGTCATCGGCCTGAATGAACTCGAGGAGGTCGAAGGCGACCTGTACGCGAACGTCTGGCCCACCGACCGCATAGCGATAATCAATCCCGCCGACGGCCGGGTGCGGGCCTGGCTGAACCTGTCCGGGATTCTTCCCCTGGTAATGCGCGGGCCCCGCACGGATGTCCTGAACGGCATCGCTTACGACCCCGATACAGGGCGGCTCTTCGTCACGGGCAAGAACTGGCCCAGAATTTTCGAAATCGAAGTACTCGCCGAATAGAGACTGGAACCACCGGCAGGTTTTGCGGCATGCTTGATCCTTTTTGGAAACGAGGGCCAGGACCATGTCGAGCACCGAACACGAAGTAGTCTCCATTTATCCGTTCACGAGCGACCAGCGGGAGGAACTCCTCACCAAGGCCAGGGAGTGTGTTTTCAACTGGTCCACCAGGGACGGCTGGCCGGTGGGCGTCGTGCACGCCTTCGTCTGGCGCAACGGCAGCGGCTGGATCACCTGCGGCGCCCATCGCCACCGGGTCTCCGCCATTCGCCGCGACCCGCGCTGCTCGGTGGTGGTGAGCGGCGTGTCCGCGCCGGACGGCCCCAACGGCGCCATCACGTTCAAGGGCCGTGCCATCATCCACGACGACGAA
>CAZWZH010000156.1:0-4886 GCA_964638775.1 uncultured Pseudomonadales bacterium
ACCGGGTTTGGGCGGGAAGACGGTCAACCAGCGTCGCGCGACGTCTTTGTCGGGCAGTTGTTTGCCGGCCCTGGGCCGATAGTGGATGACGATGTGGTAGTGATTCGACATTACCGCGTAGCCCAGTACGTCAACGGCGAAGACGTTTGTGAGTGCCAGCAATCGGGCTTCGATCCAGCAGCGCCGATGGGAGAAGTCCTTGCCGGTGGTTGAATCCTTCCCGGTCAGTCGAGCGCGGCGTACGCATCGGGAAACGATGTGATAGAAGCCGCCGATGTCTCTGTCGATCAACTCGCTTCGCGGACGGGTCATGCTGGCGTTTCCGTGAGGATTGACCCTGGATAATGCGAAACGGCGACGGGCATTGTCTATGGCGATATAGGTTGGATTCGCGTAAGAAATCACCCCTGTGCTTTTTTTTGCAGCAGGGGTCCAAAGCCGCCGGCAGCAGGCGCCGGTAGTGACCTCAATCGGACAAGGTGGCTGCCCCCGATCAAAGGTAGGTGTCCCCGATCAGAAGGTAGGTGTCCCCAACGACCTGTCCCCAACGACCCCAATGACCAATCAATAGTAGGTGTCCCCGATGAGGATGCGTATAGGCGGCGAAGTCTTTGCTGTTTGCGCTGGCTAACCTATGGGTTCGCGTCGTTTTGGATTGGCAAGGAGCGAGTTTGGGCCGTTGCGATGCGGTCGTTGTCGGGGCCGGGCATAACGGATTGGTCTGTGCCGCTTACCTGGCGCGGGCGGGGCGACGCGTACTTGTACTCGAGGCGCGGCAGGTTCCAGGCGGGCTTGCTGGGGATCGGGAGTTCCATCCTGGATTTTTTGCGCCCATCGCGCATACGTTGAACCATTTCTCCGCAAAGGTGGCTCGCGAACTCAATCTCGAGAAGTTCGGTTTCGAGTGCCCGTCAACGGGCCTGCGAACCGTTGGGCTTGCTTTCAACGGCGAACACCTGGTACTTGAAGGGGATGCACTGAGGGGGACGACCTCGGATGAAGCACCGGCGCTCGCCACCTTCCGACAGCGCATGGGGAAGTTCGCCGGTGCCCTGCAGCCCTTCTGGTGCAAGACCATGCCAACCATCGGCAACGCCGGCCTTGCCGGTTCCCTGACGTTCGCTCGCATCGGCTTCAGCCTGAGGCGGCTGGGTAAGCATGAGATGCGGGAATTTCTGCGCATCGCGACGCTGCCTGCCCGCGACCTGATGGATGAATACTTCAACGATGATCTGCTCAAAGCGACACTGAGCTGGGATGGGCTGATCGGATCCAGACTGGCGCCGCGATCGCCCAATGGCGCTGTGCTCGCCATGCTCTACCGTATGGGGGAGGTGTCCCGCGGCACTCACGTCCTGCCCGCGGGAGGCATCAGAAGCCTGGTCGATTCGCTGTGCGCCGCGGCCGAGGCGGCGGGCGCGGACGTTCGCTGCGACGCTCCGGTCAGCCGGATTCTGGTCGGCGAACGTATGGGCACCGCCCCTGGTAGCAAGGACAGCGTTTCCCCCGGCCTGGTTGCCAATGGTGTCGAATTGGAAAGCGGCGAACGCATCGATGCCGATTGCGTGATCTCGGCCGCGGACCCCAAGCGTACCTTCCTCGATATGGTAGGTGTCCCATTTCTGGATATCGGCTTCACGAACCGGATCCGGCGGCTGCGCTGCGAGGGCCTGGTCGCGAAGCTGCACCTGGCGCTGGACGGTGCGCCGGAATTCGACGGGCTCGACGCAGCGGATGGGCGCATGATCATCGCGCCGAACCTGGACGCCATCGAGTTTGCGTTCGATGCCGCCAAGTACGGCAAGTGCCCGGAGAATCCTGTCATGGAAATCGTCGTGCCCAGCCTGCGGGAGCCATCGCTTGCCCCCGCCGGCAAGCATGTGTTGTCTGCTCACGTCATGTACGTGCCGTACGACCTGAAGGGCGGCTGGACCGATGCGGCTCGTGACGACGCATGCAAAACGGCCATCGACACCATTGCCCGATACGCGCCGCGCATCCGCCAGCAGATTGTCGCATCCGAATTCCTCACGCCGGCGGATATAGAACGGGAATGCCACGTCACGGGCGGCCACTGGCACCACACGGAATTCGCCATCGACCAGATGCTCATGATGCGGCCGACCTACGAGGCGGCGCAGTACCGCACGCCCATCCCGGGCCTGTACCTGTGCGGCGCCGGATGCCACCCGGGGGGCGACCTCACCGGCCTGCCGGGGCACAACGCGGCGCAAGAGATCCTGCGATGAGCGCCTACGACGCCATCGTTATCGGCGCCGGCCACAATGGGTTGACCAATGCCGCCTACCTCGCCAAGGCCGGGTTGAAGGTGGTGGTGCTGGAGAAGAACGACTACATCGGCGGCGCGGCGGTGTCGCGCGAACTGTACGAAGGCTGGACCTACTCCAACTGCTCGTACGTGTGCAGCATGATGCGCCAGGCCATCCACCGCGA
Source organism: uncultured Pseudomonadales bacterium (assembly GCA_964638775.1). Classification (GTDB taxonomy): domain Bacteria; phylum Pseudomonadota; class Gammaproteobacteria; order Pseudomonadales; family Azotimanducaceae; genus Azophilus. The sequence goes on from CAZWZH010000156.1 coordinate 2,455, forward strand.
CCTGAACCTGAGCAGGCACGGCCTGATCCTGGTGCCGTACCTGGGAACCGTCAATTTCGGCGATGGGGACGAGCGCCTGATCTCCTACCACGACGAGACGGCGGCCTACCTGGAACTGAAGCGCCACTCGCTCCACGATGCCGATGCGATGAGCCGCTTCCAGGCCGATCTCACCCGATACTCGCAACTCATCCGCAAGACGCTGATGCGCACGCCCCCCGATCCGGCAAGGCTGCGCCCCCGGGACATCTCGGAACTGCTGTTCCTGGCCCGGCAGTTCTGGTCGATGGGCGAGCGGCAGATCTACGAATACATCCGCTTCTTCACCATGAGCGCGGCCGAGTTTCTGGACGACTATTTCGAGAACGACCTGATCAAGGCCGCCATGGCGACGCCGGGCATCATAGGCACGGCGCTCGGGGTCTACTCGCCGGGTTCCGCCTATATCCTGCTGCACCACGTCATGGGGGATGTCGACGGAAACATCGGCGCCTGGGGCCTGGCGCGCGGCGGCATGGGTGCGATCTCCACCGCCATTGCCGGTGCGGTCCAGGAGCATGGCGGCGAGATTCGTACCGAAGCGGGCGTGCGACAGGTGCTGGTGAAGAACCGCAAGGCCTCCGGCGTGGTGCTGGAGAACGGCGATGAGCTCAACGCCCGCATCGTCGTCTCGAACCTGGATGCCAGGCGTACCTTTACCCGAATCATGGCCGCTGAAGACCTGCCCGACGGCATTCCTGAGAAGGCTCGAAACTTCAAGATCCGCGGCTCGTCCGGCAAGGTCAACATCGCCCTGTCGGCGCTGCCGAAATTCACGGGTGTCCCAGACAACCCATACATCAATCGCGGCGGCCAGGCCTTCAGCGGGTCGATGGAGACCCTGGAGCGAGCCTACGACTGCTGGAAACGGGGCCGCTGGTCGGACGATCCCTTCGTGGAATCCGTGATCCCGTCGGCCTGGGACCCCACGGTGTCGCCACCCGGCCGGCACTGGATGTCGAACTTCATCCAGTACTGCCCGCCGGAACTCGCCGACGGACCCTGGACGCCGGAGAAGCGGGATCGGTTCGGCCAGACCGTCATCGACAAGATCGAGCGCTACAGCCCGGGTTTCAGTGACCTGATCGCGCACGTGGAGGTGCGGACTCCCCATGAGATCGAACGGGAGATCGGCCTCACCGAAGGCAATATCTTTCAGGGCGAGCTCACCCTCGACCAGCTCTTCTTCAACCGCCCGTTCCCTGGCTACGGGCAGTACCGCATGCCGGTGAAGAACCTGTACATGTGCGGATCGTCGACCCACCCGGGCGGCGGCGTCTCCGCCACATGCGGCGCCAATGCCGCCCGGGAGATTCTGATGGACCTGAAACGGCCGAACACGGTGCCGGAAGACGACTTTTACGATGAGTGACCGATGAGCGCAGCAACCGCTGACAGGTTCGCCGCGGAACGGCCGAATCTGTCACCCTTTCATCAGCGGCAGGCGCCGCTGAACATCCGCGACGCCTGGTCTGCCTGGAACGGCTACAAGTTCGCGGACTACTACTACGATCCTGAATACGAGTACTTCTGTGTGCGCAATCGCGTGGCGACCTACGACATCAGCCCGATGCAGAAATACGAGATCAAGGGGCCGGACGCGGAGGCGATGCTCAACCGGATGGTCACGCGGGACGTTGCGAGAATCGGGCTCAATCGAGTGGGCTATGCGCTGTGGTGCACCGATGCGGGTCGTCTGATCGATGACGGCACCATCTTTCGACTGGCCGCCGACCGTTTCATGCTCACCTGCGGCAGCTCCTGCAGCGCTTGGCTCGAGCAAAGCGCCTTCGGTTTCGGCAGTGTCACCATTACGGACTGGAGCGACGAACTCGCGGCGCTTTCGGTGCAGGGCCCCACGTCCTGTGCGGTGTTGAGAAAAATGGGCCTCGAGGGGCTGGAATCCGTCAAGCCCTTTGAAATCAGGCACTTCGATTTCCGCGACGAGAATCTCATGGTTTCGCGAACCGGCTTCACGGGCGATCTGGGCTACGAACTCTGGGTGCAACCGGAACTCGCCCTGGATTTGTGGGATGCGCTCTATGGGGCGGGCGAGCCGTATGGCATTCAACCGTACGGCGAGGCCGCCACCAACATGGCCCGGCTCGAAGCAGGCTTCATCATGCCGGCCATGGAATTCAATGAGGCGCTCAAGACAGTGCACTTCGAGCACGACCAGACGCCCTTCGAGTTGAGCCTCGACTGGCTGGTGGATTTCAAAAAGCCCCATTTCAGCGGTCGCAGGGCCCTGCTGGAAGAGAAGGAAAGGGGCCCGAAGTACCGGCTTACCCGACTGGACATCGAGGGCAACCGACCGGCGGAAGGCTCCTACATCTACCGCGACAGGCGCTGCAGGAAAGAGATCGGGTATGTGACGTCCGCCATGTGGTCGC
>CAZWZH010000157.1:0-7839 GCA_964638775.1 uncultured Pseudomonadales bacterium
CCGGAAGAACTCCTCGGGATAGACCTTGCGCAGGAAATCGTTGTAGATCAGCCCGGGCGCGACGGCGTTGACGCGCACCCCGTGCTCCCCGTTCTCGGCGGCGGCAACCCGGGTCAGCGCCAGCACGCCGGCCTTGGCGGCCGAGTACGCGGCGCCGTGCGCGGCCGACATTTCCCACGCCGCGATCGACGAGATGTTGACGATCGAGCCGCCGCCCCCGGCAATCATCGCCGGCAGTGCGTAGCGCATGCACACGAAGGTGCCGGTCAGGTCCACGTCGAGGCAGCGCTGCCAGGTTTCCAGCGACATCTCGGCCACCGGCTCGATCTTCGACCACCCGGCGTTGTTGACGAGCACGTCGAGCCGTCCCCTGCTGCCCACCACGTCATCGATCACGGCGCGTGCCTGGCCGTGGTCGGTCACGTCGAGGTGATAGGCAGCGACCTCGCGCCCGAGGTCGCCGGACAGGGCACGGGCGAACTCCCGGCAGCGGCGCTCGTGGGCATCGGTTACCACCACGTCCAGGCCGTCCGCCCCCAGCCGCCTGGCCACCGCCGCCCCGATGCCCGCGCCAGCGGCAGCCGTGACCAGCGCCACGCGTCGATCGTTCGCCATTATCCCGCTCCCGTCGCTTCCACGGCGCCGATCACCGTATCGGAAAGATGCGCCAGGCGCTGCATCCGCCCACCCGACAACAACGCGAAGGTGATGCGGTCGATGTCGAGTTGCCAGAGTCTGCGCAGCCCCTCGACACAGGTGTCCAGGTCGCCCGCCAGCGCCACCGATCTGGCGAAGTCGTCCGATACGATCGCCTTGTGGCGGGCCTGGAGCGAAAGGTGATCGACCAGGTGATAGGCGTCCGCCGCCCGCGCGAAGTCCGGCCGGAAGCGCTCCCAGGCCGGCGGCATGCGCTTCCATGGATGGAATGTGGCCGCCTGGCTCGTGGCCCAGGCCCTGATGTCGTCGACGGCGCTCGCCTCGTCGTCACGAACCGACATCGTGACGAAGAGGTCAACGGTCAGCCGCTCGCGGGGGCGCCCGGCTTTCGCCAGGCCTTCGTGAATGAACTCGAGCTGCCATGCACAGAACTCCGGGTCGGCCGCCCCCATCAGCACGACACCGTCGCAAATCTCGCCCGCGAGGCGCAGCATGGCGGGCTGCGACGCGGCGAGGTAGACGGGGATCTGCCGCGTGGCAGTCGCCAGCCGCACCTCGGTGCCGTCAATCTCGCCTGCCTCGCCGGTAAACAACCGGCGAAAGCCGTCGATTCCGGAACGCAGCTCACCCACCCTGGAGGGCGTCGCGCTCGCGGCGAGCACCGCCGACCAGCCGGCACCGAGGCCGAGCACCGCCCGGCCGCCGGACAGTTCGTCGAGCGCAGCCATGGCGTTGGCCGTGACCGTGGGATGCCGGGTGACCAGGTTCGTCACACCCGTACCGATCAGCACCTTTTTCGTGGACATGGCAGCCAGGTTCATGGCCGCGTACACGTCCTTCATCCCAAGCTGGAAGTCGATGTACCACAGCACCTCGAAGCCGCCATCATCGACCATCCGGGCCAGTTCGGATGTGCGGCTCAGGGGCTCCCGGGGGCTCACCCCCAGCGAAATTCCATATCGATGGGTCATCGCAAACTCCCGTTGTGCAGCAGCCGGGCGAGCAACTCGCCGTAGTATTCCGGCCGGTCGACGGAGATCAGGTGGCCGGCGTCGGCAATCTCGTGATACCGGCCATGAGGCACGGCGCCGGCGATGATATCCGCCGCCCGGCGCGGACAGAAGACATCATCGGCGGCGCCGACGATGTCGAGCGGCGCCGTGATCCGCGCCAGCCGCGGATTGAGCGGCTCAGCCCGCACTCCGATCATGGCTCGCGCGGCGTTGATATAACCGCTGCCGTCTCTCACCGCCGCCAGGCGCCTGGCGACCACCGCATCGACATCGGCGGTGGAAACGATCTGCAGCGACGTGTCGCCGTGCAGGCCGGCCGCGAACCCGGCGCTGTCCCCGGCCTCGAGCTGGGCGATGCGGCCGGCGAAAAAATCGGCTGCGGCAGTGCCCACGACCGACGAGGTGGCCACCACCACCAGGTGCCGGATCGGTGCATCCGCGGCCGTTGCGGCGTGCAGGGCGACGGTGCCGCCAAGCGAATAGCCGACCACGGCGGCCGGGCCGCTCACGTCGTTCAGGAATGCGGTCAGGTCACCGCTCAGTTGCTCGAGCGTGCCCCGGCCCTGCCCGGTGTTGGTCTGCCCGTGTCCCCGCAGGTCGACGGCGTAGCTGGTGAAACCATCCAGGCAGGCGGCCACGGCATCCCAGCTCCGATGGTCCTCGGCCAGGCCGTGCAGCAGCACCACCGCAGGGCCCGAGCCGCGCCGGCGATAGTTGACGACGATGTCGCCCAGCCTGACCGTACTCATCGTTCTTTTCCCGGGTGCGTGTTCGAGCCGCCCGGGTCGTTCCCGGCCGCTGCCGTGGCGCGATCCAGAAGCCGGCTCAGCAACTCGTGTTTCCTGATCTTGCCCGCGGCCGTGCGCGGGAAGCGCTCGACCGATTCGAGGCGCTCCGGCCAGCAACGGCGAGGCAGGCCCTCGGCTTCGCAGAACGTCAGGATATCGGCCAATGTGAGGGGAGCCGTTGCCTGGACTACAGCACAGATACGCTCGCCGAGGCGCTCGTCGGGCCAGCCGATGACGGCCACGCCGGCCACGTCGGGGTGGGCTGCAATGGCGTTCTCCGTTTCGACCGGGGAGATGTTCACGCCCCCCCGGATGATCAGGTCCTTGACCCTGCCAGTGATCGACACGTATCCGTCGGCATCGATCCGGGCAAGGTCGCCGGTCCGAAAGAAGCCATCGCCGATCAGGTGTTCGGCGTAGGTTTCGGGCTGTGCGTAATAGCCGTTGAAGACGCCTGGCCCGCGCATGACCAGTTCGCCGGCGCCGGAAACCTGCAGCCGCATGTCGTCGGTGAGCGTTCGCAATTCCAGGCCCGGCAGCCCCACGCCGACCGTGGTCTCGACCTGCTCGTCCGTGGAGTCGGCAACGCAGGTGGTCAGACCGCCTTCCGTCATGCCCCACAGCGGCGTCACGAAGGTGTTGGGAAACTCCGTTCGGCAGCGCCGGATCAGGGCCGGGGGCACCTGCGCGCCGCCGCACAGAAAGCTCTTGAGAGGCGCCAGCTTGGGCTCGCGCCCGTGCCACGGGGCATTGGCCAGATCGAACAGGAATGGCGTCGCGGCCGCCGTGAACACCGCGCGGTGGCGCGAAACCAGGTCCAGCGCGGTCTGGGCGTGCCATTGATCCTGAAGAATGAGAGGCGCACCGAGGAACATCGACAGGCGCGCGCCGTGAATGGCGCCCACGCTGTGGCCGAGGGGGGAAGGCATGAACACCGGCGTATCGGGGCCGAGGGAAAAGCGCTCCGCGAACTGCCGGTTGAGCGTCGCCAGGGAGTCTTCGCTGTGACTCACCACTTTCGGCGGCCCCGTCGTGCCGGAGGTGAACATCAGGTGTGCACAGGCTTCCGGCACATCGACGACGGATGCCGGGGCGCCTGCCGCCGGGACTCTCGGTGCGCCACAGATTTCCAGGAACCTGCCTTCGGCCAGACCGACAACGACGGCGGCGGCCCCCGCGGCGGCCTGCCGCACCGTATCGGCCGGCGCAGTCGTCCGATGCCGGCCGACGGTAACAACCAGCGCAGGTTCGGTCAGTTCGAAGATGTGCCGCAAGTGGCCGGCGCTGGTAGTGACCGGGGGAGTGGCGGGGACCTGGCCCGCCCGCAGCACGGCCAGGAACATGACGGGCCATGACACCTCGTTGGGCAGAAGCAGCACCACCACCCGCCTGCCCGGCCCGGTAACGCCTCGGATCTTCTCGGCGGCCTCGCCCGCGGCGCCCCAAAGTTCGCCCCGCGACAGCGTGACATTGCCACTGACCAGGGCAATCGCTTCCGGGGACCGGGCGACGTGCGACTCGAAGCGATCGAGCAACTTCCGCCCATCCCACCACCCGGCACTCCTGTACCGGGCTGCAAGGGCATCGGCGGCGGATCGCCCGCCGGTTCGCATCGTCATGGCGTCGACTCGGGAAGCAGCGCGGGATCCATCATGCCGCGGAGCGTCGGGCGCCACCACCTCTGGCGACGCGCCGTCCCATGAACTCACGGACCCCGGCAGCCACTGATGTTGCAAGACCACCGGAACCCGGTATCGTCGCGCAACTCAGACGGAGGATCGACGTTGGCCAGGACAATCAGCGATGCCGTACGGGAAATCTGCCTGTCTTTCCCGGAAGCCGAGGAGCGGCCGTCCCGGGGCTCCCCGGATTTCCGCGTGCGCGGCAAGACCTTCGCCACCTACGTGGTCAACCACCACGGCGACGGACGCATCGCGCTCTGGCTGAACGCACCCCCGGGGGCCCAGGAATTCTACGCCGGCAACGAGCCCGAGCACTACTTCGTACCTCCCTACCTGGGCCCCCGCGGCTGGCTCGGGATGAACCTGGACAAGGGCCTGCGCTGGACAACGATCGCCGAGCGGACACGGGAAGCCTATGAAAAGCTCGCGCCCAGGGAACTGTGCGAAGCGATCGGCGACACCATCGCCATAGAGGCGCCTACCCAAGCCCTGCCCGTCGAGGAGTTCGATCCGCTCGCCAAGCCCCGGACAAAGCAGGTTCTGCCGAAGTTCCGCGAGATCTGCCTGGCGCTGCCGGAAACCCTGGAAGTGGAGCAGTTCGGCAGCCCGGTCTGGAAGGCGGGCAAGAAGACCTTTGCCGGCGTGCACGACCGCAAGGGCCGCCTGAAACTGCAGTTCTGGGCGGGCGCCGACCGCCAGGCCACGCTGACATTCGACGCCCGCTACGCCATCCCGCCCTACATCGGCCACAACGGCTGGATCGAAATCGACGTGGAAGACGATGTGAACTGGGAAGAGATCGAGGGGCTGGTGCTGCACAGCTATCGCCACTTCGCCCTGAAACGCATGCTGCGGGCCCTGGACGGAGCCGTCTGACCCGCAAGCAAGCGGTTCGACATCGCCGAGGTGCGCGAGCAGTTTTTCCGGGAAATCGAGCGTCTTGCAGACCGGTACCTGGCATCGGCGTAACGGCCGGGCAGGTGGAAACCGCTAATCCGCTGCGGGAATCTGCACCGACTCCGCGAGTTGCTCGCGGCTCAATCGGTAGGCGATCCAGTACTTGTAGATATTGCTGACGTAGTGCACCGTCTCCCGGCCGATGCGGCGCGCCGCCATGAGTTCCACGTTGTCGAACCAGACGTTCGGGTCGAGCCCCTGTTGCGCCGCTTCCGCGCGCAGTTCCGCGATGCGGGCCGGGCCTGCGTTGTAGGAAGCGAAGGCGAACAGCGTCTTGTCGAGATCGCTCATGGGCTCCGCTTCGAAGTACCGGTCGCGGATGAAGCGCAGGTACTTGTTGCCGGCATGGATGTTGTTCTCCAGCACCGCAATGTCCGCTATATCCACGTTCCTGTCCGCGGCGGTGCTCGGCAGCAACTGCATGATCCCCACCGCCCCGGCGTGGCTGCGCAGGCTCTGGTCGAGCCGCGACTCCTGGTAGGCCTGCGAAATGATGAGCAGCCAGGGAAAGTCGTAGCGGCCGGCGTATTCCTGGAACAGCGGTGCGGTTTCCCGGAACTTCTGCAGTTCCGAAGAGTGCAGCGCATTCTCCACGTAGCGCGTTTCCTTCAGGTAGCGGCGGAACAGGATATTGCCGAGCAGCGACCCTTCCCGGTTGTCCCCCAGGAATTCGTCGACCACCTCCTTGAGCCGCGGATTGTCGCGCCGCATCGCCCAGCCGATGTCGGCGCGGTCGCGAAAGACGATGTCTTCCCGAACGTCCACGTCATCGAATATCTGCGCCCAGAAAGCCGCCTTGTGCGAGTCGATGGGAATCCCCCCGATCAGGCCGGCATTGACCATCTCGAGCAGTTCCTCGTCTTCGATATGCTCGTCCGCCGTGCGGATATCGACAGGGGCTCGGCCCGCCGCCGCCAGCCGCCCGTTGAGCGCTTCGAGGCTCTCGAAGTAGCTGCTCGACCGGCGCGTATGCAGCGTCTTGCCGGACAAGTCATCCACCGAGGCGACAGGCGGGCTCCCCGGCCCCGTCGCCAGCACCTCGCGGATGTTCCGGTACAGCGGAATGGAGAAATCCGCCAGCGCCAGGCGCTCCGGCGTAATGGTGAGATTGGCCACCGCCAGATCTCCGTAACCTGCCTGCAAGGCGGGCAACAACTGGTCGCGCAAAACCGGCAGAAATACGACATCGATCTTCAGTGCGCCCGTGGCCAGCCTGTCGTTGAGGTAGCCCTCGAAGGCCTTGAGCATGTCGTAGCTCAGGCCCCGCTGCGTCGCCCCGTCGAAAAAGAAGAATGTCTTGCTGCGCACGACGAGCGCCCGTATGGCGCGTCGCTCGACCATGCTGTTGAAGTCGCCGGTATGCGGCTGGCCGATGCGCGCCAGGCCGCCGAGTTCCGGCGGCGGGTGCGGCGGCGGACCCGCCGGCCCAGCCGCCCTGGTGGAAGCTTCAGCGCGTGTTTCCTCCTGAACGCCTTCCGATCGGTCCTCCGCGGTCCGCAATACCGCAACGCCCGCGGCCAGGCCCAGGCAGGCCAGGGTCAGGACAATCGTCAGGGCAAGGCGCGCGGGACGGTGCATGTCGGCATGGTAGCGGCGGGGGCGCCGCCGCGGCAACGGGACAGGCCGCGCCAGGCGGGAAACCGGCCGATGGCTTACAGCAAGCAGGTGGAATGGCTGATAGCACACCCGGCAATGACGCTATATGCTCGCCGCATGGCCGAACCTGGAACAGTCCTGGCATCCCAAGCGGCGCTTGACGCCTTTCATGGCGATGAGCTGCCGCTCCAGGGTAACTGGAGCGACGAGCAGTATCTGCGGCTCACAGACTGCATGAACCGCCTCGTCGAGTTCACCGATGGCTACGTCCAGGAATTGCCAATGCCCACCTGCACGCATCAAGTCGTTCTGGGCCATCTGTACCGGCTGTTTCACTCGTGGCTGGAGCCCGAGGGCGGAATTGTGCTGTTTTCGGCGCTTCGCCTGCGCATTCGTCCCGGCAAGTTTCGCGAACCCGATCTGCTGGTTCTTCGTGACACCGCGGACATCCGCCGCCAGGACCGGTATTGGCTGGGTGCAGACCTGGTGCTTGAAGTCGTCAGCCCGGACAATCCGAATCGCGACTTCGTCACCAAGCGCAGCGACTACGCGGAGGCGGGCATTCCCGAGTACTGGATTGCCGACCCTCGCGATAAAACCATCACCGTCCTCAGACTATCCAGCGAGGAATCGGCGACGGTCCGCAAGGGAAAGCCGCGCCTTGAACCGGCCTACATCGAACACGGCGTCTTCTCCCAAGGCGAAACGGCCACCTCGGTGCTTTTCGACGGGCTCACCGCCGAGGTGGCCTCGGTATTCGGCCTGTCTGGAATCCCGGCACGGTAGGCGGCCGCGGAAACCGCCATTCAGGCGACGTTGCCGATCAGTTCCGCCGCAACCGACTCCAGCACGTCGTAGCGCGTATCGAAGTTCGGCAGAATCATGAGCTGGTCCAGCCCTGCCTCGTGCAGCGCCGACAGCCGTTCGAGCAACTGGTCTCTCGTGCCGATGATGGCGCCTGAAGCCAGTACCTCCGGGGTGAGGAAGCGTTCTTCCTCGGGCAGCACCCAGCAGTTGTGGCCGGCGTGGATGCGCTGGTGGCGGCGTTCCTCGGGGTAGGTCTCCAGCAGCGCCGTGTAGTCGTCCCAGATGCCGGCCAGCGCATTGGGCGGCTGGTGGCCGAAGTTGCGGTACTGGTCGTAGGAG
>CAZWZH010000158.1:0-21651 GCA_964638775.1 uncultured Pseudomonadales bacterium
CGCCTTCAAGGAACCGCGGGCGGGCGGTTTGCTATATGCTTGGTTCGTCGTACCGGCGGAAGTTGAAACATGACAACCTGGTGGTCGAAATCGATCCTGGCCGGGGGGGTTGCGGCTGTTCTTCTGCTGCCCGTCGGCGCCTTGGGCAGCCGCGCGGGCCTCTGGGATTTCCAGGTGGGATTCGTTCTGCTGGCTCTCGGCAGCCTGCTCTCGCTCGTCGGCCTCGGGGGCGGCATTCCCGGCGTCTTCGCCGCCAGGCGGCGCTCGCTGTCCCGGGACCTGTGGGGCACCGTGTCGGGGATGGCTCTGGCCTTTGCCGTGATCGTATACATGGGCATGCTACTTCTGAAGGCTCTCTCGGCGCCGCTCATTCACCATGTGTCCACCAACACCGAAGTTCCGCCGGAATTCATCGAGGTCATTGCCCTGCGCGGGGAGGAAGCCAACACCCTTGAGTTCGATGCCGGGAAAATCGCACCCCTGCAGAACGAGTTCTACCCATGGATCGAGCCGCTATTGTTGCGTGCGACGCCCGATGAGGCTTTCGACGAGGCGCTCTACGTACTCATGGACATGGGGCTCGAAGTGGTGGCGACCCATCCTGATCAGGGGCTGATCGAAGCCGTGGACACCACCTTCTGGTTCGGCTTCAAGGACGATGTGGCCGTGCGCGTGCGGGCGTATCCCCAGGGTTCCGTTGTCGACGCGCGTTCCGTTTCGAGGGTGGGACTGGCCGACATGGGCACCAATGCGAAGCGTGTCAGGGAAATCTTCAGGCGCCTTTCCGGCGGCTGAACACCCTGTCCTTCCGGGTCAATCGCTTCATGCAAGCCTTGCCGGTGGCGCGGCGCGGGGCATTGACGGAGGGCGTGATTGGCGGATCGTCCAGCTCGGTTGCGGCCGTCCGCTGACAAGGATCGACTGAGAACTCCTACAGCCCACCACACCCGTCAGCCGCCACCATTGCGTTTCCGCGATCCGGGAAACGATCTGGTGTCACTGTTTCGGCCCGAGGTGGTGGCGGAGCGCGCCAGGTCGCACTTGGGTTCCGTCATCGTTACGCAGGCGCCCGCCTTGCGCTGGGCAAGCGTCGCCCTGCTGCTTGCCTGCTGCATCGGCGCCGGGCTGGTGCTGCGCCTCGACTACGCGCGCAAGGTGCAGGTGGCGGGCTACCTGGAGCCGGCCGGCGGCATCGCGGAGGTGGCGGCGCCGGTGCCCGGCCTGGTTGCGGCGCTGCATGTGCGGGAAGGAACGCCGGTGAGCCGGGGCCAGCCGCTGCTTGCGCTGGACCTCGGCCGTCTCGATGAGTACGGCGTGCCCGTTCAGGCGCTGGAAGCCGACCATCTGCGTGGAATGATTGGCCGGCTGGACGAGTTGGACGATGCCCAGGCCGGGAGGCACCGCGTTGAACTCGAGTCCGTGCGGCGGGAACTCGCCCACCTCGACGACGAACGGCAAGGGCTGCGCAACGAGTTGGCGGTGGCCGAGGAACGCCGGGTCCTGCTCGGCCGCGCGGAATCACGCCTCGAGCGGCTGTCCGGGCTGGGGCTGGCGTCGCGTGCCGAGTTCGACCGTCAGCGGCAGCAGACACTGGCCGCGCGGCTGTCGGCGAGTCAACTGCGGCGCGCCCTGGCGGGCAATCGCGCCGGCGCGGACCGCAAGCGCGCGGCCATGGCCCGGCTCGAAAGGGATTTCCAGGTCCAGCGGCTGCGCATGGAACAGGAACGGGCCGGGCTGGAACGCCGTCTTCAACAGGCGACGGGCGAACACCGCACGACGGTGGTTGCGCCGCGCGACGGCGTTGCCGCGTTTGTCCAGTTCGGCCCCGGCGACCGGGTCGTTGCCGACCAGGTATTGATGACGGTAGCCCCGCAAGCCGCTGAATTTGAACTGGTGCTGCTCGCCGACACCGCCTCCGCGGGGCACATGGCCGTCGGCAGCGAGGTGCGGTTCCGCGTGCTGGGCGGGAACCGCGAGGGCGACCCGATGGGGGCGGCGATTGTCCGCGAGATCAGCCGCACTCCCCAGAAGCCCTACCGGCTGGTGAGCTGGATTGCGGTGGACGGGGCGGTATTCCGGGCCAGGGCGGAGGTGGTGGAGTACCCCGAAAAGCTCCGCCTGCGCCATGGCGTGCGGGTCGATGCCTTCGTGGTCACCACATCGAAGGCGTTGTGGCGATGGCTGGTCGAACCGCTGGTTTCGACCCTGGAGGCGCTTTGATGCCGGTGCGCGCAAACCTGGTGCGCAAGGTGCCGGTGCTCTGGCAGACGGAAGCCTGCGAGTGCGGCGTGGTCTGCGTCGCCATGGCGGCGGCCTTCCATGGGCGCGACCTCGACCTGGCGGGCCTGCGGGCGCGCGGGCTGGCCGGCACGCGGGGCAGCACCCTGAGCGACCTTGTGGCCCTGGCCGAGTCCGAAGGGATGAACTGCCGGAGCCTGCGCCTGGAGCCGGGTCACCTGAAGCGGCTTGCCGCGCCCGCCATCCTGCACTGGGACCTCAATCACTTCGTGGTGCTCGTCAAGGCCGGGCGCCGCGGCATCGTGGTCAACGATCCCGCGGAGGGCCGGCGGCGGTATTCCTGGCCGGAAGTGTCCGGGCACTTTACGGGGGTGGCGCTGGAGTTGCGCCCGTCCGACCGCTTTCAGGAGCGCACGCTGGCGCCCAGGCTGAAACTGTCGGACCTCTGGCGAGGCGCGGCGGGCCTCGGCGGCAGCCTGGTGAACGTGCTGGCGCTGTCGCTTCTGCTGCAGGTGACGCTGGTGCTCGGCCCGCTGCAGGTACAATGGGTGGTCGACAACGGGGTGATGCGGGCAGACCGGGAACTCATCGCACTGCTCGCCGCCGGTTTTGCCCTGCTGCTGCTCGTACGCCTCGCCGCTCAGGCGATGCGCGGCTGGCTGGTTGCCCGGCTGACTTTCCTGCTCGCCTTCGAGTTCGGCCGCAACCTGTTCGGGCACATGCTGCGGTTGCCGCTCAAGTGGTTCGAGGCGCGGCATCTCGGTGACATCGCTTCCCGGTTCGGTTCGCTGGGCCCGGTACGCGACGCGATGACCCAGGGCATCGTGGCCGTCTGCGTGGACGGGTTCATGGCCATCGCCATGCTGGCGATGATGCTGGCTTACGATGCCGGGCTGGCGGCGCTGGTGGTTGCGGCGTGCCTTGTCTACCTGGCGGTGCAGTTCGCCCAGGCGCCGGTGCTGGCGCGCATCGCCATGGACGAGATCAACCACCAGGCCCGGGCAGACTCCAGCTTTCTCGAATCGATGCGCGCCATGCCCGCCGTCAGGGTCTACGCCCAGGAACGGGCTCGTCTCGACCTCTGGCAGAACCAGCAGGCGGGCGCGATCAATGCCGGCATCCGGGGCGCCAAGTGGGGGCTCCTCGGCGACGGCGCACAGACGCTCGTCTTCGGCGTCGAAACCATACTGGTGGTCTACCTGGGCGCGCACCAGGTTCTCGACGGGGCGCTGACCATCGGCATGCTGTATGCCTTTCTCAGCTACAAGGGCGAGTTCAGCGGCCGGCTCGGCGAGCTCATCCGGCAGGGCCTGGCGCTGCGGCTGTTGCGTGTCCATCTCGAACGGCTCGCCGATCCGTACTGTGCGGAGGCGGAACTGTCCACCGATCCGGTATCCGACGAACCGGTGCGGGGTGCGCTGCAGCTCGCCGGCGCCGGCTTTCGTTACGGTGAGCGCGCACCCTGGGTTCTGCGCAACATCGACCTGGAAATCGCGCCCGGCGAGTTCATCGCCCTGGTCGGCCCGTCCGGAGGGGGCAAGACGACGCTGGCGAAGCTGCTGATCGGCCAGTCGCAGCCGTCCGCGGGCAGCGTTCGCGCCGCGGGCCGGCCCCTGGACGGGGCCTGGCTGCGCCGCTACCGGTGTTCTGTCGGCTGCGTTCTGCAAGATGACGCCCTGTTCGCGGGCAGCCTGCTCGCCAACATCACGTTGTTCGACCCGCTACCGGACGAAAAATGCCTGGAGCGGGCCTGCCGCCTTGCCCGAATCGATGAACTGATCGCGGCGCTGCCCATGGGCGCGGAGACACCGGTCGGTGACATGGGCGCTGCGCTTTCGGGCGGTCAGGTGCAACGGCTGCTGCTCGCCCGGGCGCTCTACCGCTCCCCGAGCTTCCTGTTTCTCGACGAAGGCACCGCTCACCTGGACCCTGGGATGAGGTCGCAGGTTCAGGAGATGGTGGCGGGCCTGGATTGCACCCGGGTGGTCGCCACCCACGACCTGTCCTTTGCGGCGCTGGCCGACAGGATCTTCGAGGTGCGCGACGGCTCGGTCGTCGAGGTGTCGAACACCGATGCGGTCGGCCGGCTCCCCGAAGCCTGATGAGGGTGGAAAAGAGGCGACGTGAAGCTTTTCCCACGGCCTTCAATGGGACAACCGGCAGCACCGGGCAGCGAGTTCGCATACGGGGCTTCCCTTTCGGCGCACGGCCACATCATCCTGCTGTATTCAAGGCTTTCGGACGAGCTTAACGCGCCGGAAGGGAAGCCCCGCATGCGAACTCTTTCCCAAACACAGGCGTTGTTCCTGCACGTCAGCGCGCCGGTTTCCGGGGCTAAAAGCGCAGCAGTTCGGCCTCCATTGTCTCAAGGTCGACAACGCCCACGGCGTTGTAGCCCCTGAGATGGCCGGCGCACTCGCCGGGATTGAATTCGAGTCGGCCGGCGCTGCGGGTGAGGCGGTACAGGTGGGTGTGGCCGTGCAGTGCCAGGTCGTGACTGGCGTGTGGAAGCCCGTCGAGATCCCGCGGGTCGTGCACGACGACGATGCGACGGCGGTGCCAGAGGCACTCCAGCGGCGGTTCCTGAAAGTGGAAACCGTGGGTTGCGATGGCTCGCTCGAGACTTTCGCGCTCGCAGTCGTTGTTGCCGAAGACACCGAAAAGCGGTGCGTCCAGGCGGGCCAGCGCATCCAGGGTTTTTGCCTGAGTAATGTCGCCGGTGTGCACGACCCGGGCGACGCCCGCGTCGTTGAACAATTCGACGATCCTGCCGACGTTTTTGAGGTTGTTGTGGGTATCGCTGACGACGCCGATGCGCATATGGAGTCTGTGGGGGGCGGCGTGGCCGGCTTTGGGAGCCGGCCACGCATGCCTCGGTGCTTCGATGAAGCCGTTGCCGCGGGTTTACGCCGCTTCGAGGATGTGTATGCCGCAGGCGCTGCCGAGGCCGATCACGTGGGTCAGGCCGATGCGGGCGCCTTCCACCTGGCGGGCGCCGGCTTCGCCGCGCAGGTGCGTCGACACCTCGTAGATGTTGGCGATGCCCGTGGCGCCGAGGGGGTGCCCCTTGGAGAGCAGCCCGCCCGATACGTTGACCGGGACGCGGCCGCCCAGGGCCACTTCGCCGTCGTCGATCATGCGGCCCGCTTCGCCTGCGGCGCAGAGCCCGAGGTTCTCGTAGTGCAGTATCTCGGCGGTGGCGAAGCAATCGTGCAGTTCCACGAGGTCGACGTCCTCCGGGCCCAGGCCCGCCATCTCGTAGGCCTTGGTCGCGGCTTCCCGTGTGCAGGTGTTCACGTCGGGCATGACCAGGTCGCGTTCCTGCCAGCGGTCGGAGGTGAGCACGGAGGCGCGCACCTTCACGGCACGGTCCATGAGGCCGAGTTCGCGGGCCTTCTTTTCGGAGGCGATCACCGCGGCCGCGGAACCGTCGACGTTTACCGAGCACATGAGCTTGGTGTTCGGATAGGAGATCATCTCGGCATTCATCACCACCTCGAGCGGCGTCTCGATCTGGTACATCGCCTTGGGGTTCATGGTGGAGTGGTGGTGGTTCTTGACGGACACCTTGGCGAACTGCTCGAAGGTGGTGCCGTGCTTGCGGGCGTGCTCCATGCCCGCTTCCGCAAACACCGCCGGCATGGTGCCGGAACCGAACAGGCCTTCCTTGGGGATGCCCTTGCCGCCGCCGGGCCCGCCGAGCAGGCCCTTGCCCATCTGCTCGACGCCGACGGCGATGACGATGTCGTAGAGCTCCGCCTTGACCGACGCCCATGCTTCACGGAAGGCCGTGGCGCCCGTGGCGCAGGCGTTGGAGACGTTCACCACCGGTATGCCCGTCTGGCCGATCTCCTGGAGGATGCGCTGGCCGGTCATGCTCGCGGCCTGGAAGAGGTTGCCGCAATAGAGGGCTTCCATGTCCTGGATGGACAGCCCGCAATCGTCGAGCGCCATGAGCGCCGATTCGGCGCCGATCTGGGGCACGGTTTTCTCCGGAAAGCGCCCGAACTTGATCATGTCCACGCCAACGACGTATGCATCGGTCATTTGTGTTCTCCTTGCTTGGTAACTGGTTTCCTTGTCGGTTTTCGGCTTGCCGTCTACGCCGTTCCCCGCCGGGGAGCGCCTCAGTTCGCTGCGGCCCTCGGTTGGAAGAAATAGGCGAGATAGGAGTTGCCTTCCTTGTCCTTGCGCCCGAGGGCGTCGCGATAGACGACCTCCACAGGCATGTCGAATTCGATCTTTTCCGGGTCGGGATCGATGTTGATGAGATTGCCCTTGATGGCGGTGCCGTCGTCGAGGTCGACCACGGCGCTGATGTAGGGCACATCGATGCCCGGGTAGGAGCGGTGCACGATGCAGTAGGAATAGAGTTTGCCGGTGTTCGGCAGCTTGACGGGGCTCATCTGGTCGCGGGCGCCGCATTTCGAACAGACGCTGCGCTCGCCGAGAAAGGTGGCCCCGCACGCCCCGCATTTGTGGCCCTCCAGATAGGGCTGGCCGCCTTCCGGCAGTTTGAGAAAGTCGACCGCTGGCAGTGGCTGGCCCATCGAGCCTCCCGTTTGTGTCCCGAGTGAAAGCGCGAAAGCATAGCAGAAACATCCCCGCCTGCGGGCGCCTCGGCCGACTCGGTGCGGAGAGGGAGTTTTCCGCGGGGTTTCCCCTGGAACAAGCCCACGCCCCGGGCAGCGCGTTCGCATGCGGCGCTTCCCTTTCGGCGCACGGCCACATCATCCTGGTGTACGCAAGGCTTTCGGACGAGCTTAACGCGCCGAAAGGGAAGCCCCGCATGCGAACTCTTTCCCGAGTTCCGGCGTTGTACCTTCAACGTCTGCGTCCGGGCGCGTAGGTTGCCGGTGCGAGAACCGCTAGCGCAGCGCCTTGACGATCAGTTCGTTGACCCGCTTCGGGTCGGCCTTGCCGCGGGTCGCTTTCATGACCTGGCCGACGAAAAAGCCAAGTACCTTCTGCTTGCCGGCGCGGAACTGTTCGGCCTGGGCCGGGTGTGCGGCGACGATTTCCTCCACCACGGACCGCAGCTCGCGGTGATCGCTGATCTGGCGCAGGCCCCGGGCCTCGATGATTTCGTCGACCGTTCCTGCGTCGCCCGCCCAGAGCGCATCGAAGAGGGATTTGGCGGTCTTGCCCGAAAGGGTGCCGTCCTTGATGCGGGCGATCAGTGTGCCGAGGTCGGCGGCCGAGACCGGGGAGTCGACAATGGCGAGCCCGTCGCGGTTGAGGTTTCCGGCGAGGTTGCCGGTTATCCAGTTGGCGGCCAGCTTGGCGTCGTCGCAGGCGTCGGCGGCCGCCTCGAAATAGTCGGCGATGTCCGGGTCGCCGGTGAGCCAGGCCGCGTCGTACTCGCCGAGCCCCAGTTGCTCCCGGAAACGGCGGTAGCGCGCATCCGGCAGTTCCGGCATGGCGGCGCGGACGGATTCGATGAACTCGTCGCCGAACTCGAGGGGCAGGAGGTCCGGGTCCGGGAAATACCGGTAGTCGTCGGAGAACTCCTTGCTCCGCATCGGCCGGGTTTCGTCGCGGTCGGGGTCGTAGAGCCTGGTCTCGCGCACCACCGTGCCGCCGCCTTCCAGGAGGTCGATCTGGCGGTGGATCTCGTGGCGGACCGCCTTTTCCAGGAACCGGAACGAATTGAGGTTCTTGATCTCGGTGCGTTCACCGAGCTTGCGCTCGCCCGCGGGCCGAACGGAGACGTTCGCATCGCAGCGCATGCTGCCCTGGGAGAGGTCGCCGTCGCAGATGCCGAGGTACCGCACCAGGCTGTGCAGCCGGCGGAAAAAGGCCGCCGCCTGTTCCGGGGTTCTCAGGTCCGGGTCGGATACGACTTCGAGCAGGGGTGTGCCGGCGCGGTTGAGGTCGATGCCCGTTTCTCCGGGGAAGAGGTCGTGAATGGACTTGCCGGCGTCTTCCTCGAGATGGGCGCGGGTGATGCCCACGGAAATCGCGCCGCCGCCGTCGAGGGGCACTTCGATACTGCCCCGGCCGACTATGGGCTGTTCGAACTGGCTGATCTGGTATCCCTTGGGAAGGTCGGGATAGAAGTAGTTCTTGCGGTCGAACACCGAGAAACGGTTGATCTCGGCGCCGATGGCGAGGCCGAACGTTACCGCCATGCGCACGGTTTCCCGGTTCAGCACGGGCAGCGTGCCCGGCAGCCCGATATCCACCGGGCAGGCCTGGCTGTTGGGCTCGGCGCCGAATACCGTCTCGGCGCCGGAGAAGATCTTGCTGCGGGTAGCGAGCTGGACATGAATCTCCAGCCCGATCACCGGCTCCCACGCAATCGGCGTTGTCATGGCGACAACTCCGGCCGCTGCCTGTGCCAGTCCGTCGCGCGCTGGTAGGCGGCGGCGGTCTTGAGCAGCCGTTCCTCGTCGAAGTGCCGGGCGATGAACTGCGCCCCCACGGGCAAGCCGTCATGCAGGCCGCAAGGCACCGACAGGGCAGGGAGCCCGGCCAGGCTGACGGGGATGGTGAAGACGTCCTGGCTGTACATGGCCACCGGGTCCTCGGCAAAGGCGTTGCGGGGGAAGGCGGTACCCGGGGCGACGGGCGCGAGCAGCAGGTCGACCGCCTCGAAGGCGCGCAGGAAATCCTCCCGGATCAGGCGCCGGATGCGTTGGGCCTTGACGTAGTAGGCGTCGAAATATCCGACCGACAGGGCGTAGGTGCCGGTGAGGATGCGCCTTTTCACCTCGGCCCCGAATCCTTCGCTGCGCGAGCGTTCGTACAGGTCTTCCAGGGACGCTGGGCCGTTGCAGCGGTGTCCGAAGCGGACGCCGTCGTAGCGCGACAGGTTTGTGGACGCCTCGGCGCCGGCAACGATGTAGTAGGCGGCCACCGCGGCGTCGGTGTGCGGCAGCGAAACTTCCCGGAACCGGAAACCGAGGCGTTCCAGGGCCCGGCGCACGCCGTCGAGATGCTGCGCGCCGTCCGAGATGTGCGCGAAGAACTCTTTCGGCAACCCGACGGTCAGCGGATCTTCAAGTTCGCCCACGCCGTGGCGCGGCACGCCCGCCAGCCAGGCATCCTCCCGCTCGCTCGAGGTGGAGTCGCGCGGGTCGAAGCCGGCCATGTAGGAGAGGGCCAGCGCGACGTCGTCCACGCTGCCGCCGAAGACGCCGCCCTGGTCGAGGCTCGACGCGAAGGCGATCATTCCATACCTGGACACGCTGCCGTAGGTGGGCTTCAAGCCCGTGACGCCGCAGAATGCCGCGGGCTGGCGGATGGAGCCGCCGGTGTCGGTGCCCGTGGCCAGCGGCGTGATGCCGGCCGCCACGCAGGCCGCCGAGCCGCCGGAGGAACCGCCCGGCACCATCTCGTGGCGCCATGGGTTCGCCACCGGCCCGAAATAGCTGGTTTCGTTGGACGAACCCATGGCGAACTCGTCCATGTTGGTCTTGCCGACGGTCACCGTGCCCGCATCGATCAGGCGCTGAATGGCCGTGGCCGTGTACGGGGCGGTGAATTCGGCGAGCATCCGGGAACCGCAGGTGGTGCGCCAGCCGTCGATGCAGAAAACGTCCTTGTGGGCGATGGGGATGCCGGTCAATGGTGTGGCGGAACCGTTGCGAAGCCGGTCGTCCGCGCGCCGGGCGGCCGCATGCGCCCTGTCTTCGTCGACGGTGATCAGGCAGTTCAGGGACTCGTTGAGCCGCGCGGCGCGATCGAGCGTCTGCTCCACCAGTTCCACGCTCGAACAGTCGTTCCGGGCCAGGTCGGCGGCGATCTGGCGTACCGACGCACCGGGTTCCATGGGCCTACTCGATGACTCGCGGCACGATGTACATCCCGTCGCGCACGGCCGGGGCGCCGGCCTGGTAGCGGGCCCGGTCGACGGCCTCGGTGTGCGCATCGGGGCGCAGCCGCTGGGAGGCGTCCAGGGGATGCGCAAGGGGGGCGATGCCTTCGGTATCCACCGATTGCATGCGGTCGACCATGGCCACGATGCGCTGCAGGTCGGCGCGTACCCGGGACCGCTCGCTGTCGCTCAACCGGAGCGCCGCGAGGCGCGCGAGATGGTCGATATCGATCCTGCCGCTGTCCATGACCGGAGTTTACTTGAATCTCGGTTCGTTGTTAGATTAGCGGCTTGCGTGTCGCACCGGCCTGGCCGGTTCGACAACGGGTCCGATGCCATGCCAGGGCGCACCTGATGCTCAAGAAGTTTCGCGGATTGTTCTCCCGGGATCTCTCCATTGATCTCGGTACCGCAAATACCCTTATCTTCGTCCGGGAACAGGGCGTCGTCCTGGACGAACCCTCGGTTGTCGCCATCCGCACCCAGGGCAACCAGAAAACCGTGGTCGCCGTGGGTTCCGACGCCAAGCGCATGCTCGGGCGCACCCCGGGCAACATCGAGGCGGTGCGCCCCCTCAAGGACGGCGTCATCGCGGACTTCATGGTGACCGAGAAGATGCTCAAGTACTTCATCGGCAAGGTCCACGAGGATTCCTTCATCCGCCCGAGCCCCAGGGTGCTGGTGTGTGTGCCCTGCAAGTCCACCGAGGTGGAGCGCCGCGCCATTCGCGAGAGCGCGCTCTCCGCGGGCGCGCGCGACGTTCGCCTGGTGGAGGAACCGATGGCGGCTGCCATCGGCGCGGGCTTGCCGGTTCAGGAGGCGGTGGGCACGATGGTGATCGACATCGGCGGCGGCACCACCGAGATCGCCATCATTTCCCTGAACGGCATCGTCTATTCCGATACGGTGCGGGTGGGCGGCGACCGCATGGATGAGTCGATCGCGAGCTATGTGCGGCGCACCCAGGGCAGCTTCATCGGCGAAGCCACCGCGGAGAAGATCAAGCACGAGATCGGCGCCGCCTACCCGCAGAAGGACATGCGCGAGATCGACGTGCGCGGCCGCAATCTCGCCGAAGGGCTGCCGCGCAGCTTCACCCTCAATACCCACGAAATCGTCGAGGCGCTCCAGGAGCCGTTGTCCGCGATGGTGCGGGCGGTGAAGCGGGCGCTGGAGCAATGCCCGCCGGAACTCGCATCCGACATTGCCGAGACCGGCCTGGTCATCACCGGCGGAGGCGCCCTCTTGCGCGACCTCGACACCCTGTTCGCCGAGGAAACCGGTTTGCCCGTCATCGTGGCCGAGGCTCCGCTGACGTGCGTGGCCAGGGGCGGGGGCATGGCCCTTGAGTGGATGGACGCGGCAGGCAACGCGGATCTCCTGTCGGCTGATTGATCCACGCCTGGCCGCCTCCCGTCGCCGGCAGAGGAGGCCGGGAGCTGGATTATGAAGGCCTTGTTCCTCAGAAGGTCCGGAGCCGGGTACCTGTTGCTGGGATTGGTTGCCGCGTCCCTGGGGCTCGTCTACCTGGATACGAATACGCGAACGCTGGAACCGGCGCGCGACGTTCTCGGCTCGGTCGTCTATCCGGGACAGGTCGCCGTCGAAAGCCCGTACTGGCTTGCGGCGGCAGCGATCGAAGCGGTCTCCAGCCAGGCCAGCCTCCTCGCCAGGCTCGACGAACTGGAGTTGCGGAACCTCGAACTCACCCGGGTCGCCATGCGGCTGCAGGCGCTCAGCACCGAGAACGACAGGATGCGGGAACTTCTCGGCAGCCGGGCGCGCCTGCCCTCCGAGGTGATGATCGCCGAGCTGGTGGGTGTCGTGCCGAATCCCGATACCCTGCAGGTGATCATCGACAAGGGCACCCAGGACGGCGTTCGCATCGGCCAGGCGGTCATCGATGCGGAGGGCCTTTTCGGGCAGGTGGTCGAGACGAGCCGTTTCAGTGCCTGGGTTCTGCAGATCGCCGACGTCAGCCATGCGGTGCCGGTGGAGCTCATGCGCAACGGGCTGCGCAGCATCGCCGGCGGCACCGGCCAGATCGATCTCCTGCTGCTCGAGAACGTGCCGGTCACGGCGGATATCCGCCAGGGCGACCTGCTGTTGACGTCGGGCCTGGGCGGGCGTTTTCCCCGGGGATACCCGGTGGGGCAGGTACAGTCGGTGCTCACCGAACGAACCCGGGCGTTCGCCCAGGTCAGCGTGAAGCCGAGCGCCCTGCTCGACCGGTCGAGCTACCTGCTGGTGGTGCTTGACCCCGGGGAAGAGGGGGCGCGGTGAACCTGACGCGGGGCGGCTGGCTGATCCTGCTCACGGTGATTGCCGCCTTCCTTCTGACCCTGGCGCGGGCGCCGGTGGGCTCGCCGGAGTGGCTGGGGTGGCTGCGGCCGGGATGGATCGTGCTCGTGGTCTATTTCTGGGCGATGGAGGTGCCTCACCGCATCGGGCTCATCAGTACCTGGATAATGGGTTTCTTCGTGGACATCGTCTTTGCCGACCCGCTCGGGCTGAACGGCATCGTGCTGACCACCATCACCTTCTTCACCTGGCGATTCCACGAGCGGCTGCGCATGTATGCCGTGCTGCAGCAGGCCTGGGTGGCCGCCGCGATGGTGCTGTTCAGCGAAGGCGCAAGGCGGCTGGCGCACGACCAGGCCCAGGCCTGGCTGCCGGTGACCGTGCTGCCGGCGATTACCAGCATGTTCGTCTGGCCGGCGGTGTATCTGCTGCTCGGGAAACTCACACAGCGGTTCCGGGTCGAATAGCCTACAATGGTTGCCACGATGACGGATGAGCTGCTGATCAACGTCAACGAGTTCGAGACTCGAGCGGCGCTCATGTGCGGCGGTGCCCTTCAGGAACTGCACATTGCCCGCTCCCACGGTTACAGCCTCACCGGCAATATCTATCTCGGCAGGGTGCAGCGCGTGGTGCCGGGCATGCAGGCGGCGTTCGTCGACATCGGCCTGGAGCGGCCCGGCTTCCTGCACGCGCGGGACATGCGAAGGCGCGAGGCTGCGGCGGGTAACGGCGGGGAAGAGACCATCCCCGACATCCGCGACCTGGCGGCGGCGGGCCAGAGCCTGCTCGTGCAGATCGTCAAGGATCCCATCTCCAGCAAGGGAGCGAGGCTCTCCACCCAGCTCACGCTGGCATCCCGGTACGTGGTGTTGATGCCGTTCAGCGGCCACATCGGCATATCGCAGCGCATCGAGGCCGAGGAAGAGCGAGCAAGGCTGACCGGGGTAATCGAAGAAATCAGGAGCCGGCGCGGCGTGGACATGGGGTTCATTGCGCGCACGGCCGGCGAAGCGGTGGACCCGGCCACTCTTGAGGCGGATATCGACAGGCTGCTCGCCACCTGGGATTCGGTACTCGAAACCCGGGCCCAATCTGCCTGCCCGGCTCCCGTGCACCTCGAAATGCCCCTGCAGGCGCGCATCGTTCGTGACCTGTCGGGGCCGGAGGTGGAGAGGATCGTCATCGATGACGAGCGCACCCGCCAACGGGTCGAAGGGTTCGTCGACCGGCACCTGCCGGAACTGGCCGGACGCATCGAAGCGTACACCGGCGAGGCGCCGCTGTTCGAACACTTCGGAGTGGACGACGAGGTCGCCCGGGCCCTGCAGCCGAAGGTAGAGATGAAGTGCGGCGGCTATCTCGTCATCGAGCAGACCGAAGCGATGACGACCGTCGATGTGAACACAGGCAGCTATCTGGGCGGTTACAGTCTGGAGGAAACCGCCTATCGCACCAACCTGGAGGCGGCCAGGGCGATTCCCAGGCAGCTCCGGCTGCGCAATCTCGGCGGCATCATCGTCATCGACTTCATCGACATGCACGACGAGGAGCATCAGCGGCACATTCTGCGCGTGCTGGAGAAGGCGTGCGAGAGAGATTCCGCCCGTGTGTGCATCGAAGGGTTCTCATCGCTCGGCCTCGTGCAGATGAGCCGCAAGAGAACCCGGGGCAGTCTTGCGCAACAGGTGTGCGAACCCTGCGGGGTCTGCCGTGGAACCGGAATCACCAAGACCGACGAGAGCACCTGTATCGAGGTGTTCCGGGCGATTCTCAAGGAGGCGGATCCTCACTGCGCCGAAACCCGGGGCGATTACGTGGTTCGCGCCCCCCAGGGGGTGGTGGACCGCCTGATCGATGAGGACGCAGACCACCTGGCCAGCCTTTCCCGGCAGATCGGCCGGGAGATCCGCATACAGATGGAGCCCAGCTACGGCCCCGGGGAATTCGACGTTGTCCTGATGCGCGACGGCGCTTCCTGACCGCGCCTATTCGTGAATAGGTGCGGCTAGTGTCCGGAGCGTTCGGCGAGAGGTACCGGCCGATCGTTCGACCGGCCTTCGCCTTCCTGGTGTTCCTGCTGGTGGTCTCGGCCCTCTTTCAGGGGCTCGGCCGCCTGGGCATGTGGCTGCTCGACGATCTTGAAGGCACGGCGAACGCCTGGCTCGACGGCCATGCGCGGCTCGATGGCCTGGAAGGCGGCTGGGACGGCCTCAATCCGGTGGCCAGCGTGCGCCGCATCGAGTTGCCGGCCGGCTGGGCGGAGCGGGTGACGGTGGAGCTGGACGTGCTCGAAAGCGTGCGGCGCAATGCCCCCGTTCTGGAACGGCTGCTCATCGAGTCCTCGGAACTCGCCGTGGAACGGACGGCGGATGGCTGGCGCCTGGCCGGCATGGATGCGGCGGCATCCGGGCTTGACCTGTTGAGGCTGCTGCGCGATATCGACGAGGTTCGTTTCAACGGGCGCATGAACGTATCCGGAGAGCGGGAGGCACACCTGGCCATCGAGGTTCGCGGCGTGAACCGGGATGGCGCCCACGCCTACGACCTCTCGGTGGGCAATCCGGATTGTGCGGCGCCGTGCCGCCTCGAGGCGCGCTGGCGGGCACAGGATGCGGCCTGGGCGGGGCGGCCGGAAGAGCGGTACCTCGAGCTGTCCGGCGGCGTGTTCCTGCCGGGGCCGTTCGTTGACTGGCTGGGGCTTCATGCCGGTCTTGAGTTGAGCGCACAAGGTCGCTGGCTGGAGCGGGGCGACACCGGAGGCGGTGCGTTCGGCGTGCGATTCGACCGGGTGGGGCTGCCCGGCGGTGTATCAGGATCCCTGTCGACCGAGTTGCGGGGCGGATTGATCAACGGGCGCCGCGAGGGCAGGCTGGTGGATACGGCCCTGGAGGCCGCCGATTCGGGCATCCGGCTTGACCCCGTTCATTTCCGAACGCTGCCCGGCGGTGCCGAGTTCTGGGTCGGCCGATTGCGGCTCGGTGAACTTGCGGGCTTCCTGACCGTGGCGCTCGGCGGTGTGGAGGCGGTGCGCGACTGGCTTGGTGCACTGAAGCCGGGCGGCGACCTGTTGAACGTCCACGCGGTGTCCGGCCCCGAGGGGTTGGGATACGCCGCCACTTTCGATGCGTTGCAGGTGGATTCGTATCGGGGCGTGCCCTGGGTGCGGGACGCGGTTGGGGAGATCATCGGCTATGAGAATGGCGCGCTCTTGACGCTGAACAGCGAAGCCCTGCAGGTCGGGATTGCGGACGTGTTCACGGACCGGTGGCGCTGGGAGAACATGCAGGCCAACCTGCATGCCTGGTTCCGCGACGGCTATGTGGGCATGCGGGTGCCTTATATGCGCCTCGAGGCTAGGGATTCGCGCCTGGAGGCTATGGATTCGCGCCTTGAGGCTAGGGATTCACGCCCGGAGACCCGGGGGACCCGTCTTTCCGGTTCCTTCTCGCTGGCCCGGCCGGTCGAGCGGGGCGATCAGCGTGTCGCGATGCTGATGGACGGTGACGTTCTGGACGTGGAGCAGGCGCGCACCTACATCCCGTACCGGTTGTCGGAAGGCTTGCGGCAATGGCTGCACGAAGGCCCGCGGGGCGGCCGGATCATCGGCCCGAAGCTTGCCTACCAGGGCCAGGTGCACACGCTGCCGGACGACCGTTCCCGCCGGCTCGAGATCCAGGCCCGGCTCAGCGCCGGGGAGGTGCGTTACCACCCGGACTGGCCGGTGGTGTCCGAGGCCGAGGGATTCGTCGAGCTGGCGGGCTCCGAGACCTTCGCTTCGGTGGATTCGGCGCGAACGCTCGCGGCCGGCATCCGCGACAGCAGGGTGCGGATCGGCGACAGCGGCGCTTTTGCGGAAGTGGCCCTGCGGGGAGAGGTGGATGTGGGCGACGGCCTGGATTTCATCCGGGGCTCGCCGCTCAGGGAATGGATGACCTTCGTTGCCCCGGACTGGGACGGCTCGGGGCGTCTCGAATTGAACGGAGATCTCTTCATCCCCATCGATGAATCGGACGACCGGCACCTCGATTGCCGGCTTGAGTTCGATCTGGCCGATGCGGGCCTGGTCCTGCCGGACTATCGTCTTGAGGTCGAGCATCTGAACGGCCCCGCCCGGTACGGCTGCCCCCATTACCTGGTCGCCGATGCGCTCGAAGCGAAAATATTCGGCCGCCCGGTCGGCATCGCCGCGGACGCCGACGACGATTCCATCGACCTCCGCTTCCGGGGCACGGCATCGGAGTCGGATGTCTATCATCTCATCGACACGGGCGATCCCGGGCTGGCGGCGGGAGCGGTTCCCTTCGATGCGATCCTGAGCCTCGCCGTGGACGATTCCGCATCGACGATGACCGTGACCAGCGACCTGGCGGGGCTCGAAATCGACCTGCCGGGCGAGTTCGCCAAGGCCGCGGAAGACCCGAGCCCCAGCAGGCTCGACCTGGAGTTTCTCGACGAATACGTGGTCGTTCGGTTGCGTCACGGCAACCTCGACGGCTGGCTCCATGTGGACGACGTGCCGCTCAGGGGCGCCATCGGCGTGCGCGGCGCCGTGCCGCCGGTCGGTGCGGACGCGGACGAGGTGGTCGTCTCCGGGCGGCTGGTCGATGCGGACGTCAACGAGTGGATGGCGGGCGCCGGAGAGACACCGATTCCGGTTCCCTGGCGTCTTGCGGACATCCGCATCGACCGTTTGCGGGCTGAAACCCAGGAATTCGAAGACGTGGTTCTCACGGGCGGATCGCGGGGCGGAACGATGCTGCTGGAGTTCGCGTCCACCGACCTCACCGGGCGGTTGCGCAGTACGGGGGACGAACCCCTCGTTCTCGATTTCGAATCGATCCGTCTTCCGGAGTCGGACGGCGAGGGCGACCCGCTCGATGTCTCGATCATCGACGAGCTGCCCGATGCGGATGTGACCATCGAGTCCCTGACCATCGGCGAAGAGGACTTCGGCGCCTGGTCATTCAAGCTGCACCGTCAACCCGACGGGTTGCTGGCGGGCGACCTGCATGCGGTTCTCAAGGGCACGGAGATCAGCGCGCCCGAAGGTGTGTTCTGGAACGCCGCCACCGACCGGAGTTCGGGCGCCGTCCGGCTGACGATGGACGATCTCGCCGAGGTCCTCCCGCAGTGGGACTACGCGCCGAGCGTGGAGGCGGAGTCGGCGGAACTGCAGGTGGATGCGAGCTGGCCGGGTTCGCCGCTGAACGTGGAAGTCAACGGCCTGCGCGGCGACGTCTCGTTCCGTGCCAGAAACGGCAGTTTCGTCGAGGTGTCCGGCGGCGGCGCGCTGCGCATCATGGCGCTGTTGAACATCAACACCGTCTTCAAGCGCATGAGCCTCAACTTCAAGGACGTCACCGCCAAGGGCACGAGCTTCGACACCATCAAGGCCGACACCCGTTTCGACGACGGGCTACTGACGTTCGTGGAGCCCGCCAAGGTGAAGGGCTCCGGTTCGGATTTCAAGTTCGGCGGCAGCGTCAACCTGGTGGACGGCATCATGAACGACAACGAAATGATCGTGACCCTGCCGGTGAGCGACAGCCTGCCCTGGTACGCGGTCTACATCTCGCTGGCCAATCCGGTCGCGGCCGCCGCCGTGCTGGCCGGCCAGCAGGTGCTGAAAAAACAGATCAAGCAGATGAGCAGCGCCAAGTACCAGATCAGCGGCCCCTGGGAAGACCCGGAGGTAAAGCTGGTGGGCATCTGGAACGACGACATGCAGGACTTCGACGAACTGGCGCAGGAAAAGGAGGCGCCCGGCTTGCCGGACGAGGCGCGGATGGAGGGTGGACGTTGAACGAGCGGGTGGCGGGTGCGCTGGACGTATTGCTGGAACCGGCCGAACTGGGCCTGTCCGGGGTGGAGACGCGGCTGGGCGCCCTCTCGGGCGGCGCCATCGACATGGGCGAGGTTTATTTCCAGCACCGCAGAACCGAAAGCTGGGCGCTGGAGGACGGCATCGTCAAGGAGGGCAGTTTCTCGCTGGACCGGGGCCTCGGCGTGCGCGCCGTGAGCGGGGAGAAATCCGGCTTTGCCTATGTGGAAGACATCACCCGCACGGGGCTTGAGAGTGCGGTGGATGCTGCGAGGTCGATCGCCCGCACGGGAGGAGACGGCCGCGCCAGGCTTGCCCGTCCGGTTGCCGCGGAGCCGCGGTACGCCTCCCTCGATCCCATCCCGACCCTCTCCGCGGAGAACAAGGTGGCTCTGCTCGAGCGCGTGGACAACGCGGCCCGCCGGGTCGACAACCGGGTGGAGCAGGTGACGGTGCGCCTGGTGGCCGATCACGACACCATGCTGGTGATGGCTACAGACGGCACGTTGTGTGCGGATGTGCGGCCGTTGGTGCGCATGGACGTTTCGGTGATCGTGATGCAGGACGGCCGCCGGGAACGCGGATATGCCGGGGGCGGCGGACGCCGGGACCTGGGCATCTTCACCCACGAGTGGGGCGATGAGCTTGCCCGGGAAGCGGTGCGCACCGCCTTGGTGAACCTGGAAGCGGGGGATGCGCCTGCCGGCCCCATGACCGTGGTGCTCGGCCCCGGCTGGCCCGGCGTGCTGCTCCACGAGGCGGTCGGCCACGGGCTCGAAGGCGACTTCAACCGCAAGGGCAGTTCCGCTTTCGCCGGCCGCATCGGCGAACCGGTGGCGTCCCCGGCCTGCACGGTGGTGGACGACGGCACCCTGCGCGACCGGCGCGGCTCGCTGACCGTCGACGACGAGGGCACCCCGACCGGCGAGACGGTGCTGATCGAGAACGGCGTGCTCAGGGGCTACCTGCAGGACAAGCTCAATGCACGGCTCATGGGCGCCGCGCCCACCGGCAATGGCCGCCGGCAGTCCTACGCCCACCTGCCGATGCCGCGCATGACCAATACGTTCATGCGTCCCGGCGCCTACGATCCGGGGGAAGTCATCGCCTCTTGTGACAAAGGCGTCTTTGCCGCCAATTTCGGCGGCGGCCAGGTGGACATCACTTCGGGGCGCTTCACCTTCTCGGCCACCGAGGCCTATCTCATCGAGAAGGGCAGGGTGACCCGGCCGATCCGCGGCGCCACCCTGATCGGCAACGGCCCCGAAGTCATGACCCGGGTGTCGATGGTGGGCAACGACCTGAAGCTCGACGACGGCGTGGGCACCTGCGGCAAGGACGGCCAGACCGTGCCCGTGGGCGTGGGGCTGCCGACACTGAAGGTGGATGAACTGACGGTCGGCGGTACCGGCGCCTGAAACCCGTGGCGCTTGACAGCATCGATATCCGGGAGCACCAGGGCGAACTCGAGGCCCTGGTCAGGGACATCCTCGCGGAGGCCGAACACCAGGGTGCGAGCGCGGCGGAGGTGTCGGCGAGCCAGGACGCCGGCCTCGGCGTCACGGTGCGCAAGGGCGACCTGGAAAAGGTGGAATACAACCAGGACCGGGGTTTCGGCATTACGGTCCATGCGGGCAGTAGCAAGGGTTCGGCCAGCACGTCGGACAGCCGGCCGGCGGCGATTCGGGAAACCGTCGCCAAGGCCATGGACATCGCCCGCCACACCCGCGACGATCCCTGCAACGGCCTGGCCGACGCCGAGCTGATGCCCGGCGTGATTCCGGACCTCGACCTGTTTCATCAGGCCCCGCTCGATCCGGGCCTCGCCGAGGAAACGGCCAGGTCTTGCGAAGCGGCGGGCCTGGCCTTCGACCCCCGCATCGTCAACTCCGACGGGGCCGAAGTGAACACCCTCCAGGCCTGCCGGGTGTACGGCAACTCCCACGGCTTCGTCGGCAGCCACGCGGCCACCCGCTACGGCACGAGTTGCGTGCTGATCGCCGAAGATGAAAACGGCATGCAGCGCGACTACTGGTACACCACCGCACGCGAGCGCGAGGCGCTGGAGGAACCGGAGCGCGTCGGCCTGCGCGCGGCCGAGCGCACGGTGGCCCGCCTGTCCCCCGGCAAGGTGCCCACGGGCACGTATCCGGTACTGTTCTCAGCGCAAATGGCGGGCACCCTGGCCGGACACCTCATCGGCGCCATCAGCGGCGGCGCCCTCTACCGCAAGGCATCGTTCCTGCTCGACTCCCTCGGCACCCAGGTGGCCAGCGGCCATGTCTCCCTGTTCGAACAGCCGCTGCTGCCCAAGGGCATCGGCAGCGTCGGCTTCGATGCCGATGGCGTGGCCACCCGGGAAAAGGCGTTCGTGGAAGGCGGTGTCGTGCAAAGCTACGCGCTTTCCACCTATTCGTCCCGCCGGCTCGGCATGACCACGACGGGAAATGCCGGCGGCGTCCACAACCTGACGTTCTCGGGAAAAACGTTGACTTTCGATGGGTTGCTGAAGGAAATGGGCCGGGGCCTGTACGTCACCGAACTGATGGGGCAGGGCGTCAATGCGGTCAGCGGCGACTATTCCAGGGGCGCTTCCGGCTTCTGGGTGGAGAACGGCGAGATCGGCCGGCCCGTACACGAGCTGACCATCGCAGCAAACCTGAAGGACGTGTATCGCAACATCGTCGCGGTCGGAGACGACCTGGACTTGCGCGGCAACGTCAGGGCGCCGAGCGTTCTGATCGAAACCATGACGGTCGCGGGAGATTCGGGGTGATTGAGTTGGAACTTGTTTCGATTTGGTGAACACTGGCCGATCGCTTCAAGTTTGCGGGTCATCATGTCCAAAGCCCTGAAAATCACCTTGTGGGTCCTCGGCTCCATCGCCGTGGTTGCGGTCATTGCCTGGCGCTGGGCCGGCGGACTCGAAACGGATCCGATCACTGACGATCCGCACGTCGTTCACGGCAATCTCGCGGGCAAACCCAGGCAGTGCGGCCCGGCGGCGATTCATGCGGCCATGGCTCATGCGGATACCGCCGCGCCGGCGATCGTCGTCGGCGACATGCGCGCGGTCGTCGCCGAAATTGCGAGCGATGCCTACGAAGGGCGTGCCCCCGGTAGTGCGGGAGACCTGAAGGCACGGCAATGGATCGCGGCGCGGCTGGCCGAGGCTGGTATCGAGCCGGGTGGAACAGAGGGTTATGAACAGCCCTTCGAACTGGTCAGCGTCGAAACGGAGTTGCCGGCGGCCTGGTCGTTCTCGAGCGGGTATTCAGCGGCGCCTGGCACCGGGTTCGTGGCGAACGTCGCCAATCAGCGCGGGGATGCGACGCTGGCCGACGCGGAACTGGTGTTCGTCGGCTACGGCATCCAGGCGCCGCAGTACGACTGCGACGACTACAAGGGCCAGGACATGACGGCCAAGGTACTCGGCATGCTGAACAACGTCCCCCACTGGTATAAAGAC
>CAZWZH010000159.1:0-3362 GCA_964638775.1 uncultured Pseudomonadales bacterium
TGGTGATGAGCGCGTGATAGTCGTTGATGTTGGTCTCCACCATCTCGAAATCGCCCCCGGCGGAGAACGCCCGGCCCTCGCCGGTGAGGATGACGCAATCGATATTGCTGTCGTCGTCGATTTCGCGCCAGACATAGGTCAATTCGCGATGACCGACGGCATCAAGGGCGTTCAGCCGTTCGGGCCGCGACATCGTGACGCGCAGGATCCGTTCCTCCGGGTAATCGAACTTCAGGCGCCGATAGCCCTGGTAGCGGTCCGTCATCGCATGTCTCCGTATTCGTTCGCCGGCAGCCACGGGCTCTCTCGGAGTGGCTCTCCAAGGGTGCTTCCGGCTCGGTGAACGGCTCAATGTATCCAAGTATGCGGTTGCGTTGCAATGAATCTGGTGAATGGTTTCTACTTCCGATTGCGACATGAGAACGATACGGATGACGACGGCAAACGAGATTGTCAAGCGTAGTGACGATCGCGTGAGGCGCCTGTGCTCTACCTTGGTGAGTCTCCGAGCCGAAAAGATGCGCCACGTTACGAAGGCAGCTCGGTTCGTGCTTGACTTGCGATGAGCCGGTATAGCTTCGGCGTCTGGGCAATAGCCTGGCTGCTGTCAGGTTGCGGCGGGATGCCGGAACCGGACGGAACTCGGCGCCCGGTTGCTGCCGCGGCGGAATACGTGGGTTCACAAGCGTGCGCGGGGTGTCATCGGGTAGCCTATGAGAGCTGGCTCGGCTCGCATCACCAGCTTGCCATGCAGCCCGTCGGCGGTGCGGCCGTGGTCGCCGATTTCGAGGGCACGTTTTTCGCTCACGGTGGTGTGCGTACGGCTTTCAACAGGCGGGACGGGCGGTTTGTCGTCAGAACGGGTGGCGCCGAAGGGGAAATCGGGGACTTTGACGTGCGCTATACGTTTGGCGTGGAGCCCTTGCAGCAGTACCTGCTGGAATTGGAGGGCGGGCGCCTGCAGGCGCTCGGAATTGCCTGGGATACGGCCGGCGAGCGCTGGTTTCATCTGCAACCGGTGGACGGGGTCGGTCACGAGGACCCGCTGCACTGGACCGCGCCGGCGTATACCTGGAACTTCATGTGCGCAGACTGCCACTCCACCGGTGTCAGGAAGGGGTACGACCCGGCAAGCGATACCTACAAAACGGAGTTCGAGGAAGTTTCGGTGGGCTGCGAAGCCTGTCACGGGCCCGGATCGCTGCATCTCGTCCGGGCGGCTCAAGGCAGCCATCGCTATCCGCCGCTCGCCGGTGAAGGCTCGCCGGCCATGGCCATCGTCGGCCTGGGCACTCAAGCCGAGCAGATCGATAGCTGCGCGCCCTGCCACAGTCGGCGTGCGCAACTCGCCGACGGCTTCACCCCGGGCCGGCCGTTCCTGGACTTCTACCTGCCCTCCCTGCTGGAACCCGGCCTCTACGAAGCGGACGGGCAGATTCTCGGCGAGGTCTACGTCTACGGATCGTTCCTGCAAAGCCGGATGTTCGCGCGCGGCGTCACCTGCGGCGATTGTCACCAACCGCATTCCGCACGGCTCGCCGCCGAGGGTGATGCGCTCTGTACACGCTGCCACAACGAGGCTGGCCACCCGGGCTTTCCCACCTTGCGGCTCGCCGCTTACGACACGCCGGCTCACCACCTGCACAGCGCCGGCGGCGAGGGTTCGCGCTGCGTGTCCTGCCACATGCCCGAGCGAACCTACATGGTGCTCGACGGCCGGCGGGACCATGGTTTTCGCGTCCCGAGGCCAGACCTGAGCGTTACGCAGGGAATCCGAAACGCCTGCAACGGCTGTCACGTGGACCGTTCCGCCGAGTGGGCCCGGGACGTGCTCGCGCAGCATTTCGGGACCGGGAAAGAACGCCACTTTGCGGAGACGATCGCAGCGGCGCGCAATCGGGTGCCGGGTGCCGCCGGCGCGCTTACCGCTTTGGCCCAGGACAGAGACCAGGCCGACATCGTCCGGGCGACCGCTTTCTCGCTGATGGACGCCTACGATGATGCCGGAACCGCGCTGGCCCTCGAGCAAGGGTTGCGCGACACCGGCGCGCTGGTGCGGATCGGCGCGTTGCGGGGCGCCGCCCGGTTCGATGCGGAGCGCTTGCGCCGCCGTGCGGGGCACCTGCTCGACGACGGCTATCTGGCCGTGCGCACCGAGGCTGCCCGGCTGCTCGCACCGGCTTATGGGGGCCTGCCGGACGAAGATGCGGAAAAATCCCGTTTTCTGGAAGTGCTGGATGAGTACCTGGACACTCAGCGATTCAACGCCGACCGGCCGGAGGCGCACACCAACATGGCGAGCGCGTACCTGGCGCTCGGCGATGCCGCCCGGGCCGAAAAAGCCCTCGAAGCCGCGCTCAAACGATCGGCCGACTGGGTGCCCGCGCTCGTCAACCTGGCGGACGTGTATCGCGCCACAGGCCGCGACCCAGCCGGCGGCGAACTGCTGGAGCGCGCATCCGCCCTGACCCCCGACGCGGCGGAAGTCCTGTTGGCCCGGGCGCTCTGGCTGGTGAGGCAGCACCGGCATCCCGAGGCGCTGCCGCTGCTTGCCAGGGCGGTGGAACTGGCGCCTGAAGATTCACACTATGCCTACGTGTACGCGATCGCGCTGCACTCCAGTGGGGAATCGATACAGGCGCTCGCCGTGTTGGATGAGGCGCTGCGACGCCGTCCCGGTGACGGGGCACTGCTCCGGGCCGCCGCCGGAATCGCCCAGGACGCGGGCGACGAGGTGAGAAAGCGGCAGTACCTCGAACGCCTATAGCCG
Organism: uncultured Pseudomonadales bacterium; assembly: GCA_964638775.1. Classification (GTDB taxonomy): domain Bacteria; phylum Pseudomonadota; class Gammaproteobacteria; order Pseudomonadales; family Azotimanducaceae; genus Azophilus. The sequence goes on from CAZWZH010000159.1 coordinate 2,771, forward strand.
CAGGAGCCGTCGTTACTGCGTTGGGCGGATCCAGATAGGAGACGACCAGGCCCGCTCCTGGATGGTGGCGTGCATGTCGGGATTGGGGGACGCGCCCGCCCGTAACGCATCCCAGGTGGACCACCGGCACTTGGGATTTTCCAGCACGCGGGCGTAGTAGAAAGCGTGTTGGCCGGGTTCGAAGGCAGGGTCGGCCCAGATTGCGGAAAGCTCCGATGCGCCGCTGTCCCGGCTGACCGCGCAGGTGGCGATGTCGACGGTGGCGCCGTTGTCCGGGCAGCGGTGGGTTGCCGCGTCTACCGTTCCGCCGTCGGAGCAGGCCACGTCGTAGACCTGCTCGAAGGTCTCTCCGTCCTCTACCCAGCCCTTGACCACCTGGAGGCGTTGCAGGGGTACGGTGGCCGGGTCGCGCAGTGCCCACACGAAGAACCCGGGCGGCGACCCGGCCTCCGGCGACAGGTCGGCGCCCATGGGTACGCCCCTGTCGTAGGCGGCGGCGATGGCGTCCTCGGCATCGAAGAGCGACCCGTCGATACCCGGCCCGGCAAAAAACCGGACGCGGATGCGCGGGCCGCTGGTGGCGAAGGTCTCC
>CAZWZH010000160.1:0-2850 GCA_964638775.1 uncultured Pseudomonadales bacterium
TTTCTCCTCGCCGCAGATCTGCTCGACTTCGCGCTGGATCTCGAAAAGGCCGTATTCGGACTGATCGAGCAGCACCAGGCGCCCCGGCCCCTGGCGCACGATCTGGCGGCAAAGCTCGGAGCCGATGGAGCCGCCGGCGCCCGTCACCATTACGTTGCGGCCTGCCACGGACTTCCGCAGCAGGTGGGGTAGCGGGTCTACCTCGCTACGCCCGAGCAGGTCCGTGATTTCCACATCCCGCACCGCGGGCAGGCCCTCGCCCTTGTCCAGCATCAGGTCGCCGATGTCCGGAATGAGGCGGATGCGCACCCCGAAGGGCTCCAGGAAATTCAGGATCCTGCGCCGGGCCACTGCATTGGAAGAGCCGCCCACGGCCACAAGCACCTGGCGGGCATTGGTTTCCCTCAGCAGCCGGGGCAGCGAGCGCGGCGAGTGGACGCGCAGGTTGTCGATCACCCGATGCTGCAGCGCCGCATCGTCGTCCACGAACGCCACCGGCCGATAGTCGCCCTGCCGCAGCAGCGACCGCACCAGCTCGACGCCCCGCTTGCCCGCCCCGTACACCACGACCGGCTCGCCCGGCTGCAGGCCCGCAGTACGCCACTGGAACCAGCCGCGAACGACCAGGCGGCTGGCGACAATGCCGAAGACGCCGATCAGCCAGAACATCATCGGCACCGAGCGCGGGAACCCGGCAAGCGGAACCATGTAGGCCACCACCGCGATCATGGCCGCCCCGATGGCCACCCCCTTGGCCACCGTCCACATGCCGCGGCCGCCCATGTAGCGCACCACCTGCCGATAGAAACCCTGAACGGCCAGCGCCGGTATGCAGGTCAGTGCGGCAGCGAACGCCGGCCACAACCAGGCGATCTCCAGTGACCACTCGCCGAGGCGCAACCCCAGCGCCGTCCACAGGGCCAGGGGCAGCACAACGGCATCGAAGAGCAGCGCGAGCCCCTGCTTGTGGCGCCGTGACAGTTTGCCGATGACGTTTTTCACTCAGGCAATCCCGCCCGAAGGCGCCGGGCGGCCACGGCCAGTGGAAGCAATGCGAGCACCTGGAATGCGACCCCGAGAATGAGCGAATCCCCAATGGAGGCGGCCGCCACCGCAAGCGGCAGGAGCCACAGAACGCACAGCGCTGAAAAGCCGACCATAGTCCATGAAGTTCCGAACCTGGCCGCCACTTTCTGATAAAGATGGCTGCGGTGCGGTTCCGTGAATGGCTGCCGGGTCGCCATTCTGACACAGAGCGTGTAACTGGCGTCAAACCAGAACGCCGTCAGCAGAATCGTGCAGGCCAGAAGCGGCACGCCGTATTGCGCCACCAGTTGCACGACCGCAACGCCGATGAGAAGCCCGAGAAAGACACTGCCCGTATCCCCCATGAATATCCGGGCCGGCGGCCAGTTGTAGACGAGAAATCCGAGCATGGCACCCGCCGTCAGCCACAGCAGCGCACCCTCCCAGCTGGGCACACCCCCGATGAGCAGGTGCGCGGCAAGGCAGAAGAACAGCGTCTGGGTGCCCAGGATGCCGTCGATCCCGTCCATGAAATTGGAAAGATTGATCTGCCACAGCAGCAATGCCGCCACGGGCGCGTATACCCACAAGGACCAGCCCGGCTGGAGCGTCCAGAACACCAGCCCAACGGCCAGTAGCTGAACGGCCATGCGCACACCACGGCCGGTCTCCCGCAGGTCGTCGACCAGGCCCATGAGCGCCAGGCCCGCTCCGCCCGCCAGCAGCCCGTACAGCGCGGAAGTCGCCACGCTCTCCAGCCCCAGAAACACCAGCACCGGCAAGACGAATCCCAAGCCCCCGACAGTCGGCGTCGCAACGGTGTGAAAGCTGCGGGCATTGGGCACCGCCAACAAGCCGCGCCGCCGGGCAAGCATCGCCATCAGCCCCACGAGCACCACCGCGGCGGCGAACCCGGCCCCCAGCAGAATCAACGCTTCCGACGAGTCCATGCGACGGTCTCCTTGAGAATCTCCTCCGACGGCCTCGGTGGTTTCCAACCCAACCGGCGCGCCGACGAATCCCCCTCCACCCGCAGCGGCTCGAAAAGCCGGGTGACCAAATCCCCCTTCCCCAGCCACCCGGCAATCGACCCAGCCATCTTTCTCGAAACGGCGAATTGCCGGCTCGAACGGCCGGAGAGCCGCTGCAACTCACTGGCCAGCTCAGTGACGCTCCATTCCTTCGCATCCCGAACATGCAGTATTTCCTTGTCATCAAGGTTCCCGGCAGGCACTAGCGCAAGGAAATCCACGAGATTGGCAAGGCCCACCATCGACCGCAATGCCGTGGCACCTGCCAGGGGCAGAGGCAGCCCCGTCCCGCACAGCCGAATAAGGGCCGCAAAGTTGCCCCGCACCCCCGGCCCGTACACCAGCGGCGCCCGAACGATGGCAAGCGTCGTCGATTCGCGGTCTGAATCGAGCAAGGCTTGTTCCGCAACCGCCTTGCTCCGGGCATAGTCGCTCGCCGGCGCACGGGCAGCCCCCGGCAGTAGCGGCGTTTCCGCAACTTCACCAAGCACCTTGATCGTGCTCAACCACACGAAGGTCCGCACACCGGCGGTGCAGGCCGCATCGAACAGACGCAGCGTCAACTGCCGGTTGACGGTATCGAAATCCGCAGCGGTTGCATGCCTCGACCCCTCGTGCAGCCCGGCCAAGTGGTAGACGGCATCAACACCGCCCAGCGCCCGCGCCAGTTCGGCCCGCGAACGCCTCGACAGATCGCCGATGCCGGTAGCCGCCGCACCCCGATACGCCGGCAACACTTCCTTGTCGAGATCCTTCAGGCGCCGCACAAGAGCCCCGCCGATGAACCCCGAAG
>CAZWZH010000161.1:0-13683 GCA_964638775.1 uncultured Pseudomonadales bacterium
CTTTGCTATCGCGAAGTAACGGAAGATCTGATCCGCATCTTCTGCGCCGGAATCGGCAATCCCAATCCGCTGTATACGAATCCGGAGTATGCAAAGTCCACGTCCTGGGGAGGCCTGATTGCGCCACCTTACTTTGAAACTCGGATTGCCGAAGGACCCTCCCAACCTCCTCCGTGCCCGGTGCCCGGCTACAACGCCTGGCTCGGCGGCGGGGAGCCGCTGACGCGTGCCTACTTCAGGCCGTATCGACCCGGGGACATTGTCGATGCCATTGACGAGTTTGTCGGTATCGAAGAGATAACGGTGCCCGGCGAACCGTTCCGCAAATTCCGTCAAACGGCCCAACGCACCTTCCTCGATCAGAAGGAAGAACCCATCAGCCATCAGGTTTCGCGAGCGCTGTTCATCGCGACCCCACCCGACAAGATTGGTGAGTCCCGCAAGGCATTGTACGAGGGTCGGGAGCGGCAGAGGTTCAGTCAGGAGGATCTGGATGCGATTCATCAGGGCTACGAGGAAGAACTGGCCGGCAAGCGGCGAAGGGGAAACAAGCCCCGATACTGGGAAGATGTTGCTGTCGGTGACGTACTGCCGACGATGGTCAATGGCCCTTATGATATCAGCGATGCGGTCGCCTATATCGGCAATACCGGTTACCTGGGTGCATACGCGGTCAAATGGGGGCGCATGAAGCACGATGCCGCGCGCATGCCGCGCGATCCCGAAACGGGCGAAGTGCACCACATTATCGACTGGCGTCTGAGTGACGCTGTGGCGCAGGCGACAGGCGGGTCGCCATACGCGCAGGCGTTCGGAATCGGTCTCGAATGTTCGTTGGGCCACAGCATCACGAACTGGGCGGGCGACGACGGTTGCTTGAAGAAGATCGATGTCTGGGTGAACGGCTGCGTCTTTCATGGAGAGGTGCTTACCATCGACGGAACCGTTACGGGAAAACGAATCGAGGACGGAGACTGTCTGGCCGATCTCGAGCTTTCAATGACAACGAACACCGGACATGTTTTTCAGACCGCCAAGGCAGAGGTAAAACTCGTCTCGCGCGGGTAGAACAGAGATGAACGACTTCCCGGCCCATGGTTGTATCTTCAGACTGATACTCTTCGTCCGTCGGCCCGGCTGATCGAGGAATCTGATCCTCCCAGCCGCGCGGCTTTCATGCTACAGATCGATTGCAGTGCAGGAGTGCGAAATGGCTCAACCCGGGTCGCATGACGCAGGCCTGAATCCAGTAGCGGTCGAACCGCCGGGAGCAGCCGTTATCGCGAAGGGTTACCGTCGCTACGTTCTTCTGCTTTTCCTGCTCGTGCAAATGACAGCCATAGTGGACCGGCAGGTGCTCGCCATCCTCGCGGAGCCAATCAAGTTGGAGTTCGGCCTGTCTGATTTCCAGCTTGGTGCCTTGACCGGACTCGCGTTCGCCTTGTTTTACACGACCATGGGTATCCCCATCGCCGCCTGGGTAGACCGCGGTAACCGCCGCAACGTCATCGCGCTTGCACTCGCGGTCTGGAGTGCGCTGACCGCTCTCAGCGGGGTCGCGGCAAACTACTGGCACCTGTTGCTCCTGCGTATCGGTGTCGGGGCGGGCGAGGCGGCGGTGCAGCCGAGCATGGTGTCGATGATCTCCGACTACTACGCGCCCGAGGAACGTGCCGGCGCCGTGGCCATAGCGGCGGTGGGAGTCAGTCTCGCGCTGTTGATCGGCTTCCCGGCCGGAGGTTGGATTGGAGACCAGTACGGCTGGCGCATGGCCTTTATCGCACTGGGCTTGCCGGGAGTAGCGCTGGCGCTGATTGTCAGGCTGACCCTGCGGGAACCAACCCGGGGCGCCTCGGAAGGGCGGGTCGCCGAAGCCGAGGCGCCGCCTGTGATCGACGTCTTTCGGTTCGTGCTGCGGTCACCGACGATACGCCACATGCTCGCAACGGGCGCACTGGTCATCTTCGCGTTCTACAGCCTGAGTCAGTGGCTGCCGACATTCTTTCGCCGATCGCATGGCATGAGCGGTACCGAGGTGGGGATCGCCATCGGCCTGTTGATCGGGGTTGGCGGCGGCCTTGGAACATTCCTGGGCGGCTGGCTCAGCGACCTGTTCAGCCGCCGGGACGTACGCTGGTCGCTGTGGCTTTCGGCGACAATCTTTGCGGTCGCTTTCCCTTTCTATTTCGTGGCCATCATGATCGAGAACAAGTGGTTGGCCCTGTCCGCGCTTTTCATTCCCGCGATGGCCAGCCTGTTCGCCACCGGCCCCCTGGTTGCCTTGCTCCAGGGTCTGGTAAAGCTGCGGATGCGCGCCATGGTGGTTGCAATCTTTCTTCTGGCGACCAACCTGATCGGCGTCGGGCTCGGGCCGCTGGCGATCGGACTCATCAGCGATTTGCTGAGTGCCCGCCTTGGCAGCGAGTCATTGCGTTACGCGCTGCTGCCCATTCCGTTCCTCATGCTCTGGGCGGCGCTGCATCTGGTATTGGCAGCCCGAACTCAGCGCGAGGATCTGGCGCGGGCCTTGGCCGCAACTATTCACGACTAGGCGCGGCTAACCTGAGCGTGAGAGCAATCGCACGGTTGCTCTTGACTTGAACAGGCGGTGCCCGGTGTTCGTGGTCATTGTCAAGTCTATGTCGACCAGGTGCTCACCGTCCTCGATGCGTTTGTCTGCCACGGACCCCCGCACGGTGAACACTTCTCCGTGATATCCCCAGCCGTTCATCCAGCTATCGACTTTCTTCAGGAACCCGTCGTCACCCGCCCAGTTGGTAACGCAATGGCCGATCGAACACTCCAGGCCAAGCCCGAACGCCTGCGCATACGGGCAATCGCCCGTGGAAGCCCTGGCGATCGCGTCGCTGAGGCGCAGATCCACGACATGGTGTACTGCACCCGTTTCCGGATCGATGGGCAAACGGGCCATATCGTGTTTCATGCGCCCCCATTTGACCGCGTGGGCACTCGCATAACCGATATTTCCGAAATAGGCGACGGCGTCGTGTATGTCGTAAGGACCGAATGCGATGGGATGCAGCTCGTCGCCGATCTCGACATCGTCCCAGTAACGAATCTCGGCGCCCCGCCGCCACTTGCCGGCCAGCTCTTCCTCGTAACCCTGGTGAATCGCATCGAGCTCTTCCGCGCTGAGGCGCCGCCGCTCGCGGTCCTGGCCCTGGTAGAGCAAATCGCGCGACTCTTCGATCTTGTCGGGCGGTATCGCGCGAACGTGACCTCGCAGCTCCTGATAGCTGATCGTTTCCATCCGCCGGTCCAGATAGGTTCGCCTGGCCCCCGCGTTGAACCTGCGAATGGGCTCGCCTGCCCTGGTAACCTCTTCCATGCCCAGGTACTCGTCAATGGCGTGGACGACATCGCCGGGACGGTAGGGCCTGAAATAGCCGCGGGTCAATGGCTGATCGCTTCCGAGTGCAGCCAGCCATCCCGGTACCTGAAGCGGAGACGGAAAATACGGAGCTTCCGAGATCCGGACCTCGAAGTACGGCGGTGCAATCAGGCCTCCCCACCGTGTGGTCTTTGCGTAGGCCGGATCGGTATAAAGCGGATTGGGGTTGCCGATGCCTGCACAGAAGAGTCGGATGAGATCTTCGGTCAATTCGCTGTGGCTGATCGGAAAGCTGTAGGTATTGGTGTGTTCGCGAGGCGCCGGAGCGGTTCTGCCTTTCAGTTTGTCCATCTCGACGCAATAGTCATCGACCGCCTTGTGCCATTGGTCTGGGCTCATGTTCATCACCGAACTTCCGCTATCGCCAGTTTGTCAATCAAACATCATCGTCCCGGGCTGAGTGCATTGCGTGACGATCACTCATAAATGAACTATATTCGAACGCCTGAGGGTGCGCCAGCACATGCCCACACGGTGCGATTCATGTGATAGATGTCACCACCATCACCGGAGTCGGTTGGAAGGCGTCGCTTTGCCGAACGTTCGGCTGGCAAATTGCCCTAAAACGTTATGGACCTGAAAAAACACTCACTCGAAAGCGCTCCTAAACTCAAGCGGGTTGAGAGGCGCCAGCTTCGCAACAAAAAAGCCCTGCTGTCGGCTGCTCGGCAACTGATCCACGAAAAGGGTGTCGACACGGCAACGATGCAGGAGATCACCGAGATTGCCGACGTCGGTGTCGGCACGATGTACAACTACTTCAAATCCAAGGACGATCTGATCAGGCAGATTGTTCGGGATGAAATGGATCATCTGGTTGAATGGACGCTGAAGTCACTCGAGCCGTCTTTCGACCCCGTACGCCAGGCAGGTTACGACTATTGGAATTTCTTGCAGAAACTCTCTCGGGATCCGCTATGGAAACACCTGCTGGCCCGTCCCGGGTTTTTTCTTGAGCAAATTTACGAGGCCCTGGAGTCAATTGTCCCCCACAAGACGATCCTGAGTAATCTGAATGCGCACAATGTCGACCTTCAACTTTCGGATTCCGAGTTCAGACTGGCACGATGGCAATCCATCGGTGCGCTTACGGCATTGGCGATGGCGGTACAGAATGGTCGGCTGGATTACAGTGACTCGCTTCTGGACATGGCGACACGTAATGTATATCGGCTGTTTGGGCTCGACGAGAAACACATCGAAGAAGTGATGACGAAGTTCCCGCCGCCGGCACGGGATTGATGAGAAAGAGCGAGGTGACTCCTAAACCCAGCGCCAGTATTCGTCAACTCCAGAAAGCAGGCAGCAGCCAGCGAGGAAGCCTATGCAAAAGCCGTCGCATCTACTTGATCCCGACCTTTCCGCCGATGGGGTCGTTGAAGCTGCCAGGTCGGTTGCCCCGGATCTGGCCGGTCGTGCCCGGGAAACCACCGAAGGGCGCTGCGTCGCCGCCGAGAACGTACGACAGCTCAGGCAGGCCCGGCTGCACCAGGTGTTGCTGCCGCGTCGCTGCGGCGGCCTCGAACACGACTTGCACGCGCACCTGAACGTGGTGGAGGAACTGGCCGCCGGCTGCGGGTCCACAGGTTGGTGCACCGGCGTATGGCACGCTCACACCTGGTTGCTGGGGTTGTTCGCACCCCAGGCGCAGGATGAGTTCACAACCCGGACTCCGGACGCCATCATCTCCGCCGTTATCTCTCCCCGGGGCGAAGCGCGAACGGCGGACGGCGGCTATCGGCTCAGCGGGTTCTGGCCGTTCTGCTCAGGCGTGCACCATTCCCAATGGGTATTGCTCGGCGCCAGGGTCGTCGACGAAAAGGGCGCTCCCACCGGGGAAGGGCTGCTGCTGGTCCCCACCACAGATATCGAGATCAAGGACGACTGGTACGTGAACGGCCTCACCGGAACCGGCAGCAACAGCGTTTCCGCAACGGATGCACTGGTGCCCCGGCACCGCTTTCTGTCCGTTCCGGATGCGGTCCAGGGCAACTCACCGGGGGCCGGGCTGCATGAGTCGAGTCTCTACGCCAGCGCCTTCGTTCCCGCACTGGCCTTGTTCCTGTGCGGTCCGGCGCTGGGGATGGCCCGTCAGGCGCTGGATGTTTTCTGCGGCAAGCTGCCCGGGCGCGTTGTTGCCTACACCTTCAACGAACAACAGGCCGACATGCCCGTCACCCACCTGGAAGTCGCCGAGGCCGCCACGAAAGTCGATACGGCCAGACTCCTGCTGCACGCGATCGCGGACGGGATGCAGGAGTTCGCAGACCGCGGCGACCTCATGCCTCTGCGGCAACGCGCCAAGGCGCGCATGGACTGCGCCTACGCGGTGCGCCTGTGCATGGAGGCGGCACAGGCCCTGTTTCTGGCCGGCGGCGGCGCGGGGTTGAGTGAAGCAAACGCGCTGCAGGTGGCGGCCCGCGACCTGCAGGCCGTCAACATGCACGGCCTGCTGGTGCAGAAGACCAATCTGGAAATGTACGGCCGCGTGCTCCTGGGTCTTGAGCCGAATTCGCCGGTGATCTAGCCTGAGGCGTGCGAGCCACTGTGTAGTCGCGCTGGTGCAGAGGACCCGGCACATCCGCTTCAGCCCCATGGCGTACCTGCTACCGTTGTATCAACCGCTGCGCCTGATGGAGGAAGTCTGCATGCCGGACCAGTTTTCCAACGGGCGCATGGAAGTCGGCATCAGCCGCGGCGTGTCACCGTACGAAATCGGCACTTGCCGTGTCGAACCGGAAACGACCCGAGAGATCTTTGCGGAAGTCCTCGAGATATTCCGCAAGGGGATGTGCAGCGAGGTGCTGAATCACGTCGGGAAACTTTTCGAATTTCGCGACGTGCCCATGACGCTCGAACCGGTCCAGGCCCCGTACCCGCCGCTGGATTCCGTGTCCTGATTCGCAGAGCGACAGGAAGGGAAGGCCGCATGCCGCATAATCGGTCGCTCGCGGGAGGGGCTTATGGCGAATACCTCTGTGCTGATCGTGGGCGGTGGCCCGGCCGGGCTGACCCTGTCGCTGCTTTTGTCTCGGCTTGGGGTTTCCCACGTCCTCGTCGACCGGAGGCCCGACACCAGCAATCATCCCCGCGGCCGTCTCTACGACATCTGCACCCTGGAGCTTTTCCGGCAATTCGGCGTTCAGGCGGAAGTTGAAGAAACGGGCGCCGGGCCGCGCTGGACGGAGTACAACAGGTGGTTCGAAAACCTGTCGCGGCCTGAAATCGCCCACGTGCACACATCATCGTTCCACTCCGTGCCGACCGCCAAGAGCCCGACCATGCCCGTCATGTCCTCACAGGATTACGTGGAGGACATCCTGTTGCGGCGCGCGAGGTCGTTTGCTGCGGCCGACATCCGGTTTCACACCGAAGCCGGCAACATTGTTCAGGACGCGGACGGCTGCCGCGGCAGCATCCGCAATCTCGACACGGGTGAAACGACAGAGGTGTCGGCCGCCTACATCGTTGCGGCGGACGGCGTCAACAGCTCGATCCGTGAGCAGATCGATCTGCCGATGGGCGGAGACCCCATCGACGTTTACATGCAGGACGTACTTTTCCATGCGGACCTGTCCGAATGGTTTGCCGGAAACGAAGGCGGTGTGGTGCTGGTGGCCCACGCGATGGGCGGCGGCGGCTTTCAGCCCATCGACGGCAAGATGCGGTATCGGGCGCAGATCGCCGATTTCCCGCGTGACCGGAAAATCACGGATGCCTATTGCATTGACTGGATCAAGAGCGCTATGGGCACGGACAAGGACATCGACATCGAAGTCCAGTCGGTGCGTCCCTGGCGATACATCGCCGGCATGGCCAGGGGATTTCGCAGGGGCCGCACCATCCTGGTCGGCGACGCGGCCCACGCCTTTCTTCCGACCGGGGGCCTCGGCAGCAATGCCGGCTTGCAGGGTGTGCGGAATCTTGCCTGGAAACTGGCGTTCGTTCTCAAGGGGGTGTCGCCCGAGTGGCTGCTCGACACCTATTTCGAAGAACAGGGCACGCTTGCCGCCACACGGATCGAGCAGTCTCTCAGGATCTCGCGGCTTACCGCCCCCCTGCTCAGCGCTCATTTTGGAGGGCGGGACACCACTGAACAGAAATCCGCCCTCAAGCTGTGGGGCGACTACGATGGGCTGATCCTCGGCTTCGAACATCGCTCGCCGCTGTGCCTGGCCGAACATGCGCCGGCTCCGCACGAGGGAGACCCGATTCGCGACTTCGTGCCGGCCGTCCACTCCGGCCGCCGCGCCCCGCACCTCTGGCTCGACAGCGCGCACGAGCGCTCGTCGCTGGATTGGTTCAACACCGACTACGTGGTGATTTCGGGTGGCGGCGTCGATGAGGCGCCCTGGACGGAGGCTGCCTCGAAGCTGGCGGGCAGCGGCTTTCCCATCCGCACCGAGCGTTTGCCCGGGGACGACGTGGCGCCCTGGTCGCAGGATGAGATTGTGCTCGTGCGGCCGGATGGCATCGTGGCGGCGCACTGGCTGCCCGATGCCGGGGCGCCGTTGCGGCTGCTCAACGGCATTCTGCCGTTGCGCGCGCCCCTCGAGTAGCAGGTCCAGCCGGACAGCCGCCTTCCGGTGCGCTGTCGCCTCCAGTGAACTGCTGTTTCCCGAAACGGCCAAAGCGCATTTTCGACATCACGATGCAATCAAAGTTTCACTGGAGGGAAATGTCGCCGAAAGTTCGGGCGGGCCTGAACGCCACATCCCGGTCAGGATGGGAATGTACCGCGGTTCCCGGATGGTCGGCACGGTAGGCGCCGGCTCCTGCCCGCAAGGGCGGTCTTGTGGATTTCCGGGACGGCGGGCTTTTTCTTTCCGGGTGACCGATTGGGAACTTCCCGAAGCATCGTTGTCTAACGACGGTGGAGAAAGCCTGCAGCCGCGAGGCCCTGCGGCCATTCCGCCGTGGTAAAGCAAATGACGGGTTGCGCACGGCCGGCAACCGGCGGCGCGGAGTCACGCGGCCGGAAAGAGGTTCAGAGGGGGAACTTGAAGTGATCGAAGTCGAACGCCTGCTGGAAGTGCTCAGGCAGGCTCCCGGAGACGCCCAGGTCAACGTCTCCGCGAACCTGACGGATTTCGAGGTTCGCGCGGGGCGCGTCGCGAAATGGGTCGGCAGTTTCCGGACAGCGAGCAATCGCCGGACCACGTTTCTTTTCCTGGAGTCATTGCGCGACCGCTACGGCCCAAGCATATCCGACTATCTGTCCCGAACCTCCGGGCTCGACACCGACTGGCGGCAAGGCAAGCCATTGCGGGCCAGGCAGGTTCGGTCCCTTGTCCATCAGGCTGAGGCGTTGTCGGGTGATTTTCCCGATGCCAGGCCACGCATACAGATCCCGACCGAACCCCCCGTTGGGCCCGCATTCAGGCTGAACTATGAAATCGACAGGGCACTGAGCCGGGGATACGTCAGTCGGTTCGAATTCCGCGGCGAGTCCGAGTGCCGGTTTCCCATGCCGGATGAGGCGTTTCTCAGATTGCTGACGACCTACAACCGGACCATGGAAGACCTCCACGACCGCTTTCCCCGGCTGGCCGACCTGGAGCCGCCGAAGCTCTCACAATCGGATCTGGCTCAGGAGGCTCCCGCCTTAAGCGGTACCTATAACGTCACGACGCAAACCTTGAAGTTTGCGAATCTGGACCCTGCGGAACACCATAGGCGCCGGGCATGGGCGCTTGGCGTGTCGAGTTCGGCGCCCAAGGCCTCGGGTCTGGTTGGCGTCATTGTTCACGAGTACGCTCATCACCTTGCCTCCTCGAATGCCGCGAACCGGGAGAAGTGGAAGGGTAGTCTGGCCGCCCTTCTGCGGCGGCAGGGTTTCGTCGGGGAGAACACCGCAATCTACCGGGCAGACCCTGGCGGACGGGAATTCTCCGTGGAGGTCGGCAAAAACGTCCGGGAGATGGGCCTGGGCTTCTACGGGGGCACCAGCGTGGACGAGTTCGTGGCGGAAGCGCTGGCTTGGCGGATGGCGCCGGGATACGGCGCATCGGTTGAGGTCCCGAGAATGCTACGCTTTCTGGAGGACTGGGTGCACGACTGCTTTCCCTTCACCCGGAGCGGTTCGATTCCCGCCGACGCTGTCGAGTTTCGGCCTGCGATGATCAAGGAACCGGTTCGGGTTGGTGAGGAGGTCGTCTGGGTCGAACGAGGCGCCCGCCCTCCCACAATGTAGGGATGGCGTAAGTCTGAACGCGATACGGAACGGCGCGGCGAGTTCAGTCTGCCGCGGGCTTCCGGCCCCAGATCTCCCTGGCCTTTTCGTAGACGCCCTGGTCGTAGGAGAACTCGACCATGTTGCCCTCAGGGTCGCGCAGGAAACAGATGTAGCCGATGCGTTTCGGCATCTGTACCGGGCCGAGCACCAGGCAATCCGCCTCCCGGGCCTTGGCGGCCGTGTCGTCGATCATCTGCCTGGAGGGAACCTCGATGCCGATGTGGGCGAACGGGCCGAGGGCGGGATGTTCGGCCGGGGCGAAGGGGTCGTGCCCTTCGAAGAACTGACCCAGCACCAGTATGAACGGGTGGTCAATCTCGGTCTCGTCGCCGAGCCAGACGCTGTAGCCGTCTTCGTCCTCTTCGCGCATCAGTACCCGCAGGTGGGTGAATTCCTCGTACCAGGCGATGGCCCGGTCGACATCCCTGACGTGCAGGGCGATGTGCGTCCAGGTGGGGCGGGACGGCCGCAGGCGGTGTTGGGGCTGTTCGGCGCTCATCGGTCAGTCGAACCGGTATTTCACCGACGCGATCACCTCGCGCGGCGGTATCAGCTCGTGGCTGGTCGTCCATAGACCGTACGGGTTGGTGAAAACGTTGTTGACGCCGTCGTTGTCGAAGAGGTTGGTCACGCTGAGCGCGAGGCTCAGGGGCGCGTCTGCGAAGTCGTATTCGAAGTGGAGGTTCACGACGTTGTAGCTCGGCACCGTATCCACTTCGGGATGATTGAATACGCGCGCCTGAAACTCGCCGCGGTGCAACCATTCGAGGCGGGAGGAAAGTGATGAACCGTTGCCCAGGGACTGGGTGTTGGACAAAGACAGTCGCGCCATCAGCTCCACGAGCTTCGGCGGTTTGTTACCGCGGAGATTGTTGGCGTTGGCCATCATGATCCGGGTATCGACGGCGCCCGGCGTAAAGAGGCCGAGCACGAAGGGTACCAGGGCATTGCGGAAATCCTGTACGTCCAGCGCCAGCACGTCGGATCTCACTTTGCCGTCCTGCCAGGACAGCATGCCGTCGAGTTGCCAGTTCTCCGCCAGCAGCCAACTGAACTCGCCTTCGATGCCGTATTCCTCCAGCTTCGGAATCGTCCAGGTACCGCCCGCGAACGGCGCCGGGTCCTCGTAGGTGAACTGCAGATGCTCGTGGTCGTAGTAGAAGGCGGTGACGTTCAGGCGCAGGCGGTCGTTGGCCAGGGAATTGCGCGTGCCGACCTCGTAGGCCGTCACCTCCTCGGCCTCGAACTGCATGGGCAGAAAAATGCCGCCGCTGTTGGAGCCGCCGTTCTTCCAGCCGGTGGACACCAGGCCGTAGATGAGGGTGTCTTCCGTCAGGTTGAAATCGACCCCCGCTTTCCAGGTGAGCTTCGAATCCTTGGTGGTGCGGTCCGGGCGGGTGCCGAAAAAGGCGCCGCCGACATCGAGCTGGTCTTCGTCCTGGTAGCGAAGGCCCGCGGTGACGGCGAATCTGCCGTTCAGCTTGACGGTGCCCTGGCCGTAGGCGGCGTAGTCCTTGCGGGTGACGGTGCGGAACTCCGTGAAATTCAGGTCGGACTGGAACGGCGGCAGGGTTTCGACGGTGAGCTGTTCGCGGGGCAGCGAGGCGGGCGACTCCGAAAAGGGTGCGGCGCCGGTGGCCTCCAGGAAGTCATTGAAGTTCTCGTGGTCGAGGTAGTAGCCGCCGATTACCCAGCTAAATGTTTCGGTGGTCTGGCTGATGCTGATCTCCTGGCTGACGGCATCGGAGTTGTTGTCCCAGAAGGGCAGGATGTCCCAGTTGGCGAAGGAATAGCCGATATGGCTGATGGAAGTCAGCTCCTCGGTGAGCCGGTCGCCGTCGACGGTCTGTTCTTTCCTGAGTTCCTGCCACCCGGTGAGTGACTTGACGGTGATGCCGGAATCGAGTGCCCACTCCATGATCAGCGAGACGCTGTGGTTCTCCAGCGCGAATATTCCGGGATAGTCTTGCGACAGTTCACGGGGGTTCGTGTTCGGGTCCATGACGTTCTTCTGGGCCGCCGCGTTCTGGTCCGAGTCGTGCAGGAAGGCTTGCGCGAGCACCGAGAAGTTGGGGGCGGGCTCCCACATCAGGGCGATCTTGCCGACGGTGGACTCGGCGTCGTCGAGATCGTAGCCGTCGAGTGCGCCGCCTTCGATCTCGGCGAAACCGTCGCGCTGGTAGCGCTGCAGCGAGGCCCGGAAAGCGGCCGTGGCGCCGAGGGGCACGTTGATTGCGCCGCGTCCGCGAAAGGTGCCGTAGGTGCCGTAACCGATGTCGATCTCACCCAGGGTTTTGCCGATGCGGGGCTTCTTGGTGACCACATTGATGGAGCCGCCCGTGGTGCCCTGGCCGAATTCCGTGCCCTGGGGGCCGCGGAACACCTCGATGCGCTCGATCTCGCCGAGATCCAGGCCCATGGCAATGGGATTGGCCAGGTAGATGCCGTCGATATAGGAAAGAACGCTGGGTTGCGTGGTGAGGTTCTGGGCGGTCTCCCAGCCGATGCCGCGAATGGTCACCACGCGGCCGGCGCCGTCGTTCTTGGCGACCACCAGGCCCGGCACATAGCCATTGAAATTGTCGAGCTTGACGACGTTTGACCGGTCGAAGTCCGCCCCGGACAGCGCCGAGACGGCGATCGGGGCTTCCTCGATGGCGACCTCCCGCCTGCGAGCCGTGACCAGCACTTCCTCCAGGCCCGCCTGGCCCGACTCGGCCCGGTCTGCTTCGGCGAACGTCGTGGAAGACCCGGCCGTTCCGGCCAGCGCCGCTGCCAGGAGCAGCGGGGCCCAGTATGCGTTTCTCTCCAAAGACATCATGACATTACCCTCATCCTTGGGTATCAGAGTCCGCAAGACACCTGTTCAGGCCAGACCCCGGAGCCTCGATTCAGCCTGGACCCAGCCGGACTCCCTCAAATTATAAATGTGGGAAAAATTGCCCGACAGGGCTTGTACCCATGCGCCCGATCTTTCACCCCTTGAGCGAAGGTTCGGCCTGAAGCCACGCTCCGGGCGAGTTCCCGGAGGGTGTGCCGCGTGGGGCCTGTGGCTGCGTTGCGACCCTCGGAAACGGGGCCGGCCGTTTCCGGCGGGCCGCGTCGCGCATACGCAATCTGCTCCGCTGAACCGTTCAACAGGTCAGCGGCCTACCCTGGGCGTCCTCGCGAATTCCGTCGCCGTCGCCGTCGGTTGCATGGCGCGTTCGCCCCTGGGCGTTCAGGATGAGTTGCCTTGCAAACCGGGGGTCGCGATCGGCCGGACAATACTGGAAGTTGCCGGCCTGCCAGTCGGAGATGCCGGATGACCGGAACCGCAGGAAGCTTCGGTTGCCGAAAGAGCGCCAGGCTATGGTTTCCCCGGCGGTCAGCCCAGGCAACCGGGCGCCGACGTACTCGCCGTCGTCGAGGCGCCGGTTGCCGTCGCTGTCGGCGAAGATCAGCATGCCCTCGTGCCAATCGTCCCGCCCCCTGCAGACAGGCCCGTGCCCGGAACAGAGTGTCATTGCCCGGTTGTGTGTGACCGCGAGATAGCGCGCCGTGTGTATGGCCGCGGCCACCGAGTTTATGCGAGCGGAAGCCCGCTGCCCCGCGGCAAGAACGGCGAACTCGGGTATGGCGATGCCCATCAGCACACCGGCCACGGCAAGCGTTACCATCAGTTCCGTCAGGTTGAATCCGCGCGCCCTCTCGCAGTTCCGGAAGCCGATGTTACCCAATGATGGTTCCGTTAAAGTTTTCACCCCGGTGTACCGGGATGTTGACTCGCAAGGAAACAGACGACCGCTGGGAGAGAGCAGGTGTGCGGTACGGGTATCCGGCACCTTTAAAGCACCCCTGCGCCCTCGAATTCCACGAAAACGCGTCCGCTTGGTGTGCCGGATACCCGTACCGCACACCTGCTCTCGGTGCCCGATCGAAGCAGTTAATCGACTCGTCGATTCCCAAAAAATCATTTATTTATCAATAGTTTGAAGATTTTTCCATGAAAGAACTGCAGAGCCCAGGCAATGTGTCCGATAGTAGACGGCGCACA
>CAZWZH010000162.1:0-5008 GCA_964638775.1 uncultured Pseudomonadales bacterium
TCGCGGTCCAATGGCATCCGGAGAAGCTGCCGCCGCCCCAGGACCAGGAACTGTTCGACGATTTAGTGCGGGCGGCGGGCGAGGGGACTGCGCTTTCTACGCAGTCACCTCGAGATTGATGGCCTTCGGGGTGTAGGTCACCGGGAGCGGCCCCATGCCGTTCCAGCCCACTTCACCGACGACGCGGTAGTCCGGCAGGTGGCGCAGGACCTCCTCGACGGCGACCCTGATCTCGAGCCGTGCCAGGTGCGTGCCGAGGCAGCGGTGCTTGCCGACCCCGAAGGCCACGTGCACGTTGGGTTTGCGGCCGAGCACGAACCGGTCGGGTTCGGGGAACTTCGCCTCGTCGCGGTCGGCGGAAGCGAACAGCATCATCACCCGTTCGCCGGCGGCGATGGGCTGGCCGTCGATTTCGGTATCCCGGGTGGCTGTACGGGCGATTCCCCACACCGGCGAATAGAGGCGCAAAACCTCCTCCACCGCCTCGGCAATGCGGGCGGGCTCGCGGATCAGCCGCTCCCGGAGGCTGTCGCTGGCGCTGATCTGCAGCAGCAGGTTGCGGATGGTGAAGGCGGTGTTGTCGAGGCCCGCGATCAGCAGGAACCAGCAGAAATTCATGATCTCCCGGTCGCCGAGGGGCTTGCCGTCCACTTCCGCCGCCAGCAGCGTGCTGATGAAATCGGACCCGGGATGCGCGCGCCGCCGCGGGATGATCTCGTCGAAGAAGGCCACGATGTTGTCGGAGGCGCGCCGCGCGGATTCCGCATCCCGGCGTTCGTAGACGATCTCCTCCGTCCAGGCCTGGAGGTCGCGCAACCGTGCCTCGTCGCCCTCGATGTCGAGCAGCCGGCAGATTACATTGGTGGGCAGCAGCTTGGCATAACGCTCGCTGAAATCCGCCGAGCCGGCTTGCGAAATCTCCGCCAGCAGCCGGCGGGCGGAGCGGCGCAGCATGGGCTCGCGCGCCGCCACGGCCTTGCCGGAGAGTTCCCGGGCAAGAATGCTGCGAAGGGCGGTGTGCTCGGGAGGGTCCGACTCCATGGGCAGGGCCCGCCCGTCGTACTGCATGGGGGGAATGGCAATGCCTTTCGAGGAGCAGAAGGTTTCCGGATCCAGGGCAACCCGGAAGACATCTTCGTAGCGGGACACGGCCCAGAATCCGTCGAAGGCATCCACCCAGCCGACGGGACACTCCCGGCGAAACCTCTCGTATACCGGGAAAGGATCTTTGCGGAATGCCGAGTCGTAAGGTTGCCAATCCGCCGTCACCGGACATTTCGGGGACCTGCTCATGCCGGCGCGCAGGAGCGGCCACGCATTGCCTGGAACGCTGCCATTGATTCGCGATTGTCGACTATTGGGGTCAGAGGAAAAATTGCGCGTGGGTTTCTCTTGCCCAATCCTTCATCCGGGCAGCTCTTGCTCTGACTCCTGTTGCTGAACTGATAGTCAGCGTTCGTACGAGCGCTCCCTTCCCTGATCGCTCCCGCCGTCCGGGCTCTGCGATTGTGAACTGGAAAGAGCACTAGACGACGTAGTTGCCGGAGCGCAGCACCTCGGTGCGCCCACCCTCGGCATCGATCAGGTCCGCCGAGACAGTGATGGGGCAGTCCCGTGCGTAGGGGTTGTCGATGTGCAACACGGTACTCTCATCGAGGAAGTGGGCCGGCCCCACGGTGCCGCCGAGAAAGTCGCTCCGGCCGAACCCCCAGTGGAAGCCGGCCTTCTCGTCCTCGATGTAGAGCCCGGAGACCCGTGCCCCCGGGTTGCAGCCGAATGCAATCTCGCCGACGTTGCGGCGCATGGGGTCGGCATCGAAGATCCGCCGGTAGAAGTCCCGCGCCGGGTTTTCGCCGTCGACGGCCACCACCCGGTTCGCCTCTACCCGGAATGACGCCACCGAACCGCCGTCGAGAGCAACCGGGATGGTGCCCTCGGTTAGCGGCTGATCGCCCGCGATCTCCCCTTCGTAGGGCGAGATCCAGACCTCGCCGCTCGGCAGGTTGATCAGGGGCATGCCTTCCTTGTCCCGGCGCAGATAGCCGTTGTCCACGCCGGGGCGCCGGTGGCGGAGGTCGAATCGACAGCGGTCGCCGGTGGTGAATTCCACTTCCGCGGCAACCGCGTTTTCGATCAGTGCCTGCAACACCCCGCAGCGTTTGCGCAGGCTTTCGTAATCGATGGCGAGGCAGGCGCCTTCCATGTCCTTGCGCAGGAGAGGGGCGCTGGCGGCGCGGAAGTTGGCGGCGCCCGGCCGGCGCATGGACGCCATCGCAAGCCCGGAGGTCATGGAGACCTCGTTCATGCCGATGGCCAGGCTGACCCGGTCCAGTGTTTCGTCGATAGACACCTTCCGGCCATCGAGCGTACCGAATTCGGGGAAGGGCGCCTGGTGTGCGGCTGCCGCCGGGAAACGCAGAATCGGAAGCACCTCGAAGCCCCGTTCTTCGCCAAGTTCCGCAAAGGCATTGCGCCATTCTTCGGCGAGGGCGTAGCGCGCTTCCCAATCGGGATTGAGCGGATGCTGTATCGTCGGTTCGTCCACCAGGAGCAACACCTGCTCGCCGGGCTCCGGCGCAAAGACCTCGTCGATGAAGGCGTCGATGGCAAAGTCCGGCCCTGTCACGAGTACGGTTCCCGCCCGATGTCAGTCGAGTCCGGAATGTTCTCCGATGCGTATACTGTGGGCATTCCCGAATCAACCTGCACGGAGTGCCGCAGTGAGCGACGACCTGGAAAGTCTAAGGCAATTCATCCGGGAGCATAAGCTGGACGCCGTGTCGGTGACGGTGCCCGACCTGCACGGTATTGCCCGGGGCAAGAAGGTGCCGGCGCGGCGCATTCTCGAGAGCGACGGTTCGCCCATGCGCATGTCCAACCTGATGGTCATGCTGGACTACGCCGGCATACCGCATCCGCCGCCGGAAAACGACGACCGCTGGTGGCCCTCCTGGAGCGAGGGCTACGCCGACACCCGCATGGTGGTGGACCCCGCTACGGCCCGGCTGGTGCCCTGGCAGCCCGGTACCGGGCTGGTGGTCGGCGATTTCGAGCACGTGGACGGGCGGGGCATCCTGGAATACCTGCCCCGGGCCACCCTCAAGCGCCTGGTCCGGCGCCTGGACGACCTGGGGTTCGAGAGCCGGGCGGCCATCGAGATGGAATTCATGCTTTTCGATGAAACCCACACCTCGGTGGTCGAGAAAGGCTACCGGGACCTCGAGCCCCTCTGGCGCACGCCTCAGGCGTACCGCCTGACCACCCTGGGGATCCATGACGAACTGCTCTCCGGGATGAGCCGGGCGCTCGAGGGATTCGGGCTGCCGGTGGAAACCTGGAACGTCGAGGGCGGCCCCGGCCAGGTGGAGATCAACCTGGCGCCCGGTCCGGCCCTGGAGGCGGCGGACCATGGGTTTCTCTTCAAGCACGCCGTCAAGGAACTGGCGGCCGGGCGGGACGTCTACGCCAGCTTTATCTCGAAGCTGGCCCCGGACGGTTTCGGCAACGGCACCCACCTGAACTTCTCGCTGTGGCGGGACGGTGAAAACGCCTTCCACTCGGCGGATTCCGAAGCCGGGATGTCGACCCTGATGCAGCATTTCGTTGCCGGCGTGGTGCGCACCCTGCCGGAGTTCACGCTGATGTACGCGCCCACCGTCAATGCCTACCGCCGCTTCGTGCCGTACTTTTCCACCGGCATGATGTTGTCCTGGGGATTCGACAACAAGTCGAATGCCATCCGTTGCGTCACCGAGAGCCCGTCGCTGACCCGCGTCGAGCAGCGCACCGCCGGCGGCGACGTGAATCCCTACCTGCTGCTCGCCGCCTGCATCGCGGCGGGCCTGCACGGCATCGACAACGAACTCGAACCGCCGCCGCCGACCTGCACGGATGCCTACGCCGAACCATCGCTGGGCCGGGTGCCCGAGACCATCGATGAGGCAGCCGCGCTGTTCGAGCGGAGCGAGGTCGCGAACCCCATGCTGGGCGAGGACTTCGTGCGGTTCTACGCGCACAGCCGCCGCATCGAATCCCAGTGCTTCGCCCTGGCGACGGAAGGCATCGAGGACGAGGGGGTGTCGAACTGGGAACTCGCCCGTTACCTGGAAATGGTGTAGCCCGGGCCGCCGCGGTCAGCAGCGCCGACGAATGCGGCTTTGATTTCGCGGGAGCCGATGCGCCGCCCGCCGGGAATAGCCTGCACCATTGCCAAAAGACTCAACTCCGCCAAAGGCGCCGAGCGAGTTTTGAAGTGCAAGAAACTCATGGGACAGGATGCCAGGCGTACATGGAACACGCCCCGGTATCGGGCCGCGAGTTCGCATGCGGGGCTTCCCTTTCGGCGCACGGCCACATCATCCTGCGGTATTGAAGGCTTTCGGACGAGCTTAACGCGCCGAAAGGGAAGCCCCGCATGCGAACTCTATCCCGAGATTCGGCGTTGTTCCTTCAACGTCAGCGTCCCGGCGAGAGGGTTTGGCAACTCACAGGGCGATCACCTGCCGGGCAGCCCGGTAGCCTTCCGCATTGGCGCCGGCGAAGGCCTGCAGGCCGCGCAACTCGGAGTGGGCGAAGAATATTCGTCCGTAACCCGCCCGCAGCACGTCGGAAGGCGACGCCTCTCCGTTTGCCGGGTGGAAAAAACCGGGTTGCGGTACGTTGTAGGCATGCCCCCAGCGGTTCAGCGTGATGCCGGCGATATCGCGCTCCGGGTCGAAGCCGCCGGCGTCGAAAAGGGCCGTCATCTGGCGCCGGATGCGCCGCTCGTAGTCCGCATACGAGGTGCTGAACATCTCCCAGCGCAGCAGTTCGCCCTGCACCTTCGCCGGCAGCTCCGGCTTGACCAGGGAGTTGTAAAAGGTCAGCACGATGGGCTTGTCCGGGTTCAGCGGAGCCCGGTAACCGCCCACCTGCATCGGCTGGCGGATGTTGCAGGTGAACCCGAACTCGCCGCCCTGGTAGACGGCCGCGGTGATGCCGAGGCGCTCCAGGAAGCGCCAGTTGGTGA
>CAZWZH010000163.1:0-15172 GCA_964638775.1 uncultured Pseudomonadales bacterium
CCGAGCGCCGGCTTGCCCACCCCCAGCGGGCTACGTTCCCGTGCGCGTCCTCGTCCCGGCGCGCGGGGACGAGGACGCGCAAGGAACAGAAGACCGCTGGGAGAGAGCAGGTGTGCGGTGCGTGCATCCGGCACCTTTAAGGCACCCCTGCGCCCTCGAATTCCACCACAACGCGTCCGCCTGGCGTGCCGGATACCCGCACCGCATACCCGCTCTCGGAGCTAGAACGAAGGAACCGCACCGCACATCGATGCAGTTTCACCTGATGCCGGGCAGGTACAATTCGCACCATGAAGGAACTGGAACCGCCATCCGCCCCTTCCGGACCGAACCCGTCCCCGCCCGACAGCGGCTGGCGCGGCTACGTGCCGATTATCGGCGTGCTGGCGCGTTACCGCCCCGCCGACCTGAACCACGACCTGGTGGCCGGCCTGGTGGTGGCGGTGATCTCCGTACCCAAGTCGATGGCCTACGCCTTTCTGGCCGGGTTGCCGCCCCAGGCCGGCCTGTACGCCTGCCTGCTGCCCATGCTGGCCTACACCGTGCTCGGGTCGTCACGCCACCTGGTGGTGGGGCCGGTAGCCGTGGCCGCGCTGATGGTGGCGGCCGCCATCGGCCAGCATGCACCCGGTTTCGAAGGCGGCCACATGGCGGTGACCACGGTAATCTGTATCGAAGCAGGCATTTTCCTGCTGGTGCTGCGATTGACCCAGATGGGCGGCATCGTGCACCTCCTGAGCTATCCGGTGATCACCGGCTTCATCAACGCCGCGGCGGTGCTCATCATTCTGAGCCAGTTGAACGGTTTTACCGGCATTCACAAGGAAGAGGGCGTCATTCCCATCGCCGCGCTCTGGGGCCTGGTCACCAACATCGGGTCACTCAACCCGGCAACCCTGACGCTTGCCGTGGGCAGCCTGGCGCTGATCTGGGGCGCACGCCGCTACGGCGACCGGCTCGGCGGGCGAATCTGGCCGGCGCTCAAGGGCTCGGCGGCGATTTCCAGGGCCGGGCCCCTGGTCGTGCTGCTGCTCACCACCCTGGTGGTGGCGCTGTTCGATCTCGACCTCAATTTCGGCGTGGCCACCGCCGGCCATGTGCCGGGCGGCCTGCCGGAATTCACGCTGCCGCCGCTGGATCCGCTGCTGTGGCTGCAGGTGATGCCGTCCGCAGCCATGATCGCGGCCGTGGTGTATGTGGAGAGCTACACCATCGGCTCTTCGCTGGCCGTGCGCGAGCGCACCCGGCTCGATAACCCCCAGGAACTGCTGGCCCTCGGCGTGGCCAACCTCACCGCCGGATTTTCCGGAGCCACACCCGTGGCCGGGAGCTTCTCGGGCAGCAGCGTCAACTACCAGTCGGGAGCCAGGACGCCGGTCAGCTCGCTCACCTGCGTTCTGGTGATACTGGCGGTTCTGATGGTGGCCACACCGCTCTTCAAGGACCTGCCCCAGGCTACCCTTGCGGCGATCGTCATCATCTCCGTGGTCGGCCTGATCGACCTCGGTTCGGTGTATCGCCACTGGCGCTTCTACCGGGAAGACGGCGTGACGGAACTGGTAACGTTCGTGACCGTGCTCGCCTTCGGCGTGGAAGGCGGGCTGATCGCCGGTGTGCTGCTTTCCATCGCGTTTTTCGTGCGCCGCTCCAGCCGCGCCCAGGTCACGCTGGTGGGGCGCGTCGGTGAATCCGGCAGCTTTCGCGCCGTGCGCCGGCACGATGCACAGACCCGCGAACACATCGCCGCCATCCGCGTGGACGAGAACATCTTTTTCGCCAACGCCAACAACATCGAGACGCGGATGCTAAGGATCATCGGCGGCCGACCGGCCACCGACCAGGTGGTTCTGGTGTGCAGCGCCATCAACGTCATCGACGTGAGCGGCGTCGAGATGCTGGCCCGGCTGAACGACACCCTGAACCAGCAGGGCATCAGGCTGCACCTGTCCGACGTCAAGCACTCGGTGCTCGATCAGCTCGAGCGTTCCAGGCTGATGGCCGAATTGACCGGTCGACTGTTCTTCAGCACCGCCGAAGCCATGTCCACGCTGGAGGGCGAGGCGGCTGGCGGGGAAGCGGAGCAGGGCCCTGGGGAGCCGGCACATCCGATCCGACCTGCTTAGCGCGAACCTGGCCGTACTCACCGCCGCGCAGGCTGTTGCCGTGACGGGTGGCGCAGCCCTGATCACGCTGGGCGGCATCGTCGGCCGCGAGTTTGCCCCGGCACCCGCACTTGCCACGCTGCCGCTGTCGCTACTGGTAGTAGGTGTCGCCGTCGCCGCGGTGTTCGCGGCCTGGATAATGGCACGCATCGGCCGCGCCCGCGGCTTTGCATGCGGGGCGGCTATCGGCTGCGCCGGGGCCCTCTGCGCGGTGGTGGCGCTGTACGCCGAGAGCTTCATCCTGTTCTGTGGCGCGGCAGTGCTCATCGGAGCCGCCAATGCCTTTGCGCAGCAATACCGCTTCGCGGCGGTGGAGAGCGTGAGCGCTGCATCCGCCGGATTGGCGGTGTCGATCACGCTGGCCGGCTCCCTGGTGGGGGCGGTCCTGGGCCCGGAGCTTGCCGCGCGGGGCGAGTACTGGCTGGAGGGGGCGCGTTTTTCGGGAACGTTCCTGGCGGTGGCGGGCTGTTACCTGTTTGCGGGCGTACTGTTGCTGAGGCTGCGCATTCCGTTGGCGCCGGAGCCGGCGGCGGCGCAGGGCGCGCGGCCGTTGCGGGAAATCGCGCGCAACCGGGTATTCGTCGTGGCCGTGCTCGGCGCCGCGGCCGGCTACGGCGTCATGACCTTCGTCATGACGGCCGCGCCGCTGGCCATGCACGTAGTCGACGGCCATTCGCTGGCGCACACGGCGGCGGTGATTCAGGCTCATGTGCTGGGCATGTTTGCGCCGTCGCTGGTGACCGGGCTCCTGCTCGCCCGGTTTGGCTGCAGGCCGGTCATGCTGGCCGGCGCGTTGTTCCTGGGCGTGTCGCTGGCGGCGGGCTTTGCGGGCCGTGAGGTGCCGCACTACGGGTTGTCGATGATTGCACTGGGCGTCGGCTGGAATTTCCTGTTCGTCGGCGGGACTACGCTGCTCGGCGGCACCCACGGGGCGCAGGAACGGTTTCGCGTACAGGCGTTCAACGACTTCACGGTGTTCGGCATCTCCGCCCTGGGCTCGCTTGGCGCGGGCGCCGTGATGCAACTCCTGGGCTGGAACGCGGTTCTCTGGGCTTCGGTACCGGCAATCGTTCTTGCGATGGGGGTGCTCGCCTGGGGCCGCCGCTACTGAGGGGCCGTTGATTTTGCCGCCTCGATGCGGTTCCATCCGCCGCTTGGCCTAGCCCGACCTATTGATGAATGGACGTGGCGAGGCTGGCAAGAGTAGTGAAAGCACTGGGTGGCGCGGACCAGAGCGCGCGCAGGCGTGCTTGCAGCACGTTGAGCACGCGGCGGGAGCACGCCCAGTGATTTCGCTGCTATTGACGGCCGCAGTAGTTTATTCATGAATAGGTCGGGCTAAAGAGGAGGAATCGCCGTTCGCTTGCGGAGAAGGATGCGATGGGTGACGTACAACTGTTCGACATTGAAACGCTGAAGTCGCCCCACGCGGCCCACAAGCGGCTCCGCGACGAAGCGCCGGTGTATTTCGCGCAGGAACTCGGGTTGCACGTGGTTACCCGCTACGACCTGTTGCGCGAGGCGTTGCGCGACCCGGAAACCTACTCCAACCAGTTTGGAGATTTCCTGCAGGAACCCCAGCGAAGGCGCTTCGAGGCCGCCTCGCCGGAAACCAGGGAGGCGATACTGGCCATCGCCGACCAACTCGTCTTCGAGCCGCCCACCATGCTGACGCTCGATCGCCCGGAGCACACCCACTTCCGCACGCTGGTCAACGAACTCTTCACCGGGTCCCGCATCAAGCGGGCCGAACCGGACGTGCAGCAGGTGATCGACGACACCGTGGATTCCTTTGCCGGCGCCACGGCCATCGAGTTCATCGCCCGGTTCGCGATGCCCGTTCCCCTCAAGATCATCGGCGACAGGCTCGGCGTGCCGGAAGCGGACCGCGAACTCTTCGATCGATGCGCGAGCAACGCCGCCGACAGCCTGCGCCTGAACGTCTACGACGACCGGGAAATGGTGCGCCGCATGCAGCTCGAACTGGACCTGCAGCGGTTGATGCTGCGGATCTACGACGAGCGGTGCGAGGCGCCCCGAGACGACATGATTTCCGTGCTGGCGGGCTCCCGGCTGCAGCCCGAAGGCCGCTCGCTCACCCACGGCGAAGTGTCGAGCATCCTGCGCCAGTTCCTGGTGGCGGGCCACGAAACCACCAGCAGCGCCTTCGGATGGGGAATGCTCGCGCTCTGCGAGCGGCCCGAACTGCAGGAGGAACTGCGTGCCCACCCGGAAAAGGTGCGCACCTTTGTGGAAGAGGCGCTGCGCAGGGAATCACCCGTTCAGGGATTGCCCAGGGTGGTCACCCGCGATACGGAACTGGGCGGCTATGCCCTGAAGCAGGGCGATCTCCTGATGCTTCGCTACGGGGCCGCCAATCGCGACGAGCGCGCCTTCGACAATCCCGACGAGATCGACCTCGAGCGGCGCAAGGCCGGCACCCAGATGGCCTTCGGCTCGGGCGTGCATCATTGCATCGGCGCGCCGCTGGCGCGACAGGAGCTGAACCTCGGGTTCCATACGCTGCTCGGGCGTGCCGGCAATTTCCGACTCGACCCGGACAAGCCGGCGCCGGAGGCGGAGCCGAGCTTCGTGCTGCGCAATCTTGCGCACCTGCACATCCGGCTCGACTGGTTGTAGCGCAACGCTTGCGGAGTTCGCCTTCCGCGTCGCGGGTCGAACGACGTTGGAGCCTGGCGTTGATGCTCGAAGATGCTCTATGCTGATGGCAACAGAAAAACAACGAGGCACGGAGGTTCAACGCCGGTGATTGTCAAGAGACTCTGCCTGATCTGGATATTGACGGCGCTGCCAGGCGCCGCTCTCGCGGGCGACTACGCCCAGTCCTGGGGGCCGCCCGTCGGCGCCGCCGCGCCTGCCATCCTGGCTGAAGACCAGGACGGCGTGACGCGCGACCTCACCTCGCTTGCCGGGGAAAACGGCCTGCTTCTGGTGCTGAGCCGCTCCGCGGACTGGTGACCCTTCTGCCAGGCCCAGTTGGTCCAACTGGAAGAGTGGAGACGGGAATTTGAAGAACTTGGCGTCAACATCGCCGCCATGACCTATGACAGCATCGAGAGCCTCAAGGAGTTCCATGACAGCGAGGCACTCGGCTACCCGCTGCTGCGCGATGAGGATGCGCGGCATGTGAACGGATTCGGGGTTCCCGACGAAGACCTGGGCCAGGGCATTCCGCGCCCCGGCATGTTCTGGCTCGCGCCGGACGGCAGAATCAGCGCGAAGTTCGCGGTGCCGGGCTATCGGACGCGGCCGCCGCTTGCAGAGGTGCTGGCTTCCATCCGTGCGGCGGGGGGCTCCTGACCCGACATCATGTTCGCGCTGATTGCCGGTTCCTTCGCCGCCTATGCCGCCGTTCTGATCGCCGTTGGAGTCTACATCGCGGTCCGGGCGAAGAGCGGCCGCGACTACTTTGCCACCAATGGGACGAGACTCGCGGCGGTGATCGCCTTCGCGCTCCTGAGCGCGATACCGACCGATATCCTCACCATCATGTGGCTGGGGGTGGTGCGCAATTACATCGATGTCACCGCCAGTCTCAATCTCTTCCCGGTCGCGGTTGCGCCCGTCGTCACGGCGATTGTCGCCGTTCAGGCGCTCCTCCTCTCACGGGTTTATCGTTCAGGGCCGCTGCGGTACGGGGCGATCTACCTCGGTGTGTACGCGTCTGCCCACGCCCTCTGGATGAACCTGCTGTTCAATCCGCCGGAAGACATCGTCCGCTACGCGGCCACCATCCTGATCATCGGGTCCCTGGTGCTGGCGATCGTCTGCAGGTTGGTCTGGCTTCGTTCGGTTTCGGTGGTGGACTTGAAGTAGCGCGCCGCGGCGCGCTCAGCCTTTCGCGTACTCCGCGACGAGTTCCTTGGCTTCCACGTGCTGCCCCGGAGCGATGTGGAGCGCCGCAATGGTTCCCTCACGCTCGGCGTGGAGCGCGGTTTCCATTTTCATCGCCTCGATGGTCATCAGCAGGTCGCCGACGGTGACATGGCGCCCTTCGGCGACTGCCACCGACGCGATCACGCCCGGCATCGGCGCCGCCACATGGCACGGATCCGCCTCGTTCGCCATCGGGCGGCGCTTCACCGTCGCCGACACGGCAAGATTTTCCACCATGACACTGCGGGGCTGGCCGTTGAGTTCGTAGAAAACACGCACCGCGCCCTCGTCGTCCGTCTCGCCGATCGCGACGCAGCGGATCACGAGGCTCAGGCCGCGCTCCAGTTCCACCGTCACTTCCGAACCTGGCGACAGCCCGTAAAAGTAGACATCCGTTGGCAATACCGAGACCGGCCCGAATTTCATGCGGCGCTCGGCATGGTCGACGAACACCTTGGGGTAGAGCAGGTACGAGTAGAGTTCGGCCTCGGACAGCTTCCAGCCGGTGGCGGCCTCGGCCCGGGTGCGCTCGGCGGCGAGGTCCGCCGGGGGCAGCGTGGCGCCGGGGCGCCCCTCGATGGGCGTCTTGCCCTTGAGCACCTTCGCCGCCAGTGCGGGCGGGAACCCCCCGGGCATCTCGCCGAGTTCGCCGCGGAACAGCCCTACGACGGAATCGGGAAAAGCCACCTCCCGGTCCGGATCTTCCACATCGGCGCGGGAAAGGCCGCTCGAGACCATCACCAGGGCCAGGTCGCCGACCACCTTCGAGGTGGGCGTGACCTTTACGATGTCGCCGAACATGCGGTTGACCTCCGCGTAAGTGCTCGCCACCTCGTGCCAGCGTTCCGAGAGGCCAAGCGCCCGGGCCTGCTCGCGCAGATTGGAGAACTGGCCGCCCGGCATCTCGTGCAGGTAGACCTCCGAGGCGGGGGAGCGGAGATCGGGCTCGAAGGCCGCGTACCGAGTGCGAACCGCCTCCCAGTAGTCCGAGATTTCCCGGATCCTGTCCGGGTCGAGCCCGGTGTCCCGCGGTTGCCGTTGCAGGGCCTCGACCACGGAGCCGAGACAGGGCTGGGAAGTGAATCCCGACATGCTGTCCATGGCAAGGTCGATGGCGTCCACGCCCGCATCGACGGCGGTCAGCAGGCTTGCCGCGGCGATGCCCGACGTGTCGTGGGTGTGCAGGTGTATGGGAAGCCCGGTATCGGACTTCAGCACTTCCACCATCTCGCGCGCGGCCGCGGGCTTGAGCAGGCCCGCCATGTCCTTGATTCCGAGTACATGGGTACCGGCATCGCACAGCGCACCGGCCATGTTGCGGTAGTAGTCCAGGTCGTAGCGTCCGCGCCCCGGATCGTGGATGTCGGCGGTATAGCACATGGCCGTCTCGCAGATTGCCCCGTTGCTTCGAACCTCATCGATGGCGACGCTCATGTTTTCGACCGAGTTCAGCGGGTCGAAGATGCGGAACAGGTCAATCCCGTTCTCCACGGCCTGCGCGACGAATCCGCGCACCACGTTGTCCGGATAGTTGGTGTATCCCACCGCATTCGACGAACGCAGCAGCATCTGCAGCAGGATGTTGGGAATGGCGGCCCGCAGTATGCGCAGCCGTTCCCAGGGGCATTCGCCCAGGAACCTGAGCGCCACGTCGAAGGTGGCTCCGCCCCAGCACTCCAGCGAAAAGAGCCCCGGCAGGTTGCGGGCATAGGCCGGGGCCGCGCGCGTCAGATCGTAGGTGCGCATGCGCGTTGCGAGCAGCGACTGGTGTGCATCGCGCATGGTGGTGTCGGTAACCAGGACGCGTTCCTGTTCCAGCATCCAGTCGGCCGCAGCATTGGGGCCCTTTGCATCCAGTATCGCCTTCGCACCGTCGGCGCGCGCGACGGTGCGTAGTGCCGGCACCCGCGGAATCCGGGCGTGCGCCGGCGGGGCGGGGCGGCCGGTCATGTCGCGATGGCCGTTGACGGTGATTTCTGCGAGATAGCGCAGCAGGCGGCTGGCCCGGTCGCGGGGCCTCGGAAAGTCCAGCAGCTCGGGATGTTCGTCGATGAACCGGGTGGTGACCGTGCCGTTGCGGAACGCGTCGTGACCGATCAGCCGGTCCAGAAACGCGATGTTGGTGGCGACGCCCCGCACCCGGAATTCTCGCAATGCCCGCTGCATGCGATCGATGGCGGACGACCGGCCCGGCCCCCAGGCCGTAACCTTCTCCAGCAGGGAGTCGTAGTGGCGGGTGATGACCGCTCCGGAATAGGCCGTGCCGCCGTCCAGGCGTATCCCGAACCCGGTTGGCGCCCGATAGGCGGTTAGCCGTCCGTAGTCCGGAATGAACCGGTCCAACGGGTCTTCGGTGGTGATGCGGCACTGCAGCGCGTGGCCGCGCACCACGATGTCTTCCTGGGGCGGGCAGGCGGCGCCCGCGTGGGCGCCGATGGTTGCCCCTTCGGCAACGCGGATTTGAGCCTGCACGAGGTCGATGCCCGTCACCTGTTCGGTCACCGTGTGTTCAACCTGGATGCGCGGATTGACCTCGATGAAGTGGAACTGCCCCGTATCCAGGTCCTGCAGGAACTCCACCGTGCCGGCGTTCACATAGCCGGCGTGACGGGCGATTCGTAACGCGTGGGCGGCGAGCTGTTCCCGTTCGTCGTCACTCAGCCCGGGCGCCGGCGCGCACTCCACGATTTTCTGGTTGCGGCGCTGCACGGAGCAGTCCCGCTCGAAAAGGTGCACCGCGCTGCCCTCTGCGTCCCCGAGGATCTGCACCTCCAGATGGCGCGCCCGCCCGATGAACCGCTCGAAAAAGATGGCGTCCTTGCCGAATGCAACCGCCGCTTCCCGCCGCGCGGCCAGGCAGGCATCGGCAAAAGCGTCCGCATGGTCGACCCGCCGCATGCCCCGGCCGCCACCGCCCCAACTGGCCTTGATGATCCCGGGAAAACCGACTCCGGCTGCCAGTTCCAGGGCCGCGTCGATGTCCGCGGGGAGCATGTCGGTGGCGGGAACGGTCGGTACGCCGGCGCGGGCCGCCGCTTCCCGGGCGGACACCTTGTCGCCGAGCAGCCGCAGCGTATCCGGCCGCGGCCCGATGAAGGCGACGCCCGCCCCGGCACAGGCTTCGGCGAACTCCGGCGACTCCGACAGGAAGCCGTAGCCGGGATGGATGGCGTCGCTGCCCGTCTCGCGGGCGACGCGGATGATCTCGTCGATGGAGAGGTAGGCGGTGACCGGCCCCAGCCCCTGGCCGATGCAGTAGGATTCATCGGCCTTCGAGCGATGCAGCGCGAGGCGGTCCTCTTCGGCGAACACGGCGACCGTCGCCTTGTTCATCTCGTTCGCGGCGCGCAGCACCCGGATGGCGATCTCGCCCCGATTGGCGACCAGGATCCTCGAAAATCGGCTCATCGGTCGCGGTACCCGTTCCCCTCCCAGTTGAGCACCATTGAACCAGATTCCATGGAACTCGGTTAGAACAATAGTGTCTGAGATGAGGCGAATCGGTGTTGGTGGGGCCGGCATGGCGCGACCCGGGATCGAGGGCGCATTGCAAGCGTTGAAAACACGGGGCCGGGTGCCTGACAATTCGCGGATCGAATCGGGCCTCGGCTCGATGGTCTGCAAAGGAGTCGGTGATGCCTTGGTGGGGCTGGGTCACGTTGGGAATTCTGTTGCTGGGCGCGGAACTCGTCGGGGTGGACGCGGCGTTCTACCTCGTGTTCGTGGGCGCGGCGGCCATCTGTATCGGCATGCTCGGGCTCGGCGGCATGGACATGCCCATCTGGGGGCAGTACCTGGCCTTCGCGGCCCTGGCCATCACATCGATGGTGCTGTTCCGGGAAAAGCTGTACGTCAGGCTGCGCGGCAGCGTGCCCGGTTTCCGGGACAGCCGGGCCGGGCGGGTCGTGAAGGTCACCGAAGACGTAGCTGAGGATGGCCGGACGCGGGTGAGCCTGCGCGGAACCCAGTGGACCGCGGTGAATCGCGGTCCTGGGCCGATCGCCGCGGGGTCCGCCGCCCGCATCGTGGAGACGGACGGCGTGGAACTGGTCATTGAGGGCCTGCCGCCGGAGCGGCCGGCCGCGGGTTGAATGTCATAGGAGACCAAGGCAGTGATTGACCTGGATATGGGTTTTGTCGTAGCGGCCTTTGTCGCGATTGTCGCCATCATCGTCATCGTCAAGACGGCCGTGGTGGTACCGCAGCAGAGTGCCTACATCGTGGAAAACCTGGGCAAGTACTCCAGAACGCTGCATGCGGGATTTCACATTCTCATACCGTTTCTCGAAAACGTCGCCTACCGTCACAATCTCAAGGAACAGGCCATCGATGTGGAGGAGCAGGTCTGCATCACCTCCGATAACGTCCAGGTCGGGGTGGACGGCGTGCTCTACCTCCAGGTAATGGATGCGCAGAAGGCTTCCTACGGCATTGCCGACTACCTCTTCGGCATCGCGCAGCTCGCCCAGACCACGCTCAGAAGCGAAATCGGCAAGATCGAGCTCGACAAGACCTTCGAGGAACGCAGCCAGATCAACCAGCGGGTGGTGGAGGAACTCGACAAGGCATCGAATCCCTGGGGCGTGAAGGTGCTCCGCTACGAGATCCGGAACATCAACCCGCCGCGCGACGTGCTCACCGCCATGGAAAAGCAGATGCGCGCCGAACGGGAGAAGCGGGCCGTGATCCTGCAGTCAGAAGGCGAGCGGGACGCCAAGATCAACGAGGCGGAGGGCGAGAAGCAGCGGGTCATCAAGGAATCGGAGGCCGTCCGGCAGCAGCAGGTGAACGAGGCCGAGGGCGAGGCGGCGGCCATTCTCGCGGTGGCCCAGGCGACGGCGGAGGGTCTGAAGAAGGTGGCGGTAGCCCTGGATTCCGAGGGTGGCGACAAGGCCATGCAACTCCGGGTCGCGGAAGATTACCTGGAACGGTTCGGCAGCCTGGCGAAAGAGGGCAACACACTCATTGTGCCTGCCAATCTCAGCGACGTCTCGGCGATGATCAGCGCCGCAACATCGGTCCTCAAACACGCAACCGGTAGCCCACGGCAGGCAACCTGACGCTTCGGGTTCGACGGCGCTCTTTCGCGCCCAGGGCGTTTGCGCGGGCCAATCCGATCGGTGCATGCCAACAGGTCGCGTGCGGCGTGTTTTCTGACGGATTCAACTATTGCGCCGCAGAACTTGACGTATAGGATGCGCGCCCGCGCTGACCGGCGGTCGGACAGCCGCCGAGGGCGTATACCGCACCGGTTCACACACTTTGTAACGCCCCGGCTCGCCCGTTGGGGCGTTTCTCGTTGCAGGGAGCAGAGATGCAGTTCGGGACCATTGCGCGTCAGAGCCTGCTGGAGCGCCGGCCGTCATGCCGCTGAGTCACTCGCTGCGTTCGGTCTCGTCACTGCTCCTGGGCACGGCCCTGCTCATGATGGGCGGCGGCGCCCTGTCGACGGTGCTCGCCTTCCGCATGGGCGCGGCGGAGCAGCCCCCCTGGGCGGTGGGCATGGTGATGTCCATGTACTACGCCGGCATCGTGCTCGGCACGGGTTACGGCCAGAAGCTGATTGCCGGCGTCGGCCACATCCGCGCCTTCGTGGCGCTCGGGTCGATGATGTCCGCGGCCACATTGGCCCACGCCTTCCTGGTGGACCCATGGCTCTGGGGCGCGCTTCGTCTGATTGTGGGCATGTGTGCCGTCGGCATGTTCATGTGCACGGAGAGCTGGGTCAACGAGCGCTCGGAGAACAGCACTCGCGGGCAAATCTTCGCTCTCTATCAGGTTACCGTCTACCTGGCCCAGGGCGTGGGACAGTTCCTGATCAACGTGCCCGACGAGTCGGGGTTTGCCGTCTATCTGCTGATGTCCATCCTGATGTCGCTGGCCATCGTGCCCGTTGCGGTCACCAGGGTCCAGGCACCGCCGCTGCGGCCCCAGGTGAGTTTCCAATTCCTCAAGCTGTGGGAAATCTCGCCTACAGGCATGACCATCGCCTTCGGCTGCGGGGTGATCCTCGGGGCTTTCTATGGCGTGGGCCCGCTGTTCGCCCAACTGAGCGGTCTTGATGCCGAGCGAACCGCCCAGTTCATGGGAGCCGTCATCGTCGGCGGACTGCTTTTGCAATGGCCCATGGGCAAGCTCTCCGACCTGATCGACCGACGCAAGGTCATATTATTCGTTGCAGCCGGCACCGCTGCAGCCTGTGCGTGGCTCATGGGCCTTGTCGCGAATTCCGGAGCGGCCCTGATGCTGGTCGGCGCGCTGTTCGGGGGGCTTAGCTTCACCCTCTACCCCCTCGCGGTGGCCTATACCTTCGATTACGTACGTCTCGAAGACCTTGTGCCCATGTCGGGAGGCCTGATCATGGCTTACGGGCTCGGCGCGGCGGCGGGACCGGCGGCGGCGTCGCTGGCGGTCTTCTTCGGCGGCGCCGGCGGCCTGTTCGCCTTCTGCGGCTTCATTGCGCTCGCCACGGCGGGTTTCGTCATTTGGCGCATGACCATTCGCGATGCGCTGCCCATCGACGTCCAGAGCGACTTCCAGGCCGTGCCGCGCACCTCCCAGGTCATCTACGAGATCGACCCGCGCCTGGAATAGTCCCCGTCGGACACTCACTTGCTGCCGCGGGCCGCGCCTTGCATTGACGCGCCGAACGAGCTCTGAAGTGCAAGGAATCAAACGGACAGGTTCTTGCCGTACACCGATATGCGGTAGCGGTCGTTTTCTGGCTGAAGTCGCTTGACATAAGGCCCGGGAGCAACATGATTGCGAGGTATTCGGGATGACGGGGAACCGGAAGGACAGGACATCGGATGCGCTGGCCCGCTGCCCTCATCCCGGTCATCTCGATCGCGGCCGCCGTGCTGGGAGGCTGTGCATCGAACTTCCCGCTGACCGCGTTTGTCGAGGAAAGCGCGCGCTGCTACGACCGTGACCGCCAGCCACAGACCGCGGTGGTGGACGCGCACCTGCATTTCCGCCCCTTCGGTGGGCCGGCGCTGCCGTTCGAGGAAGTGGTGTCGTACCTGGAGCGCAGCGGTGTGCGCTTCGTCACCGTGATGGGGATCGGGCAGACGCTGCCGGCGGACTCCTCGTGCACCTACTACCTGCGCTGTCCCGGCACACCGGTAATGCCGACGCTCAGGAACGACATCGCCAATGCCGAGGCCTTTGTCTCGAGGTCGCGCCCGGGCATTCACATCGTGCTGTCGATGACGTTTCCGGATCTGGCGCGGCCCGAGTCGGTGCTCAGGGGCATGCAGCTCCTGGACCGGGAGCATCCCGGAGCCTTTGGATGGATGGGTGAGGTGAACCTGGTCAAGCAGGCGCTGTTCGGCAACGGGCACGAACCGGTGGCCGAGTCGACGCTTGCCGGCTGGGGCGCCTTCATGGAGGTGCTGAGGGCAAGGAACATCCCGCTGGCAGTGCACGCTGACCTCGGCAACGACGAGGACCCCACCGCCTACCTGCACCTGATCGAGCGGATGTTGGCTGCTTATCCCGGCAACGCAATCATCTGGATGCATATGGGCCTGTCGAGGGAACTGGTGAGCATCGACCCGCAGCAGCACATCGAGGTGCTGAAGTCGTTGCTCGACCGCCACCCGCGGCTGATGATCGATCTATCCTGGCGGGTGATCGACGAGCACTATTTCGCCGAACCGGACAGCCGGGCGCACTATGTGCCGTTCCTGAACGAGTACTCGGAGCGTGTTCTGCCGGGCACGGACTTCGTCGCTTCGCACCGCCAGACCTACGAGAAGTACCGGGACGACCTGCGGGTCACCAGCCGCATCTATGGGTACCTGGACGACACGGCGTTCCGCAACATTGCCCTGGGCCAGAACTATTTCGATCTGCTCGGTCTGGATTACCGGGCGCCGCCCGTGTGTAATCGCCGCTCCTGAGCGAGAGGCAGCCGGGTGACCGATCCCGTTTTCATTGTCGACTACGATGCGGGCAATCTGAAGAGCGTGCAACGCGCCTGCGCGGAAGTGGGCATGCACGCGGTCATCAGCAGCGACCCGGAGCGGCTGCTCGATGCCGGGCGGGTGATCTTTCCCGGCGTGGGTGCGGCGGGCAGCGCCATGCGCAGCCTCTCCAGGGCGGGCCTGGACGCCGCCCTCAAATCCGCCATCCGTGGGGGCAAACCGGTACTTGGCATCTGTCTTGGCCTGCAGATCTCGATGGAACATTCCGAGGAGCAGGACACCCGGACGCTGGGCATCGTGCCCGGTACCGTGAAGCGGTTCCGGTTCGACCGGCCGGAACTCAAGATTCCGCACATGGGCTGGAACGAGGTGCGGCCGGTGAGGGCGCACCCGTTGCTGGAAGGCATCGAGCCGGGCGACGAGTTCTATTTCGTGCATGGCTACTACCCGGTGCCGAGGCGCGACGAAGACGTGTGCGCGCTGACCGACTACGAAACGCAGTTCGCCTCGGCCGTCGGCTGGGGCAGCTATTTCGCCACCCAATTCCACCCGGAGAAGAGCGGCCGGGTGGGCCTGCGCCTGCTGGAGAAATTCTCGCGCTGGAACGGGGCGCCGGCGTCATGACACCCATGACCGGGGAGAGGATCGGCCCGGAGCGCGGAGCCGGAAGGGGCGCCCGCTTGCGGCGGCGTTCGCGAGGGAGCGCAGCGTGCTGAGCAAGCGCCTGATCGCCTGCCTGGACGTGCGAAACGGCAAGCTCGCCAAGAGCATCCGATTCGTGAACACGAAGGATATCGGCGACCCGGTGGAAAAGGCCCGGGAATACTATGCCGACGGGCTCGATGAACTGGTTTTCTACGACATCACGGCTTCCAGCGACAACCGGTCGATCATGCTGGACGTGGTTGAAGCGGTTGCCCGGGAAGTGTTCATTCCGCTTTCCGTGGGAGGCGGTGTCCGTTCGGTCGCCGATGCAACAGACCTGCGGCTGGCCGGTGCCGAGAAGATCAACGTCAACACCGCGGCCGTAAAGCGGCCGGCGCTCATCGCGGAGTGTGCGGAGGCGATCGGCGATCAGAACGTGGTGCTCTCCATGGACATTCGCCGGGTGGACCGCAGCGATCGTTTCCCGTCGGGATACGAGATCGTCATCAACGGCGGCCGCACGCCGATGGGCATCGACGG